>CAZOHL010000125.1:0-7166 GCA_964579645.1 uncultured Rikenella sp. | reverse complement strand
AACCGCAACCGTTAGCGAAATTACTTTCATAGTCCGTGTTTTAGGTATGCCTACTCTTCAGTTTTTCGGCCTTCACTCCCTACTCTTGTCGGGGATTTTCGGGAAACTCCATATATAGTTGTCTCTGAGGTTATTGTTTATCAAATTTACGCTACAGAAAAAGTGTTGTCAAGTTTTTCTCTGCAACGGTTGATATAGTGCTCATTTCTTCCCGATATATATTTACAATGGGGCATCAGCCTTGACTATATTTGTACCAACCACTAAAAACTCCATCAGACATGTTAAGTGAAATTAAGGCACAGGATCTGAACACCGGACTGTTCATTGCCGAGAAGGTAAGCGAGATCAGGGCCGCCGTTGGCGACGGCACAGCAATCAACGCTCTCTCAGGGGGCGTCGATTCGTCGGTTGTCACCATGATAGGCCACCTGGCCCTGGGCGAAAGACTCAGGACAGTATTCATCCAGAACGGTCTTATGCGTGAAGGGGAACCTGAAGCTGTCGCCTCAGTCTTCGCAAAGCTTGGCGTGAAGGTTGAGATCATCGACGCACAGCAGGAGTTCCTCGAAGCCCTTAAGGGAATAACCGATCCGGAACAGAAACGGGAAGCCATTACCCAGACATTCTATAAAAAGGTATTCGGGCGGATCGTAAGGGAGAGCGGAGCCAGGTACCTCCTGCAGGGAACCATCCTGACTGATATCGACGAGACTGTTGCAGGCATCAAGCGCCAGCACAATGTATTTGCCCAGCTCGGAATTGACCCGCAGGAGACTTTCGGGTACCATATACTTGAACCGCTGATCCAGCTCCGCAAGGATGGAGTCAGGATGACAGGCCGCGCTGCCGGACTTCCTGAAGAGATGTTCAACCGCATTCCTTTCCCGGGTCCCGCTCTTGCAGCACGAATAATCGGCGAGGTGACACAGGAAAAACTCAATATTGTCAGAAAAGCCACTGTGATTGTCGAGAGACTGCTTGCCGGCAGGGGAGCTTTCCAGTACATGGCCATACTCCATGATGACCGTGTTACCGGCATGCGTGACGGCAAGCGTGATTTCGGCAGGCAGATTGAGGTCCGTTGCTGGGACAGCATCGATGCCCGAATCGCCACTCCTACCCGCTTGCCGTTTGAACTGCTCGAAAAACTTGCATCAGAGATACTGGAAAAGGTGCCCGGCGTTGTATCGGTCACCTATAATATTGCCACTAAACCACCGTCAACGATAGAAGCAGTCTGATGTTGAGCAGGCAACAGGTATTAGGCAGTAGGCAATAGGCATAAGTGTTGCCAATGCATACAGTAACTAAATTATTTGCAGCAACTTCACTACTGCCTGATGCCTATTGCCTATTGCCTCTCTCCCAGTGCATCTGCAACCACAAACGTTGACCCGCCGATGAAGATCATGTCTTCCGGTGCGGCCGCGGATCTTGCAGCGGCAACTGCCTCCATGACCGTTGGATAGCTGTTGCCGGCCAGTCCGTACCCCGCTGCAGCTGCCTTCAGCAGATTCTCATCCAGAGCCCTGGGTACCGATGCCCTTGTAAAATAATATATGGCATTGCGCGGGAAAAGAGGCAAAACAGACCCCAGGTCCTTGTCATTCACGAAGCCGATAACCATGTGAAGATTCTCCTTCACCGTTGCCCTGACCTGTCTCATCACATATTCAAGCCCCTCCCTGTTATGTCCTGTGTCACACACTGTCAGCGGTGACTGTGACAGTACCTGCCACCTGCCCATCAGCCCGGTATTGTCCACAACACGTACCACGCCGCTTAAAAAATGATTCTGACTCAGCCCGAGCTGTGCTGACAATGTCTCCGCAACAGCCGCGGCGGTCTGCAGGTTCTTCTTCTGTGCCAGGCCTCCCAGCGGTGTCTCACCCCTCATGATCACGCCATCATCAAGGCCTGTAATAGTGAACCTCCTCAGGGACCCCGCCGGTGAAAACCTTCCAAGCCTGCACCCGAACCGTTGGTCGGCAAAGCTTATCGGTGCATGTAGAGACTCTGCCCTCCGGAGAAAAACATCCTGGGTCTCAGGCTGCGTCTCCCCTATTATGACAGGCACCCCCTCCTTGATGATGCCGGCTTTCTCCCCTGCAACAGCCGCCAGTGTGTTCCCCAGAAATTCCATGTGATCATGTCCGATATTGGTTATGACTGACAGCAGTGGCGTAATAATGTTGGTGGAATCAAGCCTTCCTCCCATTCCCACTTCGACGACGGCAATGTCAACCCTCTTCCTGGCAAAGTAATCAAACGCCATCGCAACCGTCAGTTCGAAGAATGAAGGTTTGATCAGCCTGATAATTTCATCGTGTTTCTCCACGAACCTGATTACCTCGTCTTCCGGGATCATTTTACCGTCGATCCTGATTCTTTCCCTGAAATCCTTCAGGTGGGGAGATGTGTATAGACCTGTCCTGTAACCTGCCTCCTGCAGAACCGAGGCTGTCATATGTGATACCGATCCTTTCCCGTTGGTTCCCGCTACATGTACTGACCTGAACATTCTGTGCGGATGTCCGAAATAGCGGTCAAGCCCGAGCGTATTGTCAAGATTGCCCTTGTATGCAGGCTTGCCAACACGGTGATAAGCCGGCAGCATGCTGAAGAGATACTCAACGGTTTCCTTGTATGTCATGTTGATAACCTTTGTACGGTTGTTCGCAAATTTACAAAAAGCGGTCTTCACCGATATGTGGCACGGCTATCTTTGTCACCGTGGTAATATCTGCGCCGGAGATGCTGCCTTTTTAAACAAAATCCGTTATGGCGAAAAAGAAAAAACAAAAGAAGATTTTTATTCTTGACACAAACGTGCTGCTGCATGACTACACATGCATCTACAACTTTGAGGAAAACGATGTGATAATACCCATCGTGGTGCTGGAAGAGCTTGACAAGTTCAAGCGGGGTAATGACATGATAAATTTCCATGCCCGGGAATTTACCCGTGAACTCGACAAAATTGCGGGTGATATGCTCCTTACGGGCAATATCCCTCTTGGTGAAAATCTTGGCACACTTCACATCGAGACCGGAAAACAGTTCTCCGAAAGGGTATCCGAATCATTCCCGGAAAGAACACCTGATCATCGGATACTTGCAATTGCCGAATTTGTCACTCAGGAAAACAGGGATAAAACCGTTGTCCTTATAACAAAGGACATCAACCTCAGGATGAAGGCAAAGTCACTGGGAATCAGGTCTGAAGACTACCAGAACGACAAGGTTGCAAACCTGGATGATCTCTACAAGGGTATCAGGATAATCGAGAACATAGACCATGATCTCATTAATAAGCTATATGAGAAGGCTGACGGTGTGCCTGCCACTGAACTCAAAATAAAGGATACTGAGCCGGGGCATCATTACTTCATTCTCCGGAACAGCAATTCCAGTGCACTTGCCCATTATGACCCTGCCACAAAAATGCTGGTGAGGGTTCTCAAGCAGACTACATACGGCATCGATCCACGTAATGCAGAACAGACATTCGCCCTTGACGCACTCTGTGATCCTGACATACAGCTTATCTCCCTTACCGGCAAGGCAGGCACAGGCAAGACTCTTCTGGCACTTGCCGCAGCATTGCATCAGCACAAACGCTACAAGCAGATATTCCTTGCAAGGCCGATAGTACCCCTCGCCAACCGCGACATGGGTTTCCTTCCGGGAGACGTGAAGGAGAAGATGGACCCCTACATGCAACCACTGTTTGACAACCTTACAGTAATCAAACACCGGTTCAGCGCCCAGAGCCCGGAATTCATACGCATAAATGACATGATCAAGGACGAGAAGCTCGTAATAACCCCCCTGGCCTATATAAGAGGCCGAAGCCTCTCGAATATCTTCTTCATCGTCGACGAAGCGCAAAACCTTACCCCCCACGAGGTGAAGACAATCATCACAAGGGCCGGCGAGGGAACGAAAATGGTCTTCACAGGCGATATCGAACAGATTGACTCGCCGTATCTTGACTCCGGTTCCAACGGGCTCAGCTACCTCTCTGACAAGATGAAGGGGCTTGACCTCTTCGCCCACGTCCACCTGGTCAAGGGTGAGAGAAGCTTCCTGGCGGAACTGGCGAGCAAGCTGCTCTGATCCGGCTTTTTTGCTATTTTTGCATCCTGAACAGTAACCATTTAGTTTTGAAGAGGAAAGTAGCGTTTCATACCCTGGGATGCAAGCTTAATTTTGCCGAAACCTCCACAATAGCACGCACCTTCCCGGATGACAGGTTCGAGAGGGTCTCTGCTGACAGTCATGCTGACATATATGTGATCAACACATGTACAGTCACTGATACTGCTGACCGCAAATGCAGGCAGGCAGTGAGGAAGTTCGTCCACCGCAACCCTGATGCATTCATTGCCGTCGTCGGATGCTACGCCCAGCTGAGACCCGGGGAGGCGGCATCAATCGAAGGAGTCGACCTGGTGCTCGGAACATACGAAAAATTTGATGTCGCTTCCTATATAGACAACCTTCAGAAACGCACCGCACCCGAAATACACTCCTGCGAATCCGTTGACAATGATGGATTTATGTCCTCATGGTCAGCCGGCGACAGGACCAGGTCATTCCTTAAGGTTCAGGACGGATGTGACTACCACTGTTCATACTGCACAGTTCCCCTTGCCAGGGGGAAGAGCAGAAATCCTGCCGTCAGCGAAATTGTAGCTGAAGCTCAAAAGATTGTCGCCAGCGGAGTAATGGAAATAGTCCTTACAGGCGTAAATGTGGGCGACTTCGGGAAAAGCACCGGTGAGAACCTCGAAAAGCTCCTTGACAACCTCATGATGGTGAACGGACTCAGGCGGCTGAGACTCTCGTCAATTGAGCCAAACCTGGTCACTGACCGGATAATTGATATGATCTCCGAAGGCAGGGTGTTGCTCCCTCACTTTCATATGCCGCTTCAGAGTGGCAATGACAGGGTACTCGGACTCATGCGCCGGCGGTACCGGAGGGAGGTGTTCCGTGACAGGGTCATGAAGATCAGGGAAAGAATTCCGGATGCCGGCATCGGGGCTGATGTTATTGTAGGCTTTCCCGGAGAGACAGAAGAGGACCATGCAGACACATACAGTTTCCTCGAGAGCCTCCCCCTGTCATACCTTCATGTCTTTGCCTTTTCACCACGGCCTGGCACTCCGGCTGCAGACCTGCCGGGAGCAGTGAGCCGGCAGGAGAAGGAAAAGAGAAGCAGACAGCTCATCAGACTTTCGGAAAGCCGCAGGATGCAATTCATGCGGGGCGAATCAGGTCAGGTCCATGAAGTATTGTTCGAAAAAAGAGGCCATGATGGTACAGTGGCCGGACTTACAGGTAATTATATACGGGTGATGACACCCTGGATTAAAGGGCTTCCCGGATCAATAAGGCAGGTGAAACTCACCACCCTCCGCGACGACTCTTCGATGAACTGCGAACTGACAGATAAAAAAGCATAATGAAGCGTGCCGGTTACTATTTATTCGTGGCTTTGAGCTACACAATCACACTCCTTCCAATGTGGGCGCTGCACCTGCTGTCAGACCTGCTCTGGCCGTTTTTCTTTCATGTAGTAAGGTACCGCCGCAGGGTGGTGGAGACGAATCTCAGAAATGCCTTCCCGGAAAAGGGCCCTGAAGAACGGGAAAAAATCGCCAGAAGATTCTACAGGCACCTGACTGACATGATCGTGGAGACACTGAAGGCCATGCACATGAACTCAGAGCAGATAAGGAAAAGATTCTTTGTGCCTGATACTTCGATTACAGACAGGTTTTTCAGTGAAGGACGGGATGTGGTGGCCCTGGCCAGCCACTATAACAACTGGGAGTGGTACTCATCACTCCAGCTCTCTGCAAAACATACTGTAATAACTATTTATAAACCATTAAAAAACAAGGATTTTGACCGGTTCCTCCGGAAGATCAGGGAGAGATTCGGGATGCATACAACACCCATGAATCATATTGTACGGGATCTCGTGAAGTACCGCAGTGAGAAAATCCTGACACTGTCGGGTTTCATCGGCGATCAGACTCCCCCGCCTGATGACAATGCCTGCTGGACAACCTTCCTCAACCAGGATACAGGTTTCTACAGGGGAGCTGAAAAGATAGCGGTAAAGTATGACATGCCGGTAATCATGATGAATATAGTCAAACGCAAAAGAGGATTTTACGAACTGGAATACAGTATAATATCCGAACACCCAAGGGATGAAGAACCAAATGCCGTCATCTGCCGTTATGCCTCCATGCTCGAGGAGATCATAAGGGAAAAACCTGAGTACTGGCTCTGGAGCCATCGCAGATGGAAACACAAAAGACCCGAAAAAAATGATTAGGACAGCGGTTGTTATCCTTAACTGGAACGGGAGAAAATTCCTCGAACAGTTTCTTCCTGGGGTGGTCGAAAACACTCTTGCTGCCGACACTTCTGTAATTGTTGCCGACAACGGCTCCGAAGACGACTCGGTTAAGTGGGTGACTGAAAACCAGCCTGATGTGCAGCTCATCAGGCTTGACGGCAACTACGGTTATGCAGGCGGTTACAACAGGGCGCTGAAAGAGGTTGAAGCCGAATACTACATACTTCTTAATTCCGATGTGGAAGTTGAGCCCGCATGGGCGGAAAAACTGATCACCTTCATGGATATGCACCCGAATGTGGGCGCCTGTCAGCCCAAGATCAGGTCATACGCAAGCCGGGAATGGTTCGAGTACGCAGGAGCCGCAGGAGGATTTATCGACAGGCTGGGTTACCCTTTCTGCCGAGGCCGCATCTTCAACACCCTGGAGAAGGACAATGGCCAGTATGACGATACCCGCGAGATCTTCTGGGCGTCAGGTTCCTGCATGGTTGTAAGAGGCGCCGCATTCGACCAGTGCGACGGTTTTGACGAGTCGTTTTTCGTCCATATGGAAGAGATAGACCTCTGCTGGAGGATGCAGAACGCCGGGTATACTATATCCTACTTCCCTCATTCAGTGGTCTGGCACGTAGGAGGAGGAACAATGGGCTACGGATCCCCCGCGAAAATCTACTACAACTTTCGAAACAGCCTTGTAATGCTGGCTAAGAACCTCCCGGCAAAGCATCTCAGGAGAACCATATTCATCCGGCAGATGCTCGACGGCCTGGCTGCCATGATG
>CAZOHL010000124.1:0-7352 GCA_964579645.1 uncultured Rikenella sp. | reverse complement strand
GTGCAGATGACAAGCTGGCCGGTGCCGTCAGGCTTCAACACAGGCTATACCGATGCCGTCACCGGCGCCACTCCCCTCGGGATTATAAGTGAGGGAGTCAAGAACGGTGAGGTAATCTCCTCATTGATGGATAAAATCCCTTCGCACATGCAGCTATTCTACGGTTACATGGGAGGCTCAATGGGTGAGGTAGCTGCCCTGGCGCTCATCCTGGGCGGTCTCTATTTGCTCTGGAAAAAGATAATCACATGGCACATTCCCGTTTCAATACTCCTTACGGTTGCCGTCTTCACCGGCATCCTCTGGGGTGTTGACCCTTCGAAATATGCCGATCCCCTCTTCCACCTGCTTACAGGTGGTCTTATGCTTGGCGCGATATTCATGGCAACAGACTATGTCACTTCGCCGATGACGGCTAAGGGAATGATAATTTACGGTATAGGCATCGGGATAATCACGGTTCTGATCAGGACCTGGGGAGCGTATCCCGAGGGTGTTTCGTTTGCCATCCTGATCATGAACGCGGTGGTGCCGCTGCTCAACAAGTACATCAAACCGAAGAGGTTCGGAAAGGAGGTGAAGCATGGCTAAGATGGAATCGACGCTGAGGAACATGGTTCTCTCGCTGACGCTTATTTCGCTGGGAGCCTCGGCTGCTTTAGGTTTCGTTTACGAAATGACGAAAGAGCCGATTGCCACCGCCCTGCTCAACAAGAAGATAGAGGCCATCAAGCAGGTTGTGCCGGAGTTCACAAACAACCCGAATGATGAGATGTTCATGCTGCCTACCGGCGAAGGCGACTCCCTGGAGGTTTACCCCGCAAGGAATGGCGACCAGGTTGTAGGTTATGCTGTCAAGTCATACACAAATAACGGCTTCAGCGGGTACATCGGGTTTATGGTGGGATTTACGCCTGACGGCGCGATATACAATGTGAACGTTCTCGAGCAGAAGGAGACGCCTGGACTGGGAACAAAGATGGTTCCTGACGGGACACCGGAGAAGCCCGAGTTCAAGGATCAGTTCAGGGGAAAGAACCCGGCAGAGTTTAAACTGAAGGTAAAGAAGGACGGCGGTCAGGTCGATGCAATCACCGCTGCAACAATAAGTTCAAGGGCTTTCTGTGACGGAGTCCAGAGGGCTTACAACACATTTGAGAAAGGAGGTCTGAAATGAGAAATATAATAAACCTTACCAAATGTGTCCCGGGTGGATTATTTGAAGTACCTTATAATTGGATGTCTGATATGAGCCGGACGAAAAACTTTACGAAAGGAAACCATAGTGAGTTATATGGAGTCCTTCACAATGAGAAGTCTGATTTAAGCCGGACAAATAACTTTACGAAAGGAAGCCTGAAATGAGCCAGATGAAGAATTTCACCAAGGGATTTCTTAAGGAAAACCCGATCCTGGTGCTGGTATTGGGAACATGTCCCACCCTTGCCACTACATCCTCTGCCCTGAACGGGCTCGGGATGGGCCTGGCCACCACCTTCGTTCTGTTAGGATCCAACGTTGTCATTGCAATGATGAAGAATGTAATCCCCGACAAGGTACGTATACCTGCCTTCATTGTGGTCATAGCAACCTTCGTGACCATTGTCGACCAGGTGATGCAGGCTTTCGTACCCTCGCTTTATGAGACACTCGGGATATTCATACCGCTGATTGTGGTGAACTGTATAGTTCTTGGCCGTGCAGAGGCTTATGCCAGCAAGAATACAGTCTGGTCGTCGTTTGTTGACGGTGCCGGCATGGGGCTTGGTTTCACCGGTGCACTCGGGGTGCTGGGGGCCATCCGCGAGATTTTAGGCAGTGGCGCCATTGCCGGGTTCAAGTTTATAGAAGGCGACGGCATACTGGTATTTATACTTGCGCCGGGGGCATTCATTGCCCTTGGGTACCTGATAGCCATTGTGAACAAGATCAACAAAGCATAGGGAGGACAGGAAATGGAATATATACTTCTCATTATATCGGCAATTTTCGTCAACAACGTGGTGCTGGCCCAGTTCCTGGGTGTTTGTCCCTTCCTTGGTGTTTCGAACAAGGTGAGTACTGCCCTTGGTATGAGTGCAGCTGTTGTCTTTGTAATAGTTCTTGCTACGATGGTAACGTACATAATTCATGTTTATGTACTTATACCGCTGGGAATCACTTTTATGCAGACAATCACCTTTATCCTGGTAATTGCGGCCCTGGTGCAGATGGTTGAGATCATACTGAAGAAGATCAGTCAGCCCCTGTATCAGTCGCTGGGGATTTTCCTTCCTCTCATCACCACGAACTGTGCCGTGCTTGGTGTTGCAATACTTGTTATAAAGAAGGACTACAATCTGCTTGAAGGGATTGTATACGGCGGAGCCACTGCGATTGGTTTCGGTCTTGCCCTGGTTATTATGGCTGGCATCCGTGAGCAGCTGGAGCTTGCCGACAT
This sequence comes from uncultured Rikenella sp., assembly GCA_964579645.1. Lineage (GTDB taxonomy): Bacteria > Bacteroidota > Bacteroidia > Bacteroidales > VadinHA17 > SR-FBR-E99. Next base: position 4,912 of record CAZOHL010000124.1, on the reverse strand, counting down.
CCCCGCCGGGATGAAGGGAGTGCCGATCTCACTGGTCACCGCAGGCATTCTTGCCCTGGCCTTCATGGGTTTTGCAGGTCTGGTATAATAGCATTCCCCTCCTGCCGGCATTCCTGGGCTTGCGATCATTGATTTCGCCGGACCCGGGTAATTGCAGATCGCTTATATTTAGATAATAAAGTTTTCCGGCAATATTCCTTGCTTCTTTCAATATTATTTGCTAAATTCCGGTGTTTGCATTTTACATCTTCTGTCAGTCAGTGAAAGTCGTCAATTTTACGCTTTCAAAATGCCTCTTCAATATGTGACTGACGGGACGAAGTTTTACACCTTGTCATAATCAAATCCTGAAGCCGAGATCCCTAATTAACTAATAACCTGTCTTTTTTGAAGTCGACACAATCTAATCCTAATATATGGAAAGGACACTCAATACTTCCGAAAAATTCCTTCTTATTGCCCATCATCCAGAGAAAGGGCGCCTGGTTGTTTCCAGGCAATATTTTCGTTACGGCCAAGCCGGGGCGATCCTGATTGATCTCTGCCTTAACGGGAGGCTTGGGATAGAGAACGGGCGAATTATCCCGAAGCCCGGAAGTACCCCTTCTGATCCGGTGAAGAGCGCTGTGATAAAGATGATTACAGAAACCGCCAGGCCAAGGAGGGCCGGATACTGGGTCCGCAAGCTGGCTTTCCGGTACAACGGGTGTCTTAATCAGATACGGGCAGGACTTGCAAACAAGAGACTTATAAGGATTGAGGAAACCAGGTTGCTTGGGATAATTCCGTGGAACAGAAGCTTTCTTACCGAAAGTTACACCAGAGCCAGCCTGATCAGGCAGCTTAAGAATGACATCCTGACCTACCGTGGCGATGCCGGTGAAAGCAGTGCCCTTGCCGGACTGGTGGAAGCCTGCAGAATGCGACGGATACTCTCCGGTGACCCGGAAGAATTGAAAATGATCAGGTCGCAAGTCAGAAAAATCCTGAAGGATAGTCCTGTTTCAGACGCCGTGGCCCAGACAATCAGGCAGGTTCAGGCTGCTATAATTGCCAGCGTAACCGTTTCGGTTGCTGCATCATCCGGAAGCCGCTGACGCTGTCCTGAAATCATTCAGGCGACTACTCTTGCCAGCGTAACCGTTTCGGTTGCTGCATCCTCCGGAAGCCGCTGACGCTTGCCTGGCAGGCCCGACACGGAATTAATGCTTAACAGGCATATTGGATCTTCGAAGGCCTTGATTACACAGTATTTATCCTGGCACACCAGCCAGGTTAATATCCAAAGATCCTTTACTCCGGGAAGAATGAGGAGACCTGACAAAACTCACTGAATTGATACCATAACTATGATTGCAGATTCAGGTTCCCTGAGAGACAGTGACTCAGCCGCAATGCGAGATGCTGATTCGGAAGCAATGCGCGACATAGACTCTGAAAGACTGCGCAGTGCTGATTCGTCAGCCATGCGCGACGCTGTATCAGAGCAATCAAGTAAGGCAGATTCAAAACCAATGCCCGGCCCTGACTCAGGTGCAAAGCGTCAGGCAGATTCAGAAGAAGTGCCCGAAACTGATTCAGGTGCAAAGCGTCAGGCAGCATCAAAAGGGTTGCGGAATCCTGAAGGCGCCGTCCATGACGACGCCTCAGCAGAAACCTCAGGCAATGGACAGATAAAGACTCCCGGCGGTATTCCTTCAAATACCGGTTCAGAACGAATGAATGATTCATCATCTCTTCGAGACTCAAATTCCGAATCGCTTCGGGGATCAGACTCCGGCTCCCTGCGTGATGCATCATCAGCAGATCTTCGCGAGGCAGACTCAGATTCACTCAGAAGATATTAAACTGATTTCCGGGCTGACGGGTCCCAGAGCTGACAAATAAAGGAAGAAACACTTATGATAATCGCTGCATATTATGATCACAATCAAAGTCGAAAGGGTTCGGCACGGCGGTGGAATGCGTGTCACCCTCAGGTTCCCTGAAGAAAGGGAGTTAACCGAAAGAGTTAAGATGTTGCCGGGAGCGGTCTGGAGTGAAATGCTCAATTGCTGGCACATACCGGATTCTCCTGATGTCGTTTCCACGATCCTCCGGACCTTTGGCCGGGATGCATATGTTGATTACACTGCCTTCAGGAAGACGAATCCTGTCATTAGTTTCACTGAGGAAGGCAGGATGAAAAAGGTAATCAGGATAGTCAGGAGTCAGTCTCGTACAGACCCCTGGGAATTTACAGAGCATGAACCGGCAGAATCATGCATCAGGTCAGACCGTGATGATTCTGCTGACGAGGTTAAGGTTTATGGAGCACAGAAAATTGAATCTGAAGATTCACGCCCTCCGGTCACAGAGGGAAAGTCTGATCCCGGTAAAGGAAAGATCTCTCTAAAGGATATTGTGCTCAGTTCGTCAGCGGCTGCTGACATTGAGAGATTTCGCAACTGGCTGGAGTCAAGACGGTTTCCGGATACAACAATCCGCACCTACACTTCGATGATGGAGGCTTTCCTGAAGTTCGTCGCTCCGCGGGAGGCTTCGGAGTGCAATGCGGAGGATCTCGTGGGTATGGTTAACGATTATATTCTGCCTAATGGACTGAGTTACTCGTATCAGAACCAGCTCATAAGTGCTGTCAGGAAATTTTACAGGGAAATTCGGAACAATGTAATTGATCCGGGTGCATTCACAAGGCCCCGGGTCCGTCACAGATTACCTAATGTTCTCAGCAAGGAAGAGGTAAGGAAAATCTTGTCGGCACCGGTAAATGAAAAGCACAGGGTTTTATTATGTGTGATTTACGGATGTGGTCTGCGACGGAGCGAGGCAATAATGCTCGAGATGGAGGACATTGACCGTGACCGTATGTTACTAAGTGTCAGACAGGCCAAGGGATTCAAGGACAGGATTGTTCCAATCTCACCTAAGCTGGTCGGGATGATTGATTCATATCTGCAAAGGTATACGCCGACAACGTATCTCTTTGAGGGTCAGAGACAGGGGTATCCATACAGTGCAACCAGTTTGGAGAAGATTTTCGAGACAGCATGTAAAAAAGCAGGAATTCGAAAGAAAATTACACTGCACGGGCTCAGGCATTCGTATGCCACGCATCTGCTTGAGTCAGGTACTGATCTCCGGTACATCCAGGAGTTGTTGGGGCACAAGAGCAGCAAGACTACAGAGATATACACCCATGTCACGGAGAAGAGCATCCAGAAGATACGTAGTCCTTTTGATGACTTATGAACGCAGCAGAGATGTGTCTGTTAATTTATGGTAATGTGGTCCGATTTAGCCGATGATTCTTGCATTTATGAGAGACATAATATTGTAATGACCCTGACAACAAACAAAAGATCAGCATGAAATCACAGAATTTTCCAGCTGATCTATTATTTGGCTCATTCGAGAATTATCTAAGCTGATCTTTTATTTGGCTCTTTCAAGAATTTTATTAACTGATCTTTTATTTGGCTCTTTCGCGAATTAGATTGTGGTTTATTATTCATCTCAGCAAACCAGCATTAGATGCCAAACTCGATTACTTCCTGCCAACTTTTTGTGACCATTATATCTAATTTATTGCAATTATGACAGTTACTAATCCCTGCAAGGTTGACAAAACAAGAATCGGTTCTATGAAATATATTTTCTGTTAAAGTTCTTGCCTGGAACACCGCCAGATGGATACACTTCTCCGGGAAGATTGTACAACCGGATGAATCCGCGATCCGGAGGCATGATAAATAACTGAATATCTGATATTTGAAACCCTATCAGTTTTCTTGTCATTCTATGAGCCGGAATCGGCAAACTTTACGAACGCACTTCTTGAAGGATAGATAATTAACCCGCAGAACTTATGAACCGCAGGTCATTTATAATAATTCTCTTTTTATTAACGAGTCTTGCCCGCACTGCTGTCTCACAGGGAGTTACTGGCAGTTCCGATACTGTTCGTATTCTATCCTTTAACATTTATCATGGAGCCACAATGAAGGGAGATTTCAATTTGGATCTGATTGCCGGGGTGATAAAGGAGGCTGATCCTGATTTGGTTGCGTTGCAGGAGGTTGATTTCAAGACCAGGAGGGCACTTGGTTACGATCTGGCAACGGAGCTGGGTTGGAGGACGAAAATGGCATCCCTTTTTGGCATGGCGATGCCTTATGACGGAGGGGGGTATGGTGAGGGGGTTTTATCAAGGTACAGTTTTATTGCTTCGCGAAACATGCCTCTCCCCTTTACCGGGAACAATGAGCCGAGGGCTGCATTGATGGTCACGACTAAATTACCTGAAGGCGATACGATTATTTTTATCGGGACCCATTTTGATCATACCGGTAACGAGACAGACAGGATTCTGCAGGCGAAGAAGGTCAATGAATTGTTATCCGGCGTGCGATACCCTGCTATTCTTGCAGGTGATTTAAATGCAGAGCCGGGAAGTACTCCGATTCTTATCCTGGAGGATTTATGGGGCCATGCCTATGACGAGGCGGTGCCCTCTCCTACTTATCCGTCCGATGCACCGGCGAAGAAGATTGATTATGTCATGTATTACCCGAAGGATCGCTGGAAGGTTATTTCCTCCGAAGTGATTTGTGATTCTGTTGTCTCGGATCACTGTGCACATCTGGTTGTTTTGGAGTTATTGGAAGGCGGCATTAAGGATCAGTCAGGCAGGTCAAAATGAAAGAAGAATTGCATGTAGATATTTTTGGTTGCGGTCGGTTGCGGTCAGGTTTGATCCATAACACGCGATATTTCTCCCCTAATAACCCCACCTCACCTCCACACTAACACCCGAATGCCATAAATAACAACTACCTTTATTACCCATATAAACAAGTTATGCACAAGCATGCAACCGCCCCGGGTCAACAAACAATTATGTGGGATGATA
>CAZOHL010000123.1:0-7694 GCA_964579645.1 uncultured Rikenella sp. | reverse complement strand
TTTCATTCGACAAGGCGGTACCGAATTTCAACTCGGGAATCGGATTCCTCGCAACATATGACGTGGCAGGCTCGGGCGACCTGAGCACAACCAACCTAGGACTGCTTTACTCGTATGACATCCAGGTAAATGATGAATGGCATATCAGACCCGGAGTCAATTTCAAGTTCACATACCTCGGCCTCGACCTTACAAAGCTGGTCTGGAACAGCCAGATAACAACAGGAGGAACACTTCCCCCCATCACACCTCCTCCATTCGATAACGTGGCTGATATCGACTTCGCAGTATCAGGTCTTGCCTATAATGAGAAAACATGGGGCGGTTTCAATGTTGACCACCTGCTGAGACCAAAAACATCATTCTGGGGCGAGAGTACGTCGGTGCCGATCAAGCTCGACCTCTTTGGCGGATTCCAGATCATAAGCCGCGGAAGACTGAAGAAAAAACTCGAAGAAGTTTTGTCTGTTGCAGCCAATGTCATGTTCCAGGCTGACTTCTTCCAATCAGACATCGGCGTTTATTATTACAAGAATCCTCTTGTCTTTGGCGTATGGTACAGGGGTATTCCCTTTGCCACCTCGAAAGATGTATCTGCCCAGGCGGGCGATGCAATCATCGGAATGCTGGGCATCAAGACCGATCAACTGAACATAGGGCTGAGCTATGACTTCACAATATCTAACCTGATTACCTCCTCCGGCGGTGCATATGAAATCTCCCTGATCTATTCGTTCACCTCATCGCAGGTTAAGCGAGGCGGCAGAATCCACGCGATCCCCTGCCCGGAGTTCTGATCAGGGCTTTGCACATTCTCAATCACAGGTCATCATAACACATCTCCCTTCACTGTCAATCTGATCACGCCATCCGGGATCACTTCCGGCTGCAGTTTCCGTTTCTCTTTTGCGTATTCAAAATTTGTGTATGTTTGTGCAACAATTTGTTGAACCATAACCTAATTTCTGAAATGAATAAAATATCTGTAGCAAGGAACACCCTGATTATAGCAGTGATGATTGCCTCGGTAGCCTTGATGACTTCCGGTTGCGGCAAGAACAAACCGGCCGGCGCCGATGATTCCGTTGTTAAGAAACACAATGGCGGTATAGCATACGTTGAGCTGGATTCGGTTATCGCCAATTTTGACATGGCAAAGGACAAAACTACCGAGCTGGAGGAGAAGACCAAGAGCTCAGAGGCTGAACTGGCTTCAAAATCGCAGGCCTTTGACCGTGACGTCAGGGATTTCCAGAACAAGGTCCAGAAGGGACTTGTGACCAGGGCTACTGCCGCCGAGATGGAACAGACACTGCAGCAGCAGCAGCAGACACTGCTGGCCAGACGTGACGAGATGGCATATAACCTCAATGAGGAAAGCCTGGTGGCCCAGAGGCAGGTGCTGGAGTATATCAACACTTATCTTGTCGAGTTCAACGCTGACCGCGGATACCAGTACATACTGGCCAAACAGTTCCCCGGTCCCGTTTTGTTCAGCGATACAACACTTGATGTCACTACTGACGTTATCGCCGGGCTGAATGCCAAATACAATGCTGAAAAGGCAAAGAAATAATTACTCTTTCTGTGATTTTCCCGAAGCCTGCTTCCGAGCGGGCTTCGGTGTTTTTGACACCTTCCGTTCACGCCTGATCTTTCGCTCCTGCTCCGGCGTGACTATAATGAAAAGGTCCTCGTCAGGCTTCTTCATGCGGTACTGTTCCCGGGCGTACTTCTCGAGGTTCTCGTTGCTGGTTCTCAGTTCATTGAGCTTGCTGCGGTCTTCCTCGATGCGGCTCATGTAGTACTCCTTCTCCTGTTTCAGCCTGTTTCGGTTTTTTATCTCGCGTACCCGCGAAATGAGGTTGTTGGGATCAAGCAGAAAGATCCAGACGATGAAGACCAGCAAGGTTAGGATATACTTGTTTTTCATCCATGCCGGCATTCTCTCAATAATGGCCGCAAGGGTAAACCGCTGCCAGAAATCGCCTTTGCGGTTTTCACCGCTGCCGCTGTTCTCCTGATCCGTCATCCTCCGCTCATCAGATATATCACCTGAACAGTATCACCGTCATGGATCATTTCGCGTGCATAGGTGTCACGGTCAATAATCCGCCCGTTGACCTTGACAATCCTGAGTCTGAAGGTATATCTCTTCATCTCAAGCAGTTTCTCAACCGTGATGCTTTCACCTCCGAGGGTCATCGGCTCATTGTTCAGCGTGATCTCCATGATTGCAAAGGTATCATGCAAATCGCAATTCGCAAATCGCAATTTCACTTCGTTTGGCAATCATTTGCATATTGATTATTATCATATGATTGCGGATCTTTATTGGCGATATTTGTTTCTTTAACCGCAAACTTTACAAATACTATATGGACATCAGCGAAATCAGGTCGAAGCATAAGCTTCTCAAGAGATGGAACTACAACTGGACGGCCCTGGACAAGGGGTACACCGACAAGACCCTGTATGTCAATGTTGGCACGCCGGAGATTACTGAAAAACCTGTGCCTCAGGTGATGAAAGAGAAGTTCATCGGAGGCAAGGGATACGGACTCAGGCTCCTCTGGAATGCAACGAAACCGGATACCAGATGGGATGACCCCGAGAACGAAATAGTGATCTCATCCGGTCCCGTCGGAGGAATAACACAATACTCCGGTTCGGGAAAATCACTGGTGGTTACCATTTCCCCGCAAACCGACTCGGTCATGGACAGCAACGTGGGCGGTTTCTTCGGACCCTTCCTCAAGTTCTCCGGCTTTGACGCAATAGAACTGCAGGGCAAGGCAGCCAATGACGTCATCATCTACATCAACGGCGTTGAGCACTATGTTGAAGTTTTCGAGGCGCCTGCCGAGGCGCTTGACAGCCACGTGCTGGCAGAACAGCTGACCGATATGTTTGCGAATGACGAGTCTGACAGGAAGAACATCGGCATTGTCTCCACAGGCTCAGCTGCTGACCACTCGCTCATCGGCATGCTCAACTTCACCTTCTACGACAACAAGCGGAAGAAGATCAGAATGAAGCAGGCCGGCCGCGGAGGCATCGGCACGGTTTTCCGCAACAAGAAGATCAAGGCCATCGTCTGCAAGATCCCCGGTGTAAAAGGCAACCTCAACAATGTTGTTGACCTTGAAGCTATCCAGGAGCGCGGGCGCCGTTTCAACCGCGAGATGCGCGAACTTGACGACAAACAGTGCAAGATGCGTCAGATTGGCACAGCTCACCTTATGGAGATCATGGATGATCATGACCTGCTTCCGACACACAACTACAAGTTCGGGTCACACAAAGACTCACCCAGGATTGATTCCTCCGTCTGGAAATCTTTTTTCACACAGAACATTCCTGACGGATGCTGGATTGGGTGCAACATGGCATGCGCCAAAGCCATCGACGATTATGAAATAACCACCGGACCCTATGCCGGGCAGAAGGTAATCGTTGACGGACCGGAATACGAGACGGCTGCAGGGCTGGGTTCCAACGGCGGCTTCTTCGATCCGCGGTATATAATTGAAACCAACTTCTACTGCGACACATACGGCATCTGCACAATCACATGGGGTACCAGCCTGGCATTCATCCAGGAATGTTATGAGAACGGCATCCTGAACAAGGAACGCACAGGTGGCCTGGAGCTTAAGTTCGGGAACATACCTGATGCACTTGAGCTGCTTCACCAGGTGGCCCGCGGCGAGGGCTTCGGCCTGATAGCCGGACAGGGCATACGCCGGATGAAAAAGATCTTTGCTGAAAAGGGATGGGGCGACCCGCAGTTCATGCAGGATATCGGAATGGAGAACAAGGGTCTCGAGTACTCACAATACATGTCGAAGGAGTCACTTGCCCAGCAGGGCGGCTATGCCCTTACAAACAAGGGCCCGCAGCATGACGAGGCATGGCTCATCTTCATGGATATGGTCAACAACCAGATCCCTACGTTCGAGAACAAGGCCGAAGCGCTTCACTACTTCCCCATGTTCCGGACATGGTTCGGCCTTGTGGGCCTCTGCAAGCTTCCGTGGAACGACGTGGAACCGGAGACAAACGCACAGACCGATGAACCGGCAAAAGTGCCCGAGCACGTAGACAACTACGTCACAATATACAAGTCAGTGACCGGCAGGGAATTCGACAAACACAGACTGATAGAGGATTCAGAGAGGGTCTATAACTTCCAGAGGGTATTCAACATACGGCGCGGATACGGCAGGCGCAAGGATGATGACCAGCCATACCGTGCATGCGGACCCGTCACGGTTGAGGAATACCTGTCACGCCAGGAGCGGTATGACAAACAGCTGAAGGAGAAGGTGGGAGTTGACCCCACGGGCATGAGCACCGAGGAGAAGATTAAGGTGATGAGGCAATTCCGTGAGAAGCAGTATGACCTGCTCCGCGATGCGGTCTACAAGCGCCGCGGCTGGAACAACAACGGTATACCTACAATTGAGCACCTGAAGAAAATCGGAATGGATTTTCCGGAGGTTTTAGAGGTGGTGAAACCGCTGCAATAAAGGAACCATCTGACCCTGATGCGGTGTATCTGGTTGAAATGACGCAGCGCCGGGTCTGAGACCCGGCGCTGCGTGTTATATTGCAGATTATCATATCATCGGGTGTAGCCTGACCTCCGGAAGGCAGCCTCTATTTCATCATATGCATCTGCCGGATTGGTCAGGGGCATCTCGGAGCTGAACAACTCGTAATCAAGCAGCCTGGCTTTCTTGCTCTTCTCAAACGTAGGCAGCCTGGTCCGGTTGGTTGTCTCGAGATGATTTCCTTTTTCATCCACGATAATAATTCTCGGCAGGAAGACCCCCTTGCGGCCGATAAACCTTTCCATTATGCCGACAGCCTTTTCGTACTCTTCCCTTGTCGCCCTGCCCAGGGCTTCATATCTCACTATCTTCTTGTGATCCCAGGTAAAAACATTTGCAAAGCTCTCGGATATTTTGTCATCGATATTCGTATCGAGGTTCAGGGTGTCATGCCCGGATGGCATCAGCAGCACCTTGCCTCCTCCTCCCTCGATGTTTGCCGCATAGCGGGGCACAGTGATACCACTGATCCAGCCCTGCAGGTGCTTCATGTAGATCTTGCCTACCTGTATTGGGGTGATGAAGTGAACTATTCCCTTTTCCTTGTGGCACTGCAGGAGGTAGTAGGGGTGCACCCCGATCCAGAACATCCGCCTGAATGTCTCAGCCAGTGTCCGGTAATGATCATTGACATGGTTGAGCAACACTGTCTGGTTACGGATTGTAAAACCATGCCTGGTGATCTTCTTCACTGCGGCGGCCAGATCAGCTGTCACCTCCTGGTAATGGTTGATGTGGGTCATGAAGTAGACATACTTCTCAGGACCCTTGCTGTACCTGTTTGATGCGGTTCTGATCATACTGAGGAGCTCGTCAGTGATTAGCATCGGCAATACCACCGGCACCCTTGTGGCTATCCTTATTACCCGAAGGTGAGAAAAACGGCTCAGCTCGCCAAGTATGTACCTGAGCCTTTTGAAGCTGATCATGAGCGCATCTCCACCTGTGACAAGCACCTCGTTTATATTCCTGTTGTATCCGATGTAAAACAGCCCCTTATCTACCTCCCGGCTGTTGACGTCGGCAGTTGTGTCAAGTGATTTCGCCCTCTGGCAGTGAACGCAGTATGATGCACAGCTTGTGTTCTCGGCAACAAAGAGCGCCACCCTGTTTGGGTAGCGCTGGTAGGCAGCACCATAGCTGCGTGAACCTTCGCTCATGGCTCCCTCTACGCCGGCATCGGGAAACATCAGGTTGGCAGGAGTGGGAACACTTTGCCAGAACACAGGGTCGAGCCGTTTCTGGGATCTCTCGCCGAAGAAGACCGGGTTGAAGGGATCTTCCTGCATCAGCGATGCGTAATATGGTGTTATTCTGAGCGGTTCCTTGCCCTCCTGCCGCAAGGTTCCGATTGTTCTTCTGATTTCTGATTCCTGGTAATCAGTAAGCCTGATCACCTTTTTCAACTGGTCAACTGACCTGATCGAATTCTTTCTCTGCCATCCCGCGTCATTCCACTGTTCAGGCGTTACATCTTTCCATAATTCAATTGTGTTGTACTTCCGGGGATGATAATAGAAATCCTCGTTGAAAGTCATCAGCACCTCCTTTTTTATTTATTACTACCAGGGTATTCCACACCCTCAATAACAAATATAGGATTTTTATCCTATTAGCAAAGGAATTTCGGGCCGGACAGAATGCAATGACGGACCACGTGGCAGAATATGCGGATATCATTACGCAGCGGCGGGTCTCATACCCGCCGCTACCTGACACGGGGCAGAATATGTGTATATTATTACCCAGCGACGGGTCTGAGACCCGTCGTTACTTGCATGTGATACAAAATATCTGCCCGTGATGCAATCTGCCTGTCAGGCAGAAATTATTTGCCTGCTTCGAGCCAGAGCCTGTCTCTCAGCTCACGGAACTCATCCCACCGGCCTTCATCAAGGAGACGGGCCTGATGGGGCCAGCTCTCAGGATTGTGAACGCGGTAGCGCTCACCCCCGTCTTTGTCAAGTATCTCCTGAATGTAAGCGACTGAGGTGTCTGCCAGTGCCTTCCAGGTGGTGATACCGCGGTTGATCAGCAGCCTTGCAATTTTGGGACCTATGCCAATCACCACTTCAAGGTCGTCAGGCCTGAACTCCTGGTGGGTCACTGTCGCTTCGTGGGCCATGGCTGCCAGTGGCGTCTCTGAGACTGCATGAGCCTCGGCTGCCTTAAGAGCGTCGGCCTGTTCTGATTTGAGCGCTATGGCTTCTTTCCCGAGCCTGTCAATCGTCAGTTTGAGGCTGGCTATCTCATCGTCCATTCTGCGAGCTTCATCGCGCAGTTTTGTTTTTTCTCCCTCCAGCCCGTCAATCTTCGCGTTAAGAGTGATTTTGTCATCCTCTGCAAGCTTCAGTTTCGCGTCAAGCGCTGTCTTCTCCTCCTCCAGCCTGCGTATCCTCGCCTTCAGTCCTTCAATCTCCTCATCCAGTACGGCTATCCGTTTCCTGCAGCGGCCCCTCTCCAGGAGGTAACCGATGAGAAAACCAAGCAATGCTGCCACCAGCAGCACAAATAGAATGAACAGCAGATCTGCTGTAAAACGTTCTGCCATGATGTTTAGATTATTACTTTGATTTCACTTCTTCTGTTAGCGGCTCTCCCTTCGGGCGTGCTGTTTGACGCTGCGGGTTCTGATGAACCCTTCGATGATGTCACAATCTGTTCCGCTTTTATACCTGCGTTAACCAGGAATGCTTTTACGAATTCAGCTCTTCTGAGACCAAGTTCGTTGTTGAAGGGAGCTGAACCCGTTATGTCAGCATGACCGGTCACCTCCACACGGGCAGCCGGGTTATTGTCAAGAACGAGTTTCAGCTTCTTCAGGTATTCATCGCTTATGCCGCTCATGTCTCCTTCAGCTGATGAGGTAGGGAAGAATCCTTTCCCGGCTCCCGAGTCAGCGAGATACTCTCTGGCCTCATTGACTGAGGCAAGGAGAAGCTGTTCAGGTGTCGGGGCCGTAGTATCCGGAGTAGCCTGTATTTCAACGGAAGGTGCGGCTGCCTTCCTGCAGTCGCACCTTATCTTGCATACATACCAGTATGATGCACCGGCTATCCAGAGTACCAGGAGAACAGA
>CAZOHL010000122.1:0-7762 GCA_964579645.1 uncultured Rikenella sp. | reverse complement strand
AAAGGGTGTATTTTTGCACCCTGTCAGGCTCGGGGGAGAGAGTGATTACCCTGTTGTCAAAATAAACCTTATACTTCACCATATGGACGAAACAGCCAGAAAAACCGCAGAATACCTTCTGCAAATTAAAGCAATAAAATTACAACCGGCAAAACCTTTTACATGGGCCTCAGGATGGAAGTCGCCCATATACTGTGACAACCGCATGACTCTTTCCTTTCCGGAGGTACGAGGGTTCATTCGTGACTCGTTTGCCGCCAGGGTAAGGGAGCTTTATCCGGGTGCCGACCTGATAGCCGGAGTGGCTACGGGTGCCATAGCGCACGGTGCCCTGGCTGCCGACGCCCTGGGTATGCCGTTTGTATATGTCAGGTCAGGTGCCAAGGATCATGGCCTGGGAAACCAGATCGAGGGGAGATATGAAAAAGGACAGAAAGTGGTTGTTATTGAAGACCTTATTTCAACCGGCGGAAGCAGCCTTGGTGCTGTCAGGGCCCTCCGCGAAGCGGGATGTGAGGTGCTGGGAATGATCGCCATTTTTACATATGGCTTCGCCAGGGCAACTGACGCATTCCAGGCCGAAGGATGCAGGCTTGATACTCTCAGCAACTACAACGTGCTTGTAGATATGGCTGCTGCATCAGGCTATATCTCAAAGAGCGATGTGGATACTTTGAAAGAGTGGCGCAAGGACCCGGCCTCGTGGGGAATCGGGAAAGATTAACAACCGGGGGGCAGATTATTGATTCTAACGAAAGACGAAGAGACCGGGATATGAGCCCGATGACCACTTTTACAAGCAGGAGAGGTGAGGTCCCCTGCGGAGACAGCGACCTATATGCATTTCTGACTGACATGAGGAATTTCAGGACTGTCATTCCTGCGGATTCAGTTTCAGACTGGGAGGCAACGGAAGACAGCTGCAGCTTCAAGACTGACGGGGCAGGACGAATAACCGTATCTCTCGCCGATGCGATGCCTCATTCCGAGATAACCTATGATGCTGAGTCATTCATTACAGGGAAGGTGAAGGTAAGGATCACAATCGGGTTCATAAGCGGTATGAGGTCAGCTGTGCGATTTGACACAGGGCTGAACATGAATCCCCTGATGCGGATGTTAATAGGTGATTCAGCCGCCAGATACCTTGATAACCTGATGGATCTTGTCGAAAATTATGACGGTTATGACAGGGTCAGAGGATGTAATCAATCTCTCTGAAAGCATAGAGATGGCGGGTACCGTCTCTCTTCGTGACAGAGAGCATGCCGTCAGCCCTGACCCCTTCGATCATCCCTTCAAATTCACCGCTGTCATCCGAATAGCGGTGCCATTCCCCAACCCTGTAAAGGACCCGGTTGTACTCACTCTCCAGGGTGGCTTTTTCTCCGCTGATTACCATGGCATAGCGCCTGTCAAGGGCAGCTGTCATGTCCTCCTTCACTGCCTTCAGATAGTGGGTTGTACCCGTAACCTGTTTCAATGAGACGGGATTTGGCGCCCCGCTCAGGAACAGAGTCTGGTTGACGTTAAGCCCTATCCCTGCTATGCTGCTGCCAAGGATCTCGCCCATGATGCTGTTCTCGATCAGTATGCCTGCAATTTTGTCATTGCCGACATAAATGTCATTTGGCCATTTGATGCGTGCATTCTGCGTATGCTTCGATACCACATCCCAGACGGCCAGCGAGACCATTTCTGAAATAATGAACTGGTCAGCCGGACTGATCATGACCGGATATAGTATCACGCTCATAATCAAGTTTTTACCTGGCTCGCTTTCCCAGCTGTTACCCGGTTGACCCCTGCCGCTCTCCTGGTAAGACGCTGTTATCACAGTGCCTTCGGCAGGGGCCTGCTCATTCAACATTGCTGCTGCAACTGCGTTTGTTGATGACACTTTCTCAAAGTGCCTGACATATGTTCCTACTATCATGACAATATTATGACAAAGAGGTGCTGTTTTGACGGAAAACGGCAGTAATTAATGCCCTGAACAAATTGGCACCCTAATTGTAAAAAGAACTAAGGCCGGACTAAATTACGGATAAATGTCGTAATTTTGAGGCGGCTTACAGAACTGTTTATAACTGAAAAGATTATTGATGAGAAAAGGCACAAAGGCGACCACCGGGGTGACTGACAGCATTGTCAGAGGTTTGCTTGAAAAGAAGGGTGAGAAGGTGGCCCTGATTGATCTGAGGAATATTGAAAGCAGGATTTGTGACTGGTTCGTTATCAGTCACGCTGCATCAACAAGACAGGTTGATTCACTTGCATGGTCAGTTGAGGATGTTGTAAGACGGGAGACAGGCGTAAAACCCTACCATATTGAAGGCAGGGAGAATTGTATCTGGGTTTTGCTTGACTACGGTGATATTCTCGTGCATATTTTCCAGAAACCCTACAGGGATTTTTATGACCTTGAGTCGTTGTGGGCTGACGGCCGCGTAACGTATCTCGGTGACAATATTTAAAAGAAAGTTCAACTGATACTATGGCAGAGAGTAAAGAGACTCCGAAGTCAAACAAGAATGAAAAGAATAACGGCAAGTCGTGGTTCAATTCCAGCTGGCTGTTTGCGATACTGTTGCTGACGTTCATCGTTTTCCAGGTGCTTACTTCAGGGAAATATACCCAGAAGGCAGGCCAGAGGGAGATCGAGGAAATGGTCATGAACCATGATATCGAAAAGGTAATCATCGTAAACGAGGAACAGGCTGAGATTTACATCAAGGCTGACTCGCTGAAGAGCG
This sequence comes from uncultured Rikenella sp., assembly GCA_964579645.1. Lineage (GTDB taxonomy): Bacteria > Bacteroidota > Bacteroidia > Bacteroidales > VadinHA17 > SR-FBR-E99. Next base: position 5,006 of record CAZOHL010000122.1, on the reverse strand, counting down.
GCCGGTACCCTGATTTTGCCGAGCAGCGCAGCTTCGGCCTTCAGCCGCCCAAACCTCATTATTATCACACATTCGGTACTGTGGAGCTTTTTCAGAAGTTCTTCGAGGAAGCGCAGGACAAGGCCGGCTATACAGAGGATCAGCGCATCTATCTTGATTACCAGAAAAGGAAGGACTATCTTGGTACTTTCCTTGGCGTCATACTCCCGTTCATACTGATAGCTGCGGTCTGGATATTTTTCATGCGCCGCATGTCTGCCGGTGCCGGCGGTGGTGCAGGAAACATCTTTAGTGTCGGTAAGTCGAAGGCCCAGATATTCGATAAGGACACCCACATAAAGATCAACTTCAATGATGTGGCGGGGCTTGAGGAAGCCAAGACTGAGGTGATGGAGATAGTTGATTTTCTCAAGAACCCGAAGAAATATACTTCTCTCGGCGGAAAGATACCAAAGGGAGCATTGCTTGTAGGCCCTCCCGGGACGGGAAAAACATTGCTGGCCAAGGCTGTTGCCGGTGAGGCCAATGTGCCATTCTTCTCCATCTCAGGATCTGACTTCGTGGAGATGTTCGTTGGCGTTGGTGCCTCGAGGGTGAGGGACCTGTTCAAGCAGGCCAAGGAAAAAGCTCCCTGTATCGTCTTCATTGATGAGATTGATGCAGTTGGACGCGCCCGCGGCCGGAACCCTAATTTCGGTGCCAATGATGAGCGTGAGAACACCCTGAATCAGCTCCTTACAGAGATGGACGGGTTTGGTACCAACAGCGGTGTTATAATTCTTGCGGCCACAAACAGGGCTGACATCCTTGACAAGGCCCTCCTCAGGGCCGGCCGGTTCGACCGTCAGATACATGTGGAGCTTCCTGACCTCAAGGAGCGGGAGGCTATCTTCAAGGTTCACCTTCGCCCCATAAAGCTCGAGGAGGGATTCGATGTATCCTTCCTGGCCAAGCAGACTCCCGGGTTCTCGGGCGCTGACATAGCCAATGTGTGCAATGAAGCCGCACTTATAGCCGCAAGGGGAAACAAGACAGTGGTACAGAAGCAGGATTTCCTTGATGCAATTGACCGGATCATTGGCGGCCTTGAGAAGAAGAACAAGATCATATCAATGGAGGAGAAGAAGACAATTGCCTACCATGAGGCCGGTCATGCAACTGTCAGCTGGCTCCTCGAGCACGCCAGTCCGCTGCTCAAGGTGACAATCATCCCCAGGGGCAAGGCGCTTGGCGCAGCATGGTACCTGCCTGAAGAGAGGTCAATCTCAACCCGTGAGCACATTCTTGACGAACTGGCTTACGCCCTCGGGGGGAGAGCAGCCGAGGAACTGGTCATAGGCAAGATATCAACCGGAGCCCTGAGTGACCTGGAGAAGGTTACAAAACAGGCATACGCCATGGTGGCTTACTTCGGCATGTCTGACGAGGTGGGCAATATGAGCTATTATGACTCCTCCGGCCAGAGTGAGTACGGCTTTACAAAGCCTTACAGCGAGAAGACAGCCGAACTTATTGACCATGAGGCGAAGAAAATCGTTGAGGAGTCCTATCTGAAGGCCAAGGAGGTCATCTCATCCAACATAGAAGGGTTAACACAGCTTGCCGAGCAATTGCTTGAGAAAGAGGTCATATTCAGTGAGGACCTTGAGCGGATCTTCGGCAAGCGCCGGGGTGAAAAGCATACCGGGGATGAAGCCCCGGGGGCTGCCGCCGCAGGTTCATCTGCCGTAGAGAGCGGAGTTGCCGGTTCACCGGCCCCGGAGGCTGAGACCTCCGCTGACCGGTCATCTGCCCGGGAGACTGAGGCTCCTGATGCTGCTGCCAATGAAACTTCTGGCACCGGTAATGGAGAATGAGTGGGTTGCCATTGCAGGCTTTACAGATGATGTCAGAAGCCAGATTGCTGTTGAAAGGCTCCTGACAAACGGTGTCGATGCAGTGGCAATAGACAAGCGTGACAGCATATACAAGATAGGTGAGATCGAGATTTTTGTCCATCGTGACAATGTGCTTATTGCTAAGGAAATAATCAAGGATCTGTTGGGTGACTAACTTTGTCAGACGCACCGTTACAGGTGCCTTCATAGTGATATTCGTTCTCGGGGGACTCTGGCTCCACCCTGTTTCGTTTTTCCTGGTAGGGGCAGTGATGATCGCCGGTACTCAGCGTGAGTACTATGTAATGGTAAGGGGTACCGGTGTACGGCCACAGGTTATCACAGGAATAATCAGCGGTTTCCTCCTTTATGTGATCTCCACCACAGTAGCGCTTGGATGGCTCCCGCGGCGGTGGTTCCTTGCAATGATCCCTGTGATATCCATTGTAATGGTCATTGAGCTGTTCCGCAATGTTGAAAGACCATTCGATTCCCTGGCGCATACCTTCTTTTCAATACTCTACACTGCAGTGCCGTTTTCAATGTTTCCCTTCGCGGCTTTCAACCAAACCGGGCTGAGTCCGCTGCTGCCCATGGAAAGTATTGTCTTCTCACCCGGAATCATGATAGGATTTTTCCTGCTGCTCTGGACAAATGATTCAGGTGCCTATCTTGTCGGATCGACACTGGGAAGGCATAAACTGTTTGAACGTATTTCACCCGGGAAATCATGGGAGGGATTCTTTGGCGGGCTGGTACTGACATTGCTTGTGGCAAGGCTCTTCTCCGGATGGCTGGGTGTGGCAGATACCAGAGGGTGGATGGTAATAGCACTCATAATCTCTGTCGGCGGAACACTCGGTGACCTGCTTGAGTCAATGCTTAAACGAAGCCTCGGGTTGAAAGACTCAGGAACAATTATGCCGGGTCACGGTGGATTCCTTGACAGGTTTGACAGCGTGGTGGTGGCATTCCCGCTGGTTTATCTTTACTTAGCAACAATGCTTTGACATGACGATCGGAAAATTCAGGATACACAGGGAGGGTTATAAAATAATCGCGGGGGTGCTGATAGCGCTGATCGCTCTGAACGTTGCCGGATGGCTGCTGTGGACGGGCCCGACACTTTATCACTGGTCAGGGCTTGTGGCATCACTGCTTTTTTTTGTTTTCATAGTGATGTTTTTCAGGGCCCCTTCCAGACCGGTTGAACCCGACCCTCTTCTCATATACGCACCGGCTGACGGTAAAATTGTGGTCATAGAAGAGACATTTGAAAAGGAGTATTTCAGGGATAACCGCCTCCAGATCTCAATCTTCATGTCGCCATTCAATATGCACAGCAACAGGTATCCCATTTCAGGCGCTGTCACTTATACACACTACCATCCGGGAAAGAAATTTCATGCCCGTAGCCCAAAATCGTCAGAACTGAACGAAAGGAGCAGTGTGGTTGTTTCAAGTGACAACGGCACTGAAATACTGGTCAGGCAGGTGGCCGGTGCCGTGGCCCGCCGGATTGTAACATACTCGAAAAAAGGAGACAAAGTGCACCAGGGAGATGAACTTGGATTCATTAAGTTTGGATCACGCGTCGATATTTTTCTTCCAACCACCACGGTGGTTGACGTGCAGATGTTCGAACAGGTAAGGGCAAGCAGAACAATACTGGCAAGAGTTATTTAATGTAACATAGAATGAAAACTGATAACCGTATAATAGATCTTACCCCTGATGTGAAATGGATCGGAGTGCTTGATTATGACATCAGGACTTTTGACATCGTGATGCATACCGAACACGGTACCACCTACAACTCCTATTTCATCAATGCCCATAAGAAGACCATTATAGAAACTGCAAAGGAAAAGTTCAGCGAAGTATTTCTCAGCAAGCTTCGGAAGGTTACTGACCCTGCTGATCTGGCATACATAGTACTTGATCATACCGAGCCTGACCATTCCGGTGCCATGCGTCAGTTGCTGGATCTGGCTCCCGACGCAGTAGTGGTAGGAAGCGGCAATGCGATCAGGTACCTTGGTGACATTGTTAACAGGCCGTTCAGATCGCTTGTGGTTAAAGACGGTGATACGCTTGACCTCGGCAACAAAACCCTGAAGTTCATCTCGGCTCCCAACCTTCACTGGCCGGATAGTATATATACATACCTCGTTGAGGATAAGATCCTCTTCACATGTGATTCATTCGGAGCTCATTATTGTCATGAGGATCTTTTTGATGACCTTGTGGGCGACTATGATGCGGATTTCAGGTACTATTTTGACGTCATACTCAAGCCTTACAGCAAGTTCATGCTCAAGGCCGTGGAAAAGATCCGCCCGCTTGACATCTCGATGATTGCAACCGGTCATGGACCTGTTCTCAGGCAGAACTGGAAGAAGATCGTTGATGAGACACGCCGTTTGTCCGAAGATTATGTTGCACTTACGGAGCGGTCAGGCATTAAGAGGCTGCTTATAACCTATGTTTCGGCATATGGATACACGGCAGAGATGGCCAGGCTGATAGCTGCAGGCGCCTCGAAGACAGATAACCTGGAGGTCGAGGTGATTGACATTGAGACAGCTGATATCGGGGAAATGGACTCGAAGCTGACAATCGCTGACGGTGTTATTGTTGGGTCACCCACAATCAACCAGAATACACTGTTGCCTGTCTACAGGCTCATGGCTGTTGTCAGCCCGTTGCGTGACAGAGGTAAACTTGCAGGATCTTTCGGATCATTCGGCTGGAGCGGTGAGGCGCCGCAACTGATTGCTGAAATGCTGAAGAACCTGAAACTGAAATATTTCGAGGAGCCTGCTGCATTCAAGTTCGTGCCAGAGGACGGAAAAGAAAAAACGCTCATCGAATACGGTGAGCGGTTTGCAAAGGCGTTGACAACACCTGTTTAAACGGAAACGCCGGGCCTGAGACCCGGCGTTTCGTGCATGCAGGAATGATCCTGGTGTTACGAGATTGAGATTGACCTAATCTTTTCCTTCTTCTTCTCTTCTTCAAGCTTGGGTATCTCAACGTTCAGGATACCATCCCTGTAGGTGGCACCAATCTTATCGCCGTTGACATCCTCGGGCAGGTAGAAACTGCGGCAGAATGAGCTGTAACTGA
>CAZOHL010000121.1:0-7884 GCA_964579645.1 uncultured Rikenella sp. | reverse complement strand
ATGATTGCAGGCCGCCTTGAATTGTTTACATTCTTCACCGTCTTCACCAGGCCCTTCAGAAGGAATTGATCCGCAAGTATCCTGTTCAGTGTTACGGAAAAGGACTTACTTTAGTACCTTATTTTGTTTCAAACTAACAGGAAATGAAAATCACTGTAAACAATACCCTGCTTGACCTCCATAACGGAGCCCGGGTAAGGGATGCAATTGCGGGTTATTATAAACATTCGGGTCGGAAAGTGCCTGACAGACTGCCTGTTGCAGAGGACAGGTTTGGCAACATCGTAGCGCCGGACGGGGAACTTGCAGACGGGAACACACTATATATTCTCTCAGGACGTAAAAAGAGAACCCGGATCATCAGGCTGATATCTGTCCTCTTCGCTGCCGGACTACTTGCTGCCTGCAGCTCCGCAAGGCACACCGGCACCTCCCCTGCCCGTGAAAAACAGGGTAGCGCCACCGTTGCTGCATCGTCCGGCTCAGCAATTCAGGCTGAACGGCAGGCAGTCATCTTTTCCGTCAATGACATGCATGCGGCAATCGATAACTTCCCGAAGCTTGCGTGGATCGTTGACAGCCTCAGAACCGTTTATCCGGACCTGCTCCTCATCGCCGCAGGCGATAACCAGACCGGTAACCCCATCAATGACCAGTATCCCGAGAAGGGATTCCCGGTAATTGATCTGATGAATGCTGTAGGCTTCAGCCTCAGCGCGGTTGGAAACCATGAATTTGATACCGGCCCCGGGGGATTCAGCACCCTGACCGGCAAGGCAAACTTCAGTTTCATATGCGCAAACGTATCCGGCGGAGAGCAGCATGCCCTGAAAATAAGTCCCTATAAAATCTTCACCCTGCCAAACGGATTGAAGCTTGCTTTTCTCGGACTGCTTCAACTTGGCCAGAACGGCATTCCCGACAGCCATCCTGACAACGTCAGGGACTTCGTGTTCCGGTCGCCCTTTGAAATTGCCCCTGAATACCTCTGGCTGAAGGACAGCAGTGACATCTTCATTGCTCTTACGCACATCGGGTTCGAGGAGGATGTGAAACTGGCTGAGACATTGCCGGCAGCAATTGACCTGATCATCGGAGGTCACTCCCATACGAGAGTGGAAAAGGAACAGATCCATAACGGCATCATGATCACCCAGGCTGAGAACAAGCTGAAATACGGCACCCTGATCAGGCTGACTGTAAAAAGTGACGGCACAATAGACAGGCAGATGCAACTGATTGACATCAGGAACTCCAGGAAAGAGAATCCTGAGATCCGCACCATTGTTGATAAGTACAATGACAATCCGGTGCTCAACCAGGTTATAGCAACAGCCACCGACGATTTTTCATCATACGAGGAGCTGGGATACCTGATGGCCGATGCCCAGCGTGCGGCTGCCGGGGCCGACATCGCGCTGATGAACCCCGGTGGGGTACGGATCGACCAGCTTCCAAAAGGCCCGGTAACAATCAAGAACGTCTACCAGCTTGACCCGTTCGGCAATGAACTGGTTGTGACAAAACTCACCGGCGCTGAGATCTTTTCCCTTCTGCGTGCCGCCTGGCCCGTAGACGACAGATCACCTGTCTATACCTCGGGTATCACAACTGAAACAAGGATTAATGACCAGGGTAACCCGGACGAGATAAAGATACTTACAGATGACGGTAAACCGCTGGATCTGAACCGTGTTTACACCGTGGCCATGAACAGCTATATGACCCAGGTTTACAAGTATGATCACGCTGATCCCGGACAATCTCTCTTTTTTACCACGGCCGAGGCACTTATAAGGTACCTGAAACAGGAAGGCAACCTCAGAAGCTACAGAGGTGAAAACAGGGTCCGGGTTGTCAGGGCTCTCCTTTGAATAATCCCTATCTTTGGCCTCTATGCCATATGCCGGATATTTGATTCTTGATTTCGACGGTACTATTGCCGACACCCTCGAGATGGCCCTCGCAGTCTTTAACCGGGTTGCCCCGGAATACGATCTCCAACCAGTAGGTGACAGGGAGCGGGAGTTGTTTCGCACAAAGAAACCCCAGGAACTGATCAGGGACTTTGATATCTCGAAGCTGAAGCTGCTGACGCTGACGCTCAGGATAAGGAAGGAGATGAGCAGGCACATCCCGGAGATGAAGCTCTTCGACGGTCTTGACATGGCCCTCCGGGAGATCCGTGATGCCGGCTACGGGTTGGGGATCCTCACCTCCAACTCCGTCGAAAATGTCAGGAAGTTTATTGACATCAACAATCTTACCGACCTGTTTGATTTCATATACAGCGGCAAAAGTTTCCTCGGGAAGGATAAGGTCATAAGGAAGATGATCAACAGGGAGCAGCTCCCGGCGGGAAGGATAGTTTATGCTGGTGACGAGACCCGTGACATCGAAGCATGCCGGGCAGCAGGCATTCCTGTCATTGCCGTTTCCTGGGGCCTGAACCGCAGAGAACTTCTGGCTTCGCTCCTCCCTGACCAGATCGCTGACAATCCGTCAGAACTTCCGGAACGTGTAAGACAGGTATTCATCTCAGGACCGGTCAGGTAGATTGACCATATTCTCAATCCAGCCTTCAGCTATCATTTTGCAGAAAAAATACAGCCCCAGGATCTGATTTCCGGAGGCTGTATTAATGAGAACCGGTCTTTCAGGGCATATTCCCGGGATTAATTGACTACGTGCAGTTCGGTTATCATACTGAAGATAATCGGACCGGCAACCAGCTCAGCATACGGTGTTCCTTCGGGGCCGGGAACCAGCTGAAATGCATTTGTATGGCAATCGGCATAGAAGCTGGTACCGTCAAAAAATCCATTATAATTCACGGTGCCCTTATTGACTCCGGGGCCGGAAAGTTCATAACCTGTGTGAGCCCCCACCTGCGTAACGAGATCGGCATAGGGGGCCGGCTCCAGTGTCATGGTTGCCCAGTTCAGTTCCAGCCATGTTTCGGGCCAGGTGTACATCACCACTCCGCCCGGAGTGATCTTGCCCTTGATCGTCATTTCCCTGAATAGCACCGGGGGATCCATAGGAATGGTCTCAACCGTGTTAAGAGTGAAGTTGTGTCCGTTTGTGAAAGTCAGTTCAGCTTCGCACAGTGTAATCATCTGCTGCGGGTCAACAATGAGCTTATGCTCCATTTTAGCATAGACATACCAGCGCATAAAACCCTGAAGGCTGACAGTGCCTTCATTCATTACAAGGCTTTTCATGTTCATGTCATTTAAATCATCGCCTGTCGGATCAGAGGCATCTTTGGTGCATCCACCGAAGAAAATCAGCAACATGGTCAGGACTAATGTCATTAGTCTGTACCCATTTGATAGGTGATTTGATCTTTTCATAACGGTACGGATTAAGTTAATTTATTCTGACCAAATTTATGCCCTGACTGATGGCATGTATTGTAAATATGCGACATAATAGCAGGGAGAGGAATTGGCGGGGCTATTGATTCCTGATGAATAACCTGTTGTGGATGGTTTGCCTTTCAGTTTCCGTTCTCTGCAACTGCCCGGGAGAAATGCCTGTAATCTTTCTGATATCCCTGATAAAGTGTGACTGATCAAAGTAACCGCTCAGGTAACTTAAGCCTGCGAGGTTGGCTTCCGGTTTCCCGGTCAGCATTCTTATTGCCCTGTTGATTCTGAATATTTGAAGCATCTCCTTGGCAGGCAGCCCGATCTCCTCCAGGAAGTGTCTCTCCAACGACCTTGGCGTCATGCTGTAATCTTCGCACAGTTGCGATACCCTTATCATCCCGTTGGTCTTGTCAATCCTGTACACAATGTGATCCAGCAGATCGGGCTTCAGGGAATTTCGCTTTGCGAAATCTGAATAGTAATGTTCAAAAAGCCCTTTCATTGAATTTACTCCGCTGCAAAGGCTGAGTCGTTCCCACAGAATATTGACCTCCCTTTTAAATACAGAATCACCTGTAATACAATATTTACTGAAGTCGGAATTCTTTATTCCGAACAGGCCATAGAAGCCCCGTGGTTTGAACACAACGCAAAATCCCCCTTTTCTTCCTGTCGCAGACATATTGGAATAAGCGCTCTGATCATATTGATGCAATCCTGCAAGGTGGACCCTTGGCAAACCCAGATCTTAGTAGCCGGGGGAGATAAGGTTCAAATTCGTAAAATTGAAATACAGTTCGACAAACGGGATAGGGACGATCTTGTACATGCCCGTCAGGTCGGTTTCGACATATTTATAATAGTAAACGAATGGTTTAAAGAGTTCCGAGGGTTCAGCTATTTCAATTTTCTGGCCCATTGCAGGAATTTTTACATCAGATGTTCAGGATGCAAAAAACGTCTGTGGTTCACGCGTGAACCAATTCCCTAAAATTACGCAATAAACAGATGCGTGTCAATAGCATGGGAATTTGAAACCTTGCTGATTACCTGTCAGAAAGCATGCCGCAGGAATCGCTCACTGCACTTGCCTTCAATTCCCTTTTGGTGAGGCAAGGTCATTGTCAGTATATTTCTGGTCGAAATACCATGCATTCGGAAAAGTATCGTTACTGCTGAAATTTCCGTCACGCTTCGTAGGATTTGACGCCTGCAATACCAGGTTCCACTCCTGAAGACCTGAAAAATAATGAAACGTAAATGTGTATGTGGCAACTTCCAACTGCCTGTTTTCAGATTTTACAAGTGTTCCCAGTTCGTCTACATTGTTCTTCTTTGTGTAACTCTCTATAAGACTTGTTTCCGGAATGATGGTGATTGAGTTATTGCTTACCGAGAATCTGCCTCTTTCTTTTACCAGAATGATATAAGGATACGTCATCCGGAAGCTTCGTTCGGTGTAAGAATAAGTGCCATCAGCTATAAACTCATACCTGCTTGATGTGTAACCTGCGGTTCCCCAGCTTGCAGCATCAGCGTAATGGGGATGCGTTGCGCCAGAACGGTTCCATTTCCCGATCAGTCTCTGGTCATAATCTGATGCAGTGATCACGGTATTATCGGCTGGCAGATTGTTGACCGGGGATGTTACCCTGTTGTTATTGGAATCTGATGCAGTTTTTTGGTTGCCGGGGGAGATTGCTTTTTCTGTGCTGTCAAAGTTCAGCGAACTGCCAAAATCTTCGAATGCGGTTTGATATGTCGTTGTATTCGTGATAAATACAAAGCTCATTTTGGTTTGTGCCTTCACCATTGTTATTAAAAGGGCAGCATGATTCGAATTCTGATATTTAAACGGCGCCACCCCGATCTTAGATACCCAGCCATCTTTGTAATTGCTCACATTAGTTTGTGTAAATTCTCCCGGCTGATAATTTAACTGAACAAGCTCTCTCCATTCGGTACCGAAATCAGTATCAATGTTTCCCGTACCCGTTAAACTTTTAAAAATAAGGATGCGGGCGTATTCACCGTTTGCATTGTTGTTTATCGTGTAAGCAATAAAACCATCCGCGGCTTCTTTTACCCAGCCCGGGGGCTCAGTATAGGAGACAATGTCAAAATTTGCAGTTTTCTGACCAGTTACAATCATCACAATATTCAGTAAAAAGGCTGATAACAGTATTCTTTTCATATCCGTAAGTTTAGTTCTTAGATACCCCGTATTGAACCTATTCAGGTGGTTTAATTTTCTATTAATTGATTATCCGAAGCAGAATAAAGATTGAACGGTTTGTATTTTCTGCGTAGGTCTATTCTTTTTCTGGTTCAGGTATATCCTTTACACAACGGCACGAATAGCCATTCCGGGCAACGGTATAAATTCTTCCTACAGCGTTGGTATTGTAATGCACGTGGTGATTCCAGAGGTAAAGCAATCCGTACCTGTCATCATAGACTGTCGATGTCCAGAAATTTCCGTACTGGTTCAAGGTGGAGAACTCCCCGTTTTCAAGCCTGGCGCCGGCAGGCAAGATGGAAAAACCACTTGAATTTGTGCCAGAAAAAGCGGATGCAATCCACCCGTCGCGAACTTTCAGCTTGTCCGCAATGTCTCCGCGTTCACCAGTCCGGTCGAGTTCCCCTTCCGGTAACCCATAGAACTTTTCAAGTTCTTTCCACTCCTTGTCGGTTGCCACATGCCAGCCCTGAGGACAGAGTTTTCCGGTAGCAACCGCATAACCGTTATACAGAAACCCGTATTTCCTGGCGTTCAAAGGATTATTGTCATAAATGGCGTAGGCGCCATGCTTTATTTTCGGCCAGTCCACCTGTGGCCCTGTGGGGATATGAGTAGTATCATTGTACTGCGTGGTTCTCAGGTTTTCTTTCATCCAGTAATGTTCGCCAATCTTCATTACGTTATACCGGTTACTGTCGAGGTCGTAAACATAGCTCAGGGTATCTGTTGCCGGTTTTGCGGAAGACGTTTCAGGTGTTACTGTAACCCCGCCATTATCAACAATTTCCTGAAGAGCTGTAAAATCAATTATTTTCAGGATGTCGTTTTTAGCATTCAGACAGGCAACCTCGGGTTCATAAATTTTGAACAGAACATCAATGAAATGCGGTGTTGATGCAGGTTTATCCTGACTGTAATATTTTTGGCTTGGTTTGATTACCCAATAAGAATATCTGCCTTCCGCAAAACTTTCAAATTCGGATGGAGGTCCTCCTCCCGTAATTTTTGCAGGCTCATTTAAAACTTCGTCCGGGGAGTTGTTCAGGAAATCGTCTATATTCTGAATCGATCTTCCGTAATACGATCTGTCACCTTCAATCCGCTCTCTGGCATATTCTGCTTCCTCGGGAGACGGATTTTTCCAGTTATTGACTGTTACTTCTATTTGTTCCTGGTAGTATTTTCTGAGTTTTTCCAGAAACTCCTTTCTGGACATGAAAACAAAAGGCAGTTCTCTGTTTTTGGTAATAAGGTGATGAAAATGTGTCACATCGCGAACAGTATAAACCGTATCGGTCATTGTCCAGTAACCATTTTCGTTCCAGACGGGTTTATGTCTGATGGTTCCGAACACATTTGCTTCGGGATCTTCTTCATCCACACTCTTTTTTACAAAAAAACTTGACGGATAATCCCACTGATTTACCCGAAATTCAATAGTTGAATGGGTTTCGGCAATTTGCTCAATCTTGTTCAGGTGGTTGCAATAGAAATACATGAGAAAAAAAGTGGTCTGATACCGGTTTCCAACATTTACTCCATTGGGCCAATAAGGCAACGGTGGATAGTGTGCCGGTCCGTACCCGATATTCATCCCTCTAGGCTGGTAGTTGTTAACCACCATATTCATAAATTGCTGTGTAACAGCCTTCTGCCTTACCAGGTCTTCATTTGAAATATCCCGGACCGAACCTTTGCCGGGGCCTTTGTAAACTCCAGGCAGGCTGATAATTTCATCAGGATTGCAATCCTGGCCAGAAACCGAAAGACTTAAGGCAAAGGCCAATACAAAGGCAACCAGGATTTCTCTCGCGTGAATGTCCAATAAACTCATCATATCGTGATATTTAATTTATCAATCAGAAATTACTCCAGCCTGTACCGGTTTCTTCGTTCCAGCCGTTTTTAACTGTAACCGACTGCAGGCCGCATTTTGTGTACGTATAGTAAGTCCACCCGATGCGTGTCGGGTGCAATTGTACAATCGTATTTCCGCCTGAATCAACACATTCTGTTCTTTATTAATTCCTGAAGGCTTTGGGCACACTTTAATGCACCTGTCGGTTCTCGAGCTGTACATTATCGTCATTCAATTCTTAAGTCCTTTCCCGGTATGGTAAACTCCAGCCAGTTCAATTCAGCCGGGATAAAGCTAACTCCGGCACAGGTGCTTTTTTATCCTGCAAAAACAGGATATTCTTACCCTTTACTAAATTCAGTAAGGCAGTTAATTGTACCGGGTGATTTGCCTAATTTGGTATACATAAT
>CAZOHL010000120.1:0-7896 GCA_964579645.1 uncultured Rikenella sp. | reverse complement strand
AAGGATAAAATCAGGGAGAAAGTTGAAGCGGGACTCAATGACATGCTTACCGCAAGATTATCGTTCGGCGATTACCGGCTGAACCTCTTCAGGGCTTTCCCCAACGCTTCCTTCTCCGTGGATAATCTAAACGTCACGGGAACTGCTGAGTTTGAAGGGGACACCCTTGCGGCAGTGAAATCGGTCGGAATAGTAATCAACCTGAGAAGCCTGTTCAGTGACTCTGGTTATGAGATCAAGTCAATCGTCATCGACAGGCCGGAAGTGAACGCAATAGTTAACAGTGACGGCCGGGCTAACTGGGATATTATGAAGGAGTCTGCAGAAGTGCAGGAGCAGCAACCTGCAGATGCAGCACAGGCGGAAGAGGTCTCAACCGGCCTTAATCTCATGCTTCGCCGGTTTGCAATTGATAACGGCAAGATCACATTTTCGGACAATGAGTCAGATATGGCTGCTTCGGTCTCAGACCTGGATTTTCTCCTGTCAGGTAATATGTCAGGCTCCCAAACCGGTCTGGATCTTGAAATGAAAGCCTCCGGTGTAAGTTTTGCCATGGATAAAATTGCCTGGCTGACCGGTGCTGACGTCAGCTTCATTGCAGGGATAGATGCCCTGCTCGATTCAATGAAATTCACGCTTAGAGACAATACTCTGAAGATCAATGATATATTGCTCAACTTCTCAGGGACTGCATCAATGCCGGGTGATGACATCGGGCTTGACATGGTCTTCAATGCCCCGGAAACGTCTTTCAAGTCGCTCCTCTCTCTCGTCCCGGCATTTTACATGAAAGGATATGAAGACCTTGCGGCTTCCGGCACTGTCTCTCTTGACGGTGCGGTCAGGGGCATTTACAGTGAGGCTGACAGTACACTTCCAGATGTTGCCCTTAACCTGCAGGTAACTGACGGGGTCATCAGCTATCCTGCCCTGCCTGAAAAAATCACGGCAATCAATATCACAGGAAAAGTGCAGACTGACGGCCGGGAGATGGACAACACCACAGCAGATATCAGCAGGTTCCATTTCGAGCTGGCCGGCAATCCCTTTGACATGAGTCTCAGTCTTGCCACCCCTATCAGTGATCCGGCAGTGGCTGTCGCCGCGAAGGGAAAGATTGACCTCTCGAAACTGCAGCAGGCAATACCACTTGACAGTATCGATCTCAACGGGCTTCTGGATGTGTCACTGGATCTGGCCGGGCGAATGTCGATGATTGAAAATGAGGAATATGAGAAGTTCCGCGCTGCCGGAACCCTCAACATTGCTGATATGTCTGTGGTGATGACTGACATGCCTGACCTCAGGATCAGCAATGCTGCCCTTAAGTTCAGTCCGGCTTACGCCGAACTCACCGGCATGAAAGCCACGATGGGAAAAGGAAGCGATCTTGCCCTGTCGGGAAAGCTTGAGAATTACATTCCGTATCTCTTCTCCGACGGGACCGTCAGGGGGAACCTCTCACTGAGATCAGACCGTATTGACCTAAACGAGATAATGGATATAATTCCTTCAGACACCTCCGGGACGGACACCACCGCCATGGAGATGATAAAAATTCCCGGGAACATAGATTTTAATCTTGACGCTCTCGTTAGCAGCCTGACCTACGGCCGCCTGTCTGCGAACGACGTCAGAGGTGACATAACCGTACGTGACGGGACAGTGACCATAAGCGAGACAGGGATGAAGGCGCTGGGAGGCTCGCTGCTTGTGAATGCAGTCTATGACAGCCGTGATTCGCTGATTCCGAAATTCGACGCCGGCATGATGATAAGTTCAGTAAACATCAGAGAGGCGTTCGACGCGTTCAACACAGTCAGGCAGCTTATGCCTGCGGCATCGGGACTGGGAGGGAACGTATCTGTAAAGATTGATTTCAGCTCTGTCCTCGGAAAGAACATGATGCCGCTGCTTAACTCCCTCTCCGGCAACGGGGAGCTCACATCTCAGTCAGTCCAGATACTCGGGTCGAAGAGCTTTGACAGGATGAAGAGTGTCCTGAAGATGAATCCTGCCTATACGAATATTGTGAAGGATCTCCGGGCAACATTCATAATCAATGACGGGCGGTTATGGGTGAAACCCTTTGACATTAAGGTAGGTAACATTAAACTCAATATTTCGGGTGACCAGGGTCTTGACAGGACTTTGCATTATCTTGTCAGGGCGGAGATTCCCAGGGCAGAACTCGGTGATGCTGCGGGATCACTGATGAGCAGCCTGGCCTCACAGGCGGCGGCACTGGGTTTTGGAGCTGAACCTCCCGACGTGATTAAAGTGAATCTTAATGTTGGCGGTACAGTGCTTGATCCGGCAATTACACCCTCATTTGCAGGCGGCAATATAAAATCAGTTGCTGCGGCAGCGGCCGATACCGTAAAGCAGGAGGTTGTGGAGAAGGTCAACGAGGCTGCCAGGCAGCAGGCAGACAAAATCATTAACGAGGCTGAAGAGAATGCAAAGGTTATAAGGGAGAAGGCAGCATCCTCGGCTGAAGTGATGTGCAGTGAGGCCGACCTGCGAGGCAAAAAACTGATTAAGGACGCTGAAGCAAAGGGTCCTATAGCCGTAGCAGCTGCAAAAAAGGCAGCTGATGTGCTGAACAGGGAAGCCGATAAGAAAGCCACCCAGCTGGTCACTGAAGCCAACATCCGGGCGGACCAGATCCTTTCTGAGGCCAGGACAAAAGCTGACGAGCTGCTGAAATAAACTCTCATACCAGTTACCGGAATACAGTGCCGCCAGGCGAGGCGGTTTCCTGAAATAAGATACAGAGGCTGTAAAGGCCTCTTTTTTATTTGGTTACAGTTATCGCCGGATGTTACAATCATGTAACATTAGTGTCACTTATTCGTAACCGGTTTTTTACACTGCTGTAACAATTGCGGCTGACTTTTGCGCTGAAAACAAAGTCAACCATCAAGATGAAAAAACATTTAATTACTCTTATTTTTTCTCTGCTTCTATGTTCCACGGCCCTTATGAATGCCCAGAATTCGGGTGGCACAATCACCGGTGTCGTTCGCGACCAGTCAACCGGGGAGACAATGCCGGGCGTAAATGTAGTAATTGAAGGTACGCTCAGGGGCACATCCACAGGCCCTGACGGTGAGTTCACAATTAACTCGGTAGCTCCCGGAACGTACAGCCTGAATCTCACTTTTATATCCTACAAGCCCCTGCGGGTGGAAGGGGTCGAGGTAAAGACCGGGTCGGTTTCAGTGATTAATGCAGTCATGGCAGATCAGTCAGTGGAGCTGGATGATATTGTGGTTGTAGCCACCAAACGTACTGACAGTGAAGTGTCTGTAATGAACAGCATTAAGAGCAGCCCGGTAGTCGTTTCCGGAATATCCGCCCAGCTGATCAGCCGGACCCAGGATAAAGATGCCTCCGAGGTTGTCAGAAGGCTGCCCGGTGTATCTGTAGTTGATGACAGATTCATTGTTGTGCGGGGACTTTCATCAAGATATAACAATGTCTGGCTGAATAACGCTTCTGCTCCGAGCCTCGAAGCTGACGTAAGGTCTTTCTCCTTTGATCTTGTTCCATCATCGATGATCGAGAATATCTTTATACTCAAATCCCCTACGGCTGAGCTTCCGGCAGACTATTCCGGTGGATTCATAAAGATATCCACAACCGGCATTCCCGAGGAAAACAGAATTTTCCTGTCGTACGGTACTGCCTTCAGGCAATACACAACTTTCGGAAGTTACCTGAAAGAGAGAGGCAGCGAAACCGACTGGCTTACAATGGGAGTGAAAAACAGGGAACTGCCTGAATCAATGCCGGCCCACCTTGATTTGTATGAGAGCGCCACGAATCAGGTTATAAGGAACAGAGTCACGGAAATAGGCCGGGGCCTCAACAATTCATGGGATGCACTCTCTGCAAGCGCCATTCCGGACCAGAAGCTTGCGCTCGGTATCAGCAGGAGATTTGAGAAGGGAAATGTCATCGCCGGCAACGTGACTTCTCTGACCTACAGCTACTCAAACTCCTTCAGGGAGGCACTCAACAACACTTATTCGATATACAATTTTGCCTATGACACACCCGGCATTCTTGATGAGTTCACTGACAGGCTATACAGAACCAACGCAAGGGTCGGGGTTATGCATAACTGGACTGTTTATCCCTACCAGGGGATGAAAATCGAATTCAGGAATTTCTTCACCAGCACAGCAGGTTCAGGTGTCACAATGAGGGAGGGACGCGACTGGTACAACAACGGCCGGTCAGTCCGCTCGGGTGAGATGAAATATACCCACAGGCTTATTTACTCAGGCCAGCTTGGAGCAGAACAGATATTAAATGAGGGCAGAACGGTTGTCGATTTCACGGCTGGCTACTCACTCTCTGCCAGGAATGAACCGGATACCAGGCGATACAGGTACATCAGCAATGACGGTGATACATCTCCGTTCATAATCCTGTTCGGCAACAACCCTGATCTTTCCTCAGTCTCGAGAATGTGGCTGGGACTTGATGAAAAGAACTATTCCGGTATGTTAAACTTCACCCGGAAGTTCGAAGAGGGAAAGATTGACTGGGAGTTCAGAACAGGACTCTTTGCCGAGAACAGGGACAGAACCTTCAGCGCAAGGAATTTCGGTTACGCTGTATCAGGAGATACATCTCCTTTCAGCGCTACCACGTTGCCGGTGCAGGAAATCTTTTCACCGGAGAATATCAACCTCACTGACGGCATCAGGCTCAAAGAGATTACCGCACTTTCAGATTCTTATGACGCCTCTGCCCTGGTACTTGCAGGATATCTGAATTTCAGATTCAGGTTCGGCACAAGCACTGATCTCTCACTGGGAATAAGAGTTGAAAAGGACAGGCAGGAGCTTTCCAGCCACAGACAGGGAACCACTATTCCGGTAAGGATTGTAAGGGATACAGTAAATCTCTTCCCCTCAGCCAACATTGCAGTAAATCTTAACTCTGCCAGCCTGATCAGGGTCACTTACGGGATGTCGGTGAACAGACCTGAGTTCAGAGAAGCGGCTCCCTTCTACTTCGTTGATTTTGACCAGAATGCAGGTATTTACGGAAATGAAGACATCAAGTCAGCCTACATTCATAACCTGGACCTGAGGTATGAACTCTACCCGGGGAATAATGAGACATTCAATGCAGGAATATTCTACAAGCATTTTACAAATCCGATCGAAGTGGCAATCAGGGGCAATAACCCGACCCAGTTTTCATTCGACAACATTAGCTCGGCATACAGTTTCGGCCTTGAGACCGAAGCCCGGAAAAATCTTGGTTTCTTAAGTGACAGGCTCGGGAAACTGACTGCAGTTGTCAATCTCTCACTTATAAAGAGTTCGGTGGCATTTGACCGTCCCCTGCAGGGTCAGTCACCTTACATCGTCAACGTCGGTCTTTTCTGGCAGGATAATGACAGGGGCCTGATGGCCAGTGTAGTATACAACAGGATCGGCCAGCGGATCATTGCCGTAGGCAGACCATCACCCAACGAATGGGAGAGCATCCCTGACATCTATGAGATGCCAAGAAACGAGACTGACCTTTCAATAAGCAAAAAGATAGGGACAAAGGTCGAGATCAAAGCCGGGATCAGGGACCTCTTTGGGGAGCAGGTTGTTTTCCAGCAACATGTCAGGAGCATTGTTGACATGTCTAATTACGGCGGAGACGGCACAAAGGCTTTCAACAGGAGCCAGAATACGAGATCGTGGTACCCCGGCAGGCAATACTCGATGGGATTAACATACAAATTTTAACGAAACCAAAATTCAATAAACAACAATCATTATGAAGACAAATCTTTTATTTAATGCATTGAGAGGCATATTTCTCAGCATAATACTTGTGACTGTGGTGTCATGTGAAAAGGAGATACCGGTTGCCTCACTGAGCCTTGACCGCCAGGAGGCAACAGTACAGGTAGGGGCTACAGTAGCTATCCTTCCTGTGATTGATCCGCTGGATGCAACAAACAGGAATGTCACCTGGACCAGCAGCAATACAGGCATTGCAACCGTAAATGACGGAGTTGTAACCGGTGTCGCCCTTGGAAATGCGACAATTACGGCCACCTCAGAGGAGAATCCGCTTTTCACAGCGTCCTGTGAGGTTACAGTTGTTCCCTCAACAGGCCAGGTAATTACAGTATCAGGTGACATAACAACTGATACAAGGTGGTATGCCCAGGCAAAGTACCATATCTCGGGATTCGTGTATGTAAAGAACAATGCAACCCTGACTATTGAACCAGGGACAATCATCAAGGGGGTATCCAATACAAAGGCTACACTGATTATCGAGAGAGGTTCGAAGATAATGGCAGCAGGCACGGCCGACAAGCCGATTGTTTTTACCTCGGATAAGGCTCCGGGACAGAGGGCTACGGGTGACTGGGGTGGAATCGTAATTGCCGGAAACGCGAAGACCAACAAGCATGATGACGGAACAGGGATTGGAATAGCAGAAGGAGGAATCGGCACGAAATACGGCGGTTCGGATGATAATGACAATTCCGGTGTATTGCAGTATGTGAGGATCGAGTTCCCCGGAATTCCCCTGACATCCACGGCAAACAGCGAGATCAATGGTCTTACACTCTATGCTGTAGGCAAGGGAACAACAATTGATCATATACAGGTTTCGTACTCGGGTGATGATTCCTTCGAATGGTTCGGAGGCAATGTGAATGCCAGGTACCTCGTAGCTCTTGGCGGTCTTGACGACGGCTTTGACACTGACAACGGCTTCAGCGGAAAGATTCAGTTTGGCCTTATCCTGCAGGATCCGTTAAAGTCTGACCAGTCAGGCTCAAATGCCTTCGAGAGTGACAATGACGCAGACGGATCACTTCTTGCTCCCCTTACAGCTCCGGTATTCTCTAACGTAACCGCACTAGGTCCGCTTACAGTAACGGCAGCGCTTCCTGCCGAAACTAAGCACGAGAAGGCCATGCATCTGAGGCGGGGAACTATGACCTCAGTGTACAACTCCGTTTTTGCCGGATTTCCGCAGGGTCTGTCAATTGACGGCCAGAAGGGCAATTCGCCCACGCGTGCTGACCAGAACGAGCTCCAGATTGAAAACACAATACTCGCGGGGATGACTGTCAATTATGTGGAAAAAACCGGTACAGTTGCAGTACCCTACACTGTTGCACAGCATCAGGCCTACTTCACAGCCACTGCAAGAAATAACGCTGATAACCTGACTGTTGCCGATATTATCGGGACAGGACTCATTTCCCTTGCTTCCCCAAATCTCCTTCCCGCAGCAGGCTCACCGCTGCTTTCCGGAGCCTCATTCACAAACAGCAGGCTCACTGATCCGTTCTTTACTCCCACTACCTACAGAGGCGCTTTTGGAACGGCGAACTGGACATCCGGATGGTGCAACTGGAACCCGCAAACTACAGTGTACTAGTAGTCCAGCAATTGATGGTTTGACAACCTTTTTTCACTGATTGGGGGCGCACACCGGAGCGCCCCTTTTCATTTTCAGCAATTGGTCAGGCCGGTAAGTCCCGGCTGTTCACCTGAAATGATCCGGATCACCTGACTGCAATAAAAAAAAGAGCCGCCCGGTAAGGCGGCTCTTCCATATATGCCTGTAATTTCAGAATATTTTTTCCTTGATACGTGCCTTCTTGCCGGTCAGGTTCCTGAGATAGAAGATACGTGCCCTGCGTACCTTACCGTATTTGTTAACCTCAACCTTGTCAATGAATGGCGATGCAACCGGGAAAATCCTTTCAACCCCGATGTTGCCTGACATCTTGCGGACGGTGAATGTAGCAGTCATTCCTGCTCCTGACCTCTGGATGACAACACCACGATACTGCTGTATCCTCTCCTTGTTGCCTTCCTTGATCTTATAGTGTACCGTTAC
>CAZOHL010000119.1:0-7930 GCA_964579645.1 uncultured Rikenella sp. | reverse complement strand
TTCAGACCTTC
Organism: uncultured Rikenella sp.; assembly: GCA_964579645.1. GTDB lineage: Bacteria > Bacteroidota > Bacteroidia > Bacteroidales > VadinHA17 > SR-FBR-E99. The sequence continues at coordinate 7,919 of CAZOHL010000119.1, read as the reverse complement.
AGACTTTCAGACCTTCAGACTTTCAGACCCTCAGACTTTCAGACCTTCAGACCTTCAGACCCCCGCAGGGTCAGCAACCAGCCCCATGAATACTATTGTGCCGGTGGTTGTCTCGCGGATGAAATAAAGGAACGGCCTGTTGATGTCTATCACCTCCGGCTCGGGGGGAAGTGACGTACGGGTAAACCCTATCACCGTGGCTGCTGCAGCCTCCGTACCCTCTTCCTTGTTCTCGATAAAGGTCTGGTGAAGAACGAACGAGATAAATATCTCCTCGTCGCTTATCCGGCTGAAGTCAGCAATGCCGGGAGCAAAAGCAGGACCCATACCCAGGCTTATGAGGTCGTCATTAAGCCTGCGCTTGTATTCGTACTTGAATTTAGGCATGTAGATCTCGACCTCTGTCGGTCCATATGACAGGCTTTCCATCCAATCCTCCCATTTCCCGGCGTCAAGTCCGGTGACAATCTCTGCCGGAGCTATCCCCTCATCAGGAAGAGCCACTACCATAGAGTAGTTACCCTGTCCGTATGGCAATTCAACCAGTGTCATCTTCTCTGTACGTGACATGGCAAACTTCTGCTTCTGGTACATCACCGGCACCTGTACCGGATTGCCGGGAGTGATGTAGAACGGACGCTCAGTCGTATTCTTGCTGTCAAACTGGTGCTTCCACTTCCCGTTAAAGTAAACCGCATTGATAAGCAGCATTACCAGGTCACGGTCAAGTGATAAAAGCATATTCTGTATCCTGTCGTGGGTCTTCTCCTCAATCCATCCATTGATTAAATCCACTGAACGCGGATCGGTCACATCGAAATTCCGGGCTTCAGCAAGGTACCAGTCCTTCAGTGCATCCATGAATTCCTTTTTCACCTGGAAGTTATTTTCAGCCCAGACGGAGTTGGCAATTTCAATTATAACCCTTTCATCCACGGGTACCATCTCAGTTGCAAGCCTGCGATATGTGTCATTGATCTCCTCCAGGCTCTGGACGTCATAGCGGAGAGTTGATCTGACCGCGTTGAATGTCTCGCCTGCAGCACCGTTCAGGGTCATCGAAAGTGCGCTGGTTATGCTGAATGGTGAGATCATTATGTTTGTGCCTCGTTCCTCCCCGACTGCCACCGGTCTGAACAGGTCGAATGCAAACTGATTTGCTGATGCCACAACCTCACTCTGTTTCAGGGTCAGTTCTATCTCCACGGGGTCTGTTGGGAGGGTTTTTGCCGGTTGATCTTCACATGATGTCATCTGTCCTGTTGTGCCTGCCACCATAACCAGTGCCAGGCTTAAGAAGTTGCTTTTCATAATTATCCCTGTTAAGTTAACACCAATCTGTCTCAAATTTTATACCGGAAATTAAAATTTTTACTAATTTAGAAATCTGGCCAATGCCACAGTTTAGTTGCCAATGAGAGTCCTCTTTCCTGCCCCCCTCCGGGAGGAACCACCATGACAGATGCCTTTTCCGTCGTATTCCTGTAATTTGATGATAATAACCCTTAATTCTTAAACTCATTCTGACACTATGAATAATTGTAAAAGAACCCACTTCAAGGTGGTTTTGATGCTGCTATGCTTTGCTCTTCTCGTTTCCGGGTGCAAGAAGACAGGTGATCCGGAAATCCCTTCCACTGTAACTGACGTTGACGGGAATGTGTACAATGTGGTAATTATTGGCGACCAGGGCTGGATGAAGGAAAACCTTAAGGTCACCCATTACCGTGATGGAGCTGAGATCCCCAACATTACCGGCACCACTGAGTGGGCTTCCCTGACCACAGGTGCATGGGCTGAGTACAATAACTCGGCCTCGATCGGTACTACCTACGGCAAATTCTATAATGGTTTTGCCGTGGAGACAGGTGAATTATGCCCGGTTGGCTGGCGGGTACCGACAGATGAAGACTGGACTGAGCTGATGGATTTCCTGGGTGGCCGAAGTGTTGCCGGAGGCAAGATAAAACAAACCGGGACTACATTGTGGAAAGATCCCAATGAGGGTGTCACAAACTCAAGCGGATTTACCGCATTGCCAGCCGGCTTCAGAGGACCGACAGGCCCTTTCTATCAAATCTCAGAAGTCGCTTTATGGTGGAGCTCATCATCGGAGAATAATAAGCTCCCATACTGGATTGTTGCATATACCAATAATGAACTTATCAGAAATTTCCCGGTTCCCAAGGTCAATGGTCTGACAGTCAGATGCATCTGGGATGACTGATCTGCAACAGAAATCCCTGTCTGATTCTTATCAGTGTCTGTTCAGGGGATTGTTCCCTCATGATAAAATGGATAAAGTCTATCAGTAAGGCTCTGGCACCATGCAGTTTTTTTAATAAGTTAGCACCTGCATTGATGCCGCATTATGACAGAAAACGAGATACTCAAAATAGCACGCAGAATTCAGGCCATATCCCAGTCGGGCCTCCATTTTGCCATAAATGATTTTGACAGGGAGAGGTACGAAGAGCTCCGTTCACTGAGCGTAAGGCTTGTCTCAACAATCTGTGATACTGAGCCTGAAAGGCTTCAAAATCTGTTCACAAATGAAACCGGATTCCAGACTCCGAAAGTGGATATAAGGTCAGTGGTATTAAAAGAAGGTAAAATTCTGATGGTGAGAGAGAAACTTGACGGCAGATATTCAATGCCGGGCGGTTTTGCTGACATCAACTACTCCCCGTCAGAGGTGGCAGTGAAGGAGGTACGTGAGGAGACCGGACTGAATGTCCGCTTCAACAGGGTGCTTGCAATAGCCGATACTGACAGGCACGGATTCCCTCCACTGCCTTACCACTTTTATAAGATTGTAATCCTCTGCGACCTGGTTGACGGCGTACTGAGAGACAGCATTGAGACCTCAGAAGCCGGATTTTTTGATTTTGACAATCTCCCTGAGCTCTCCGTTGAACGCAATACTCCTTCATTTCTGGAGATGATCCGCAAACAGCTGGAAAGCCCTGATACATATGCAGACTGAGTATAAAATCAAAACCGGGCAGAAATGACTGCACTAACCAATGACGAGCTTATTCGTTACAAGAGGCAACTGATGGTTGCCGATATCGGCGAAAAAGGACAGGAGTCGCTCAGTAAGGCATCCGTCCTGGTAATAGGTGCCGGCGGCCTTGGATCACCGGTGCTGATGTATCTTGCAGCAGCCGGCGTGGGCAGGATCGGTATAGTCGACTCTGACGAGGTAAACACAAGTAACCTTCAGAGGCAGATACTATATGAGACCGGAGATGTTACAAGATTCAAGGCCGAAACCGCCGCTCAGAAGCTCAGAAGGATCAACCCTCACATAGAGGTGATAGCATACTCTGTGCGATTCACTGAGGAAAATGCCGGCGAAATACTGGCAGGATATGATATCGCAGTTGATTGCTGTGACAACTACTCCACAAGGTATATACTGTGTGATGCAACACTGAGGGCAGGCATACCGATGGTCTACGGTGCTGTAAGGGAGTTCATGGGACAGGCTTCGGTATTCAACTACATGGGCGGCCCCACATACCGTGACCTTTACCCGGAGGAGATGCATCTTACCACCGCCGATAAATCAGGCCCTCCGGGGGTAATGGGCCCCCTTCCCGGTATCATCGGGGCTGTTCAGGCCTGCGAGGTTATCAAGGTTATCACGGGTGCTGGTGAAGTGCTTTCCGGCCGCCTGCTCCAGGCTGACATGCTCAACCAGAGAATTGATATTATTTCTCTGTAAATCAGTTGACCTGAAAGGCTTTTTTTCCGAAATTAGTTCTCTGGTGCAAACAGGGAAGTACTATAATGTCGCCGGGAACTGTTTATAAAAACTTCGCAAGACTGCTGGTTTTGCTGTTGCTGATTCCGGCGGGTCATTCATTTTCCCGGGAACAGGCTGACACTTCAGCCATAAGAAAAACTGCCACTGAAGCCTATACTCTTGCCCGGAGAAATCCTGAAATGGCAATTCTTCTGGCTCACAAGGCCTTGTCCGAATCCGCGAAGATCAGTTACACGAAAGGTATGGCTGACGCTTCACTGGCACTGGGGATGGCCTACCTGGCAAAATACAACCCGGCCGACAGCGCCGGATATTACAATAATCTGGCATTGAAACTCTACGAGGCGGAGGGTGACAAGGCAGGCATGGGACGCGCATGCTACGGACTTTCATACGTCCAAAGCTTCAGAGGAGACACACCCTCATCTGAGAAATACGCCAGGCTTGCCCTGCAGTATTTTGAAGAGGCAGGGGATCATCGTGGCCTGATAAACACCCTTAACGTGCTTTCCTATCATGCCAGGCAAAAACAGGACCTTGACGCCGCCAGGGGATTCCTTGAAAGAGCAATTTCTACTGCAAGAGAAGTAAAGGATACACTTCCGCTTGCTGACGCCACCAACAGCCTTGGAAATATTTACAAGGAGATGGCTCTGTTCAGCCAGGCCATCGATTCATACTTTGAAGCCCTGAGGCTCTGGGAAACCAAGGGTGACAGCGCAGGTATGTCAGTTGCCTACGGAAGTATCGGACTGGCATACTTTTACCAGAAAGACTATGACCGGGCCCTTGAGTTCAGCAGGAAGCACCTCCGGCTCTCGGAAAAAAGAAAAGATCTGTGGGAAGTGAGCAAGATCTGCAATACAATTGCCCAAACCCATAATGCCACCGGCACTCCTGACAGCGCCCTGACCTACCTCCGCAGAAGCCTTGCAATCAACAGACAGATGAATTATCCTCCCGGCGAATCCTCAAGCCTTTACAACATTGCATCTACCCTGCTTATCCTGTCACAGCCTGACTCAGCCCAGCTATACATGCAAATGGCGCTGAATATAATATCTGATACACAGTCCTCAGTTCCCCCTGAATATTATGTCACTTTGGCAAATATAGAGCAGGCTCTCGGGAACTACAGCAAGGCACTGGCAACCGGTATGAAGGCCTATTCCCTCGGAAAACAGAAACAACTTCCGATAATTGTCTCTGATGCCTCTCTCCTGCTCAGTGATCTATACGGAAAGACAGGCAGAAAAGATATAGCCTATGGTTACCTGAAGGAACATATGCAGCTCAGCGACTCGATCAGTAACGACGATTTCCTGAAGCAGGTGACAAGAATGGAGATACAGTATGATTTTGACAAGAAGCAGAAAGCTGCCGAATATGAACGTATGCAGGAAAGGCTGCTCAGTGAAACGAAAATAAAACAGCAGAGGATTCTTCTTGCCGGCCTTGTCCTGTTACTCGCAATAATCGCACTGCTTGCATTGCTCTACATCAGGCACGCCCGCCTGAAGGCCAGGTATACCCAGGTAGACCTGGAACAAAGGCTGCTTCGTGCCCAGATGAACCCACATTTCATCTTTAATTCGCTCTGCGCAATCCAGGATCTTATATTGAAGAACAAACCGCAGAAAGCAAATGCCTTTCTTACGAAGATAGCACGGTTGATGCGGAATATCCTCGAAAATACAAGTGAGGAGTTTATATCGCTCAATAAGGAGATAGAGACTCTTAAACTTTACATGGACGTGCAGCAAATGAGATTCGAGAACGGGTTCAGCTATGGCATTGATATTGACGCAAACATTGACCCTGAGAATGTTTCTGTGCCTCCGATGTTTGCCCAGCCATGTGTTGAGAACTCAATTGAGCACGGACTGCTGCCAGGGAAGAAAGACGGCCGGATAAGCGTAATGTATTCTCTCAAAGATGGACTGATTATGCTGGAGGTGACCGACAATGGTGTTGGAAGAAATAAGGCCGCAGGGAATAAGCCTCTGATGAAAAAGGAGTCTCTCTCCACAAGGCTGACTGAAAAGCGGCTGGAACACTTCAGGAAGATCCTGAAGGAAAAACAGATCAGTTACGAGATAACTGACCTGTACGAGGATGGAAATGCTGCAGGCACCAGGGTGGTTATGATGCTGCCATGGAAGAAGATTTACGCATGAAATTTCAATGCTATGAAAGCAGTAATTGTAGATGATGAAGCCCCGGTAAGAAATACTATCTCAGCACTTCTGAAAGAGAGGTTTCCCGACATCACAGTAAGCGCTTCCGCATGTTCAGTGGCAGAAGGAATTGCAGCTGTCACGGAACATAAGCCTGATATACTGTTCCTGGACATAGAGCTGCCGGACGGCCTCGGGTTTGACCTGCTCAAACAAGTCGGCCAGGTGAGGTTCCGCACAATTTTCATCACTGGTCACCAGGAGTACGCCCTTGATGCAATCAAGGTAAGCGCCCTCGATTACATACTTAAACCGGTGGATGAAGACGAACTCAGGGCTGCCATTATCAAAGCACGCGAGATTATAAACCATGAGGAGGAACAACTCAAACTACTGGCCCTCAGTGAAAACATGCAGGGCAAAAAAGTGCTGAAACGGATAATCCTCAGGACTGCTGAAGCCCTGCAACTTATAGCCGTTAATGATATCATAAGGGCTGAGGCTGAAAGCAACTATACCCACTTCCACCTTGCAGGCGGGAAACATGTAATGGTCTCAAGAACCATAAAGGAATACGAGGCAATGCTCAGCGGTACAGGCCTTATCCGGGTCCACCAGTCGCACCTTGTGAATCTGAACTGCATCGACAAGTTTTACAAACACGATGGTGGTTATCTTCAGCTTAAAGACGGCACAACAATCCCCGTTTCCCCGGTTCTGAAGCAAAAAGTTCTGCAGGCTATCAGTGATCACCTCTTCGAATAATCCCGCCCGGTAATTCCGTATACCTCCTCACCTTGCGGAGGCAGCAAGTATGGGCAACCGGAATTTGCAAATCGCAAATCCCGAACATGAAGCCTCGGGACCTTCAGATTCTCAGACTCTCAGACTCTCAGACCCTCAGACTCTCAGACCCTCAGACCCTCAGACCCTCAGACTCTCAGACCCTCAGATTGAGCTCCGTCTCAAGCGGAGCGAAACCCCGCATACGGAGTGTCGGGGCCTTCAGACCCTATCCAAATCCCCCGGATACTAATTCATACCCCCTCTTTGCTCATTCCCTGTTGACCCGGCCTGATCGCCTGCCTAACTTTCATAAAAACCAAAAAGGCCATGAAACACTCAATGTTATTCTCCCTTGTGGCTGCGTTGCTTTTTCTGCTGCCGCAGGAAGCCAGCCCGCAGAAGGTCAAGGTCAATGTCAAGGAGAAGGTTGTTGAGGAGACCGACAACCGCGCAAACCAAAAGACCGACGAGGTCATCGATGCCGGATTTGACAAGATAGAGGAGGGGATCGGAAACATCTTCAAAAAGAAGGATAAGAAACCAAAGGATGACTCAGCTGAACGGGAAGCAGGCAGAGAAGAATCCGGAGTTGCAGGGAATGGTTCCGGGAAAAACAATACTGAAGCAAAGGAATCAGGTCAGCCACAGCTCGTCCTTAAATGGAACAGGTATGACTTTCTCCCGGGTGAAAAGATAATCTTCGAGGATAACCAGGAGGGAGAGGAAAACGGTGAATTCCCATCCAGGTGGGATCTTGCAGGAGGAGGCAATGTTGAAAACGCATCATACGGCGATCAGAATGTGATCCATTTCAGGGAAGCCGGCTCTTGCATCATACCTTTTTTCAGGGAACCTGCTAAGGATAACCTGCCTGATCTATTCACTGTTGAGTTCGACTGCTGGTTTGAACCCGATGAATACTGTCAGTACTATGTTGACTTCTGGGATCATAAGAACCAGAGTGAAAGCACGATATCAATTGATCCGCTGATAATCAACGCAAATCACGCCGGAATCAATGATGTGGGTGAAGGTTACTATCCCGGGTATGAGGAAAAGGGTGAGATCACCAGCGGATACTGGCGCCACGTGGCAATCAGCTTCAATACAAGGGCACTGAAGGTGTACCTTGATGATGCCAGAGTGGTCAATGTTCCCAATCTGGGCATCAACCCGGAGGGTCT
>CAZOHL010000118.1:6107-8069 GCA_964579645.1 uncultured Rikenella sp. | reverse complement strand
TGGTCTTCTTTACAAAATTCTTCCCTGATTCAAAAAGCTAAGAGCTCCATTTACTTAAACATACCTGCATCCTTGCCATCCTCCCCGGATTTTTATAACTTAGCATTGCAACAAACCAATCCCCCGATGAATCAACTTGTGATTCGAGACAAGGCACAGGAATACGTTTTCCGCTTCCTCGGAGGACTGCTGCTCTTCTCCGTGGGCCTGCAACTGTTCATGCACAGCCCCAAAAGAGCCGTCTTCTGGATAATGGTGGTGCTCTTTATCCTGGCTGCAATACTCTTCTTTACCCTGAACTTCGGCGCCCTGATCAACCGCCTCACGGCTGACCACGGCATACTCACAGTAAGATGGAACACAAAAATCTTTAAAAAACATCTCCCCATTGACCAGATCACAGAGATCACCGAGGATAAGCGATATATCCGCATAAAAATGAAAGACGGCCACACAATCCGCCTGCCCGTCAAACTCATGGACGCCGACAAACGCAGAGCCGCACGCAGATTCCTTAAGGAAAATACAGGTCTGTAAGGCATCCTACCCCGCGTAAAGCTCATAATACCGCCATCTGCTTCAATAACCGGGCTGACACCGGATCACTCCTTCTGCCCGTCAGCAGAATTTCATATCTTTACACTGATAATCCTCCTGTAATGAAACAGCTCGTACTGCGGAACTCTCTTTATGAACGGATCTACCGCTCCCTGGGAATCGTATGCCTGGTCATGGTCATTGTCATAATCATTACGGGAGACAAAGAAGCGTGGGCATTCTGGATCCAGATTGTTGCCCTGCTGCTGCTGGGCCTGGGTTTCATGACCCTCAACTTCGGCACAATGGTCAACAGGCTGACAATCGATAAGGGAGTACTGACAATCTCATGGTATACAAAACCCCTGAGGATAACAATTCCGATTCATGAGATCGATGAGATCCTGGCAGACGAAAACTCTGTAAGGATTGTCATGAAGACCGGAATAACCCATCGCCTTCCCACCGGCATGCTCGAATTCGAGGAGAAGAGAGCCGTCCGGAAATTCCTGAAAGAGACAACCGGCTTCTGATCCATATGCGCATCCTTCTCTGTACCGCACTAGCAGCATTCGTCCTGGCCCTGCCACTGAAGGCACAGCGGAGTGCAGCCGGCTCCCCGGCAACAACCCCGAGGGTAATTGTCAGCGGCTACGTAACAGACGCCCTCAGCGGCGAAAGGATGATAGACGCCACGGTCTATGAAAGAGCCTCATTCACCGGCACAATTACAAACAGCTACGGTTTCTTCAGCCTCCCGCTCCCGGAGGGCAAGTCTGAACTGATCGTATCCTACCTTGGATACAGCCCTGACACATTGACCGTGCAACTCTCACGTGACACGGTCATAAACTTCAGCCTCGAAATGTCATCAAGCGAGATTGACGCGGTAACCATAACGGCCTCCGGCCGAAGGGCGAAAATCGAAAGCACCCAGATGAGCATGATTGACATACCCGTCGAGAAATTCCTCAGGCTGCCTGTTATCTTCGGCGAGGCCGACGTGCTGAAGGTGATACAACTGCTGCCCGGCGTGCAGTCGGGCACCGAAGGATCCACCGGCATCTACGTCCGTGGCGGCGGCCCTGACCAGAACCTGTTCCTGCTCGACGGGGTACCTGTTTACAACGCCAACCACCTCTTCGGATTTATGTCAGTATTCAACCCGGACGCGGTCAAGTCTGTCCAGCTTTACAAGGGAGGATTCCCCGCCCGGTTCGGCGAACGGCTCTCGTCAGTGGTTGACATACGCATGAAGGAAGGCAATGAAAAGGAGTTCCACGGAAATGCAGCTGTCGGGCTTATCTCTTCCAAACTTTCAATGGAGGGGCCGATAATAAAAGACAAAACCTCATTCGTGATCTCTGGCCGGCGTACATATTATGACGTCCTGGCCAGGCCTTTCATCATGAAATACAACCAGGG
>CAZOHL010000118.1:0-6007 GCA_964579645.1 uncultured Rikenella sp. | reverse complement strand
ACCTACAGCAAGTATGATTTCGATGTGACAATTGAATCATCTGCCGAGGAACTCAATTCACATGTAAAGGAAACGGATTACTTCAGGTATTTCTCCGGGATAGAAGATGTAGGGGCGAAGATCGACTTCGACTATTTCCTGTCGACACGGCACTCGGTCAAGTTCGGAACAGGCTATACTTTCCACCACTTCAGTCCAGGTGTTACAACCTTCAGGTATGGTACGCAGCAGCCCGGCGAGGGGCTGGATACTATCGTGGGAGACATGAAGGTAAGGGCCAATGAGCTCGTCATGTATGCCGAAGATAACATAGACCTTACGTCAAGGCTGAAGATGAATGCCGGGGTGCGCCTGTCATACTTCAATGTTCAGGACACGAATTATTTTGTCTTCCAGCCGCGGCTCTCGCTCCGGTACATGGCTACCGATGATCTGTCGTTCAAGCTTTCATACAGCAAGATGGCCCAGTTCGTTCACCTGCTTACCACCTCCGCCATCAGCCTGCCGACAGATCTCTGGCTACCGGTTACAAGGCGATATGAGCCCCCCGTCTCGCACCAGGTTGCAATAGGTTCAGGGTTCCTTATCCCAGGAGACCTTGAGGTGACGGTGGAGGCATTCTACAAGACCATGGATAACCTGATCGAGTATAAGGAGGGAGCTTTCTTCGGAGGTACTGGCTCAGGGTGGGAGTCAAAGGTTGAAAAAGGAAGGGGATGGGCTTACGGTGCAGAGTTCATGATTGAAAAGAGCTATGGAAAACTGACAGGCTGGATAGGCTATACTCTTTCATGGACTCAACGGAAGTTCGAAAACCTTAATTACGGAAGGACGTTCCCCGCAAAGTATGACAGAAGGCATGATGTCAGCCTGGCACTGACCCATAAGTTCAGTGACAGGGTTGATGCTGGCCTTGTCTGGGTTTACGGAACCGGCACAGCTGCCACCCTGGGTGCATCTGAGTACCCTCCCGGGAATCTCTACACCCGTGGTTCATGGTATGACAATATAACTGATTTTCCGGGGCGCAATAACTATCGTTTGCCCGCTTACCACAGGCTCGACCTGGGTGTTAACCTGCACAAACAGAAGAAACACGGATTGCGTACATGGAGTTTCTCGGTATACAATGCCTACAACCGGCTTAATCCGTTCTTTGTTTACTGGAGTACCAGGTGGATTGAGGAACCTGATCCTGCCAACCCCGGAATGATGCGTTACTACAGCAAGCCGGAACTGAGGAAGATCAGCGTTTTTCCGATCATACCGTCAGTCTCATATTCATATAAATTCTGACGGCCATGAAGATCATCAGGATAGTAAACTCTTTTGTGGCTGCAGCGATGACTGCCCTTGCCATAGTCTCCTGCGAGACTGTTATAGACTACAAAGGTCCGGAGACGGAGCCTAAGACGGTCATATATGCCCTGCTTCAACCTGACAGTCTTATATCGGTATCAGTGTCCGTAAGCCATTCCGTTTTCCAGGTGCCGTGGGAGCCGGAACAGATCAGGGATGCCGTTGTGCGGGTGTACCGCGACGGCGAGCTACTGGAGACGCTCGCATACATGGATTCTGAATCAGGGAATGATGATGCGCCGGTGAGCCCCTATTCGATATACACCTCACAGACCAGCAAACCTGAGTACGGGCATAAATATCGTATCGAGGTACAGATCCCGGGCTTCAGGACAGCTTATGGAGAGACGAGCCTTCCCGCCCCGGTAGAAATCGAGCTGGCTGACACAAGTTCCGCAGATACAGGTTACGGCTTCAGGCAGATGAATGTAAAACTGCGATTCCGCGATCCGGCTGACGAGGACAACTACTACAGGTTCACGGCACCGGCACGTTTTGGTATCTATTACGGTGATCACAGCCAGCCTTTTGATCCTGAACAAAAGGTTTATATCAGGGCAGATGACCTGAGCTATGGCGCACTTAACGATCCGATCATAACACCAGTGAAGGAGGATGATTTTTTTGGCATGTACCTGCAGAATGAATACCTTATCTTCAATGATGAGCTTATTCGCGGCAGGGAGTATACTCTCAGTCTTACTTACAGCGGAATGGATGTCAGGACTGAGTATTATGAGTTTATCCTCGCACTCTTCAGGTTAAACTCAATAACCAGGGATCTCTATCTTTTCCTGCAGTCATACTCGGCTTATGAGCAGACACAGGACAATCCGCTTGCTGAACCTGTACCGGTGTATACAAATGTAACCAACGGGCTCGGGATAGTGGGAGCCCTTTCATTTACCCAGGATTCACTTACTATCGGAGAATACCCGGTTGAGGGGGTGCAGTATGAGATGCAGCTTTATTGAAAAGATTGTCTTCAGGGCTGTCATCACCCTTTTTTAGCGAGCACAAAAAAAAATTCACACTTTTTCTTGCAGCAATTTAAAATGTTATTTAACTTTGTAGCGCAAAGTACTACAAAATACAATGAATAATCAGTCAGACCAGCCCCTGGAGGATATCAGGGTTATCCGCAAGCTCATGGAGGAATCATCCAGGTTTCTCTCACTCAGCGGTTTATCAGGTATTGTTGCAGGAGTGGCCGGTATTGCCGGGGCCATTATTGCACACCTGATAATAACAGGGAACAGTCCGTATACCGACTGGTACCTCAGGCCCCTGGCGGGCGGCGAAGCCGGAACGGCACCGGCAGCAAAACTGTTTGCAGCAATGGCAGTGGTCCTGGTGGTGGCTTTCTCCGGAGCAGTCATCCTCTCTTCGCGCAAGGCGAAGAGGAGCGGGATTAAAGCCTGGACACCGGTGACAAGGCGGATGCTTATAAGTCTACTGATACCTCTTGCCGCAGGTGGTCTTTTTGTGTTGTTTACAGTCAGAACCGTGCCGGCAAACGTGACGGCGGCATCAACCCTTATATTTTATGGTGTAGCTATGATGAGCGCAGGGAAATTCACCTTCGGGGAGATACACTGGCTCGGAGTGCTCGAGGTTGTCACAGGGCTGGCATGCCTCCTCCTTCCTCAGTGGACAATAATAATATGGGCCGCAGGTTTCGGTGTGATCCACATCTGCTACGGCCTGTTCATGCATCTCAGATACAGGGGATGAAACAGATACTTGCAAACTTCAACAAGGCCTTTGAGAGCCGCGTCAGGCTTGGCATCATGTCGGTGCTGGCGGTCAATCAGGGCATGGACTTCACCGGCCTGAAGGAAACGCTTGCAGTGACTGACGGGAATCTCGCCAGCCATCTGCGGGCTCTTGAGGAGGCCGGTTATGTCAGGATGGAAAAGAGCTTCATAAACCGAAAGCCCAATACCAGCTACTCAATTACGGAAGAGGGTATGGAGAGCTTCAGCAGTCACCTGAAAGCCCTCGAGGAACTGATAAGAAACCAATAATTTTTTTATATACAGACTTTGAAACGCAAAGTACTTTAATCAACTCAATAAACATGGAAACAGGAAACTTAAAACAGGAAAAATGGTATGAATCGATGACCATCAAGATGGTCCTCATCGGAGCAATGGGCATTATTCTGCTCATCCCGCTTGCGCTGATTATGGAGGTGATCAGGGAGCGTTCGGCGAATGCAGAGACAGCCCGGAACGAGATAGGTGCCCTGTGGGCATCGGCTCAGACTGTAACCGGCCCGGTCCTGAATGTGCCTGGAACGCGTGTCGTTGCCAATGACGGCTCGTTCGTAACCACTACAATGCACATCCTGCCCGATGAACTAAGGGTCAACGGTGTGCTTGAGCCCGAGATGAGGTACAGGGGCATCTATGAGACCGTGGTCTATGACTCGGACATGGAGATATCGGGAACCTTCACAATTGCCGGATATGAACATCTCAACGATTACACATGGGAGTGGAACAAGGCTTATATATCCCTTGGCGTCTCCGACAATAAAGGTATCAGTGACAGGGCAGAGCTTTCCATAGCAGGAAAGGTCATCAGCGCAATCCCCGGTGCCGGACAGACTGATCTGTTTGACAAGGGAATCTCTTTCCCGTATGCAGTCGACCCTTCGAAACTGGCAGAAGCCGGAGGGGAGTTCAGACTGAAACTGGGCCTTCGCGGAAGCAGCAGCGTGGCATTCTCTCCTGTAGGGCGAAACACAGAGGTTGCCCTTTCATCTAAATGGAATGCGCCCTCATTTACAGGGAATTTCCTGCCGGCAGAACGTGACGTGACAGACAACGGATTTACAGCCAGCTGGGTTGTTACTCATCTTAACAGGAGTTTTCCGCAGGTGTGGGAGGGTAAGCGTTATACCCCTGCCGACGATGCCTTTGGTGTTGACCTGATCCTGGAAGCGGACCATTACACCAAGGCAGAACGCAGCGCAAAATACGGACTGCTCTTCATAGCCCTCACCTTTCTGGTGCTTATAATCATTGAACTGCGGTCGTCACAGAGAATACATATATTCTATTATCTGCTTGTGGCGCTTGCTCTTATCATGTTCTTCTCGCTTCTGACCGCGCTGAGTGAGCACATCGGGTTCAACCCCGCCTACCTCATCTCCGCGGTGGCCACAATCGGTCTGCTCACCTTTTTCTTCAGGTCGTTGCTTGAGAAGGGCTGGATGACGCTGCTGATAAGCGGCCTGTTGACTGGACTATATGTGTTCATCTTCTTCCTGCTTGCAATGAAGGATTACGCATTCCTTGCCGGTAATATCGGGCTGTTTGTGCTGCTGGCGGCGCTGATGATTGTCTCGGCCAGGTACAAGCTGTTCAGGTCATAGAATTCGCAGGGCGAAGCGCCTGCGGCGACCTGCCCGTGAGGTATTTCTGCAATGGTGAGGATCAGTTTCTTCCCGCCTCCCATTTGTTGCGGTTTTCCCCGCTGCGCGACGACTCGCAGCGGGGAAACTTTTTTCCGGGGGAGGAAATGATCCGCCTCATGAGTATTTTCGGCTTTTTCGACTAACTTACAGCGTCGTTTTAAACTGACTGATCAATTATGCTTAAAAGGTATATTGAAGAAGGGGGGCCTGATAAGTTTGACCTGGTTATTGTCGGCGGAGGCATCACCGGTGCAGCCGTTGCTTATATCGCGGCTGCACGTGGCCTCTCGGTAGCACTCTTCGAGAAGAAAGACTATGGCGGCGCCACCTCTGCTGCCACCTCGAAACTCATCCACGGCGGGCTCCGTTATCTCGCCAATGGCGAACTGAAACTGGTACGCGAATCGCTCCGCGAACGACGGATACTTGGCAATATAGCCCCGAATTTCGTCTACCCGCTCCCTTTCATCCTGCCCATGTACAAGCGATGGAGAGGGAATATCTGGAAGATGCTAATGGGTATGTACCTCTATGACGCCCTCTCCTACGATAAGAAGGACACATGGGACAAAAGCAAGAAACTGGAGAACCACCGATTGATAAACCACAGGAAAACAATCAGGGTGGAACCCAACCTGAAGAAGGAAAACCTGCGGAATGCCTTCTATTTCTTTGATTATCAGAGTATCTTCCCCGAGCGACTGACACTGGCTTTCATCAAGTCAGCTGCTGAATACGGCGCCTCGGTCTCCAATTATACCCCCGTGGAAGGATTCGTATTTGGTGATGGGAGGAAGATTACAGGAGTAAGGGTGAAAGATATCTTCACCGGCAGGACCAGGGAGGTTCATGCCGGACTGGTAGTCAACTGCGGAGGCACATGGGCTGACAAGATACTGAGCCTCGCCGCCGGCGATGGAGAGTCTAAACACCGCGTCAAACGGTCGGAAGGGATCCATATAATCACGAAGAAAATCGCCGGCAATCATGTGGTCTCGCTGCAGAAGGCTGACGGAGGTCATATGATGATAATGCCCTGGCGCGAACACTCGCTCATCGGCACAACCGACAAGGAGTTCCTGGGTGACCCCGATGAGTACAAGGTATCAATGGAAAGTATTGATGAGATTATTGAAAATGTGAACACCAATTACGGCCGGAAGATTTCGCGTGAAGATATAATCCATGCCTATGGCGGCCTTCGTCCGCTGGTTGATGACCAGA
>CAZOHL010000117.1:0-8119 GCA_964579645.1 uncultured Rikenella sp. | reverse complement strand
TGACGGTCTCCTCTTCCAGGTCAAGCTTATCAGCTATCTTTCTTATGCTCCCGTCAGGAAGCTGGTCCTTGATCTTCCTTAATTGTGAAAATGTTAGTGTTCGTGCCATAATATGAATACGGATAGATTTTTTCAAATATACTAAATATTCATTGAAAGGGGAAATAAAACAGGTTCTTTAAGGTTATTTTAACATTTTATAATTCAATGGATTGAATATCACGGATTATGTAAACGTCATAGTCGCCAAGGTATTCAAAACCTGCCTTTTTATATAGTTTCAAAGCTGTCTCATTTGTCCTGTGAACTTCCAGCTTTACCTGGTATCCCTTTTCCCTGACAAATATGAGTGATTCTCTCAGCAGGGGTGCAGACAATCCTTTTCCCTGGTGCTCCGGTGCTATGCCGAAGTGATGCATATGGAGCCGTCTTCCGTCGAATGTGAGCCATGAGGTGCCCCTGATCATCCCGCTGTCATCTCCGTCTGTCAATACAAACAATTCGCCTCCCATGGCGATACTTCGTTCGACGGTCGCTTCATCATCACCTCTTTCCGGCCTGCTGAGCCCTGTGGCTGTCCACAGGTCCAGGATCCCCGGGAAATCACCTCTTTTATACGGTCTTACCTTCATAAGTTGTATACTTACATCAGCTCTGTCCCTGTTGTCAGCTTTAATGCCCGGTTCATTGCCCCGGCAGTCTGATTCAGGCCTTTTCTGCAGGCACCACGTAGAGCTGGCCCTGTTCTTCCCTTCGTACAGTTATTGCTGAACCCTTCGTGATGAAACCTGTCTCCGCCACTGCAGGAAAGACCTCATCTCCAATCATTACTTTCCCTGAAGGGCGAAGCACTGTATGAGCCACTCCATGTCTTCCCACAAACGATTGAAGTTTTCCCGTGTCAAAACTGACAAACCCGTCGGCTTTGTTCACCGTTGTCTCGAGAGCCAGGCTTCCTAACAACCTGTTGGGCGAGAAAAGTTTTCTCGAAAGCCATAGCGAAAGTACGAAGGAAAGGACAGCTGAAAGGATAACAATGGCAAAGGCTCCGACTATTTCTTTTACACCGTCAACCGAAGGGCCAAACCTGAACACAATCTTGTCCACCATCACAAGTGCAAGACCGGTCACGATTCCGATGACTCCGAGCACACCCGTCACTCCGAAACCCGGAATTGCGAATATCTCAACCAGCAGAAGGACTATTCCGGCAATAAATATCACAACATGCCAGTTGGCGGCTATGCCTTCTAGGTATAGCGGGGCGAAGTACAGCAACGCCCCGAAGATGGCAGCAGCCAGGGGGAAACCAACACCTGGCGTCTGCAACTCGAAGTAGATGCCTCCGATAATCAGCATTATCAGCAATCCTGAGACTACAGGATTCACCAGCAGCATGATAATTTTGTCAACCAGTGTGAGTTTAAGCTCACTGATTGTGTATTCCTTTATCCCTGCTTTTTCGATTACTTCCTCTACTGTTTCGGCCTGACCTTCGCAGAAGCCATATTTTATTGCCTCCAGCGAGGTCAGTGTAAGTACCTGGCCTGTGTCAACAATTCCCTTGAGTACTATTGACGGGTCTACCATTGCCTGGGCAATCTCCGGATCACGACGCCATACCCATGTGGTGTCACTCCCTGCAACCACGGGCTTCTTGCCGTGTGCTTCAGCAGTGGCTCTCATCATCCCCCTCATGAATGACTGGTACTTGTCAGGCATTTTCTGGCCGGTCTGGTCAACAACTGTTGCTGCCCCGATACTTGCTCCCGAGCGCATGTAGATACTGTCTGCAGCCACTGCTATCAGTGCGCCGGCGGAGATGGCCTGATTGTCAATGAAGACAATCACCGGTATATCATAGTTCAGGATGAGAGTACGCATTGAGTCAGCAATATCTACCTGTCCGCCATAAGTATTCATATGTATCAGCATATAATCGGCGTTGAGCGAGTCGGCTTCGACGAAGCTCTTCTTCACGCTTCGCCACAGCGGGGCAGCTATCATCTTCTTCATGTCACACTTGTATATAAGTGTGGTGCCGTCCTGCTCTTTCTGGCCCGTTGTGATCGCGGCTTCAGAAGAAACCTGTTGTGCGGAGTCAGATACTGCCTGCCCCTCAGTTGCCACAAGAGGGGAAACGAGAGCCGGAGCAGTCTCCCTGGACTTCTGGCAGCTGGCGCTGACTGACATTACTGCCAGGATGCCCGGTATCAGTAAAAGAAGTGAAAGTATTTTTTTCATGGTGTTATCTTTAATTCCTTTATGTATTCAATGAATTTTGCCAGTGCTTCCCTCTTCTGGTCATCCAGACGGAAATCGATGTTATGGTTGAGGTAGAAGATTACTTCTTCGGGAGTTGCAGAGGCTCCCTCCTCAAGCAGTGATACTGCTTCGTTCCTTCTTTCGAGCCCTTCGCTCAGCGCCTTATTGAACAGTTTCAGAAATTGTTCCGGCAAACGCCTAGTTGATACCCAGCATGCAAATACAAACGGCAATCCTGTAAACTTCTTCCATTCAAGGCCCAGATCAAGCCTGTATCTGAAGCGCCGGGCATATTCGAAACACCGGTCGCCGATCATCACTGCAGCCTCTCCGTGACTCATGCGGGTGATATCGAATTCCTCCGGTGCCGGGAGCCAACGGTATTCACGCTTCCAGGCTTTGGCTGCAAGAATCCGGCAGAGTGTAACCGAGCTTCTTGAACGATAATCGAGATATATGGTACTGATCTCCCCGAAAGGGGTGTTGCTTACAAGCAGTACCGTACGCACCTCCCCGTTTGTGCTTAGGCAGTAATCACTTACAAGATGATACTCTTTCATCCCTGCGATCATCGCCACCGGAATCAGCCCCAGGTCTGTCTTACCCTCGATGAGTCTGTCGGCACATTCCGAAGGATGACATACACCCAGATCAATCATGCCTGCAATCTGGCTACTGCGCAGACCAATCATGAAAGGATAGCTGTTGATATATTTAACTGCGGAAACCCTTATCTTTTCCATCTCCATTTTCCACCCACTGATAAATGCAAAGGTTCAATTTTTTTAGACCAGTACAAAATACTATTTTTGGTTTTTGATTTACAGGTAAAACCGGGGTGAGGAGAGACAGATATGGATCGTTTAATGGCAATTTCACCGGTCGACGGCCGCTACGGTGAGCGGGTGGCAGAGCTGGTACCGTTCTTTTCAGAGTTCGGCCTGATGCGATACCGCGTTTTGGTCGAAATTGAGTATTTTATTGCTCTGTCACGGACAGGACTGCCGCAGTTTGCCGGTTTCCCTTCGGAAAAGGAAAAGGAACTGCTTGCTGTATGGAATTCATTTTCTCCCGCTGATGCTGATTTTATCAAGCAGAAGGAGGCAGTCACCAATCACGATGTCAAGGCTGTTGAATACTTCGTAAAGGAGCAGGTATCTGCCATCGGCCTTGAAAAATGGTCCGAGTTTGTTCATTTCGGGCTTACCTCTCAGGATGTAAACAATACAGCCATACCTATGGCTGTACGTGACTCCGTGATTGAGGTCATGAAGCCGCTTCTTGCCTCCCTTCGCGATGCGCTCGACAGGATGGCGACCGAGTGGGCAGACATACCAATGCTGGCACGTACTCACGGCCAGCCAGCCTCTCCCACAAGACTTGGCAAGGAGATCGCTGTGTTCGCCGAAAGGATAGAGAGTGAGCTGAATACACTTATGACAATGAAGTACAGCGGCAAATTCGGCGGTGCTACCGGTAACTTCAATGCACACAGGGTGGCATTTCCCGGAGTGAACTGGCCGGAATTCGCCGACAGGCTCCTCAATGAAAGACTCGGTCTGGAAAGACAGCAGACAACAACCCAGATAGAACACTATGACGGACTGGCAGCGCTGTTCGACTGCATAAGCCGTATAAATACAATCATCACTGACCTGTGCAGGGATGCCTGGAGCTATATTTCACTCGATTATTTCAAGCAGACAATAGTGAAGGGAGAGGTCGGATCATCAGCTATGCCACACAAGGTCAACCCTATAGACTTTGAAAACGGTGAAGGGAACCTCGGAGTTGCCAACGCACTTCTGCATCATCTCTCCTCCAAGCTGCCGGTCTCGAGGCTGCAGCGTGACCTCACCGACTCCACTGTGATCCGAAACACGGGAGTCGCCCTGGCACATACCCTGATTGCCTGGAAATCAGTCAAAAAAGGACTTTCGAAGCTCATAGTCAACCATGACAGGATCAGGAAAGACCTCGAGGATAACTGGGTGGTTGTGGCAGAGGCACTTCAAACAATTCTCCGCAGGGAAGGTTACCCTAAACCATATGAGGCACTGATGGCCCTCACACGTACAAATGAGAAAATTTCAGGAGAGACAATCAGAAGTTTTATTGATACCCTTGATGTAAGTGAAAGTGTGAAAGATGAAATGAAAGCTGTAACTCCGTTCAATTACACTGGTTTCTGATAGTCGGATATGAAAAGCATCAGAACTCTTCTGCAATACCTCAGACCCTACAAGTGGCTTGTTTTCAAGAATATGGGGTTTAACATCATGAGCGCATTCTTCGCCCTGTTCACTTTTACCCTGATTGTTCCTTTCCTCCAGATCCTCTTTAACAGGGTAGGAGCCGTCCCCGATCCGGGACCATTTACACTTTCGGTTGCGTACATCAAGGACTGGGCAGACTGGTTTTTCTCCAGATCTATCGGGAAATACGGTGAGATGAAGACTCTCCTGGGGGTAGTCATAATCTTCATTGTTGCCAGTTTTATCAAGAACCTGCTGATATTCCTGGCCAACAATTGCACAGCCAGCCTTCGGGCCGCTACTGTCAGGGATGTACGTAACCGTGTCTATGACAAGATAATGCGCTTACCTCTCTCTTATTTCTCGGAGGCGCGAAAGGGTGACCTGATGACACGGGTATCAAACGACGTTCAGGAGATTGAGGTTTCTGTAATGTCTTCACTCTCCATGCTGTTCCGTGACCCCTTTACAATTACGATTTTCGTTGTTTACCTGTTTATTACCAGCCCGCAACTGACCCTCTTCGCTTTGATGATGCTTCCCGTAAGCGGATGGGCTATCGCCCGGATCAGCCGCACCCTGAAAAGCGCCTCCTTCGTTGGTCAGCAGGCTCTCGGCCGGCTCCTGTCAGTACTTGAGGAGACCCTTACCGGACTGCGCATTATCAAGGGATTCAACGCCGAAAACAAGATGATCGGGCAGTTCGGCAAGGCAAATGAGAAATTTACAAAGACATTCAGAAGGGTGGCACGCAAGGCTTACCTTGCACATCCTGTAAGCGAGTTTCTCTCTACAGTGGTACTGCTGATAGTTATGTATTATGGCGGTTACCTTGCCCTGAAGGGTACCGGTCATATGTCTCCTGACAAGCTGATAGCTTTCGTTGTGGTCTTCTCCCAGATAATCCAGCCTGCCAAGGCCATATCCAGCGCCTGGTTCAGCATTCAGAAGGGAATGGCTTCAATAGAAAGAATTAACGAGGTACTTAACGCAGAGGAGACAATCACCCAGAAAGAAGATGCTGTAAGACTGACGGACTTCAGGGAGAGTATCGAATTCAGGAACGTGTGGTTCGCATATAATCATGAACCGGTACTGAAGGATATTTCAATGACTGTAAGGAAAGGTCAGACAGTGGCCGTTGTAGGCCGTTCAGGAAGCGGAAAATCCACCCTCGCCGACCTGATTCCACGCTTTATTGATCCTGACAGGGGCGATGTGCTTATCGACGGTGTCAACCTTCGCGACGTCAATATAAGAGACCTGCGGCAGCTCATGGGGATAGTCAGCCAGCAGGCGATTCTCTTCAATGATACCTTTTATAATAATATTTCATTTGCGCTGGAGGAGGATGCTGATGAGGACAGCGTTGTCAGGGCTGCAACAATAGCCAATGCTCACGACTTTATCACCAAAACGGCTGAAGGTTATCAGAACACTGTGGGCGAGGGAGGCAACAAACTCAGTGGAGGCCAGCGGCAGAGAATAAGCATTGCCAGGGCCATCATGGCCAATCCGCCGATTCTTATACTTGATGAGGCCACTTCGGCTCTCGATACCGAATCAGAGCGGCTGGTTCAGGATGCCATGCTTAAACTGATGGAGAACCGGACATCCGTTGTTATTGCACACAGGCTCTCGACAATTCAGCACGCTGATATGATAGTGGTCATCGAGGATGGCCGCATTGAGGAGTGCGGAAAACACGAGGAGCTGATCAGAAACCCTGATGGCATTTACAGGAAGCTGTATGAGATGCAGAGCTTTTAGCCGGGAGGCATCAGGCAACACTCGACATAACCCTAACAAATATCACCAATGGACACCAAGACCACCACAGAAATCCTTAAAGAAGCCATACTCCTTGAGCAACGCGGACGGGCCTTTTATTCAAGTGTAGCTGCACAGACGACAAGTGAGGCAGTTAAACAGCTTTTTACAATGATCGCAAATGAGGAGGAGGAACACATTCGTTTTCTTTCTGAGCAGTATACCCATTACCGTAAACACAATGTATTCAATGATGTTGCGGTGTCTCATGGCGGGTCACAGGACGAGGTCGTCAGGTCTGTTCTTTCTGAAGAGATGAAAAGCCAGATCAGCGCTGCAGGTTTTGAAGCCGCTGCAATAAGTGCGGCAATGGATTTCGAAGCTAAGGCTGTGGAGCTCTACTCTTCACGGGCCGGGTCTGCTTCTGATCCAAACGAAAAGGCTCTTTATGCAATGCTTGCAGAATGGGAGAGCGGACACCATAAGTGGCTTGCACGTATTGACAAGGAACTGAGGGAGCAGGTCTGGTATGACAATAACTTCTGGCCCTTCTGAATTGCTTTTTCCTCTTCCCCCCAGGTATTCCATGGTTATGGTGTACCTGAACCTTCAGGTCCGGGGTGCGGGTTGTTAAACCATTCGCCTGAATTTCGCAGGTATTTTTGATTCGAAACGCATCTCCTTCCCGGTAACCGGGTGAATGAATGCAAGTACGCTGGCATGGAGACCCAGCCTTCCGATAGGACTTGAAGCGGCTCCGTACTTTCTGTCACCTGCTATGCTGTGGCCCATTTCCTGCATATGAAGCCTGATCTGGTTCTTTTTTCCAGTTTCAAGGGTCACCTCCAGCAGGGAATAATCCTTTCCGCTTTTCAATTTCCTGAATTTTGTGATTGCCAGCTCGCCTTTTTCCGGGTTCCGTGTCGAGTGCATGACCAGTGCCTTACTCTCATAAATATATGATTTTATGACACCCTCCGGTTCGGTAACCTCACCTTCCACAAGGGCAACATAAGTCCTGGAAGTGACATTGTGTTTCCAGTCGCGCTGCAGGAGGCTCTGCACCTTTTCACTGCGGGCGAACATCATCAGCCCGGAGGTGTCACGGTCGAGGCGGTGCACTATGAATATCCTGTTTGACGGGTTCTGGCTCTTAACGAATGTGCTGAGAATATTATAGGCGGTGAGGTATTTTTCGTTGTCGGAAGCCATCGAGAGAAGCCCTGCGTTCTTGTCGATAACTATCAGGTGCTCATCCTCGTAGACAAGTCGCATGTTGCGCGCCATCAGCCCGCCTGTATGCCTTGTGTCAGAGATTGTCACCAGGTCTCCAGGCCGCAGTTCATGGTTGAAACGGGTTACCGGCTCACCATTTACGTTTACCTGGCGATGACGGAGAAGCGACTTGACATTGTCACGGCTCTTTCCTGGCAGTGAGTTAAGCAGGAAGGGCATCAGAGTTGCAGGTACTGTAACCTCGAGGGGGACGTTTTTAATCATGATCAGGTTGTTGATGCAAAGATAGGAGAGATTATGGGATTACCGTCGGTGATCCACTGAGGTGATCAGGGGATTACTCTCCGCCGGCTGGCGGAGAAAGAGGGATTACCTTCGGTGATCCCTGCCAGGGGGAACCTGCAACTGACAATACAGGTATCCGCTCCGCGCTTGCACTTCTGTTCTCATTCCTTCGCCTCATTAGCAAGCTACCTCGGCGAAGTCCTGAAAACAGAAGCCGTACTGCCTTGCAGCAGTACGGCCTGTATTGTCACTTGCGGAGAAAGAGGGATTACCTTCGGTGATCCCTGCCAGGGGGAACCTGCAACTGA
>CAZOHL010000116.1:0-8189 GCA_964579645.1 uncultured Rikenella sp. | reverse complement strand
AAGAACCAGCTGTCCCTTCTTGTCTTCCTGGCTCTCAACATAGACCTCTACCTTGTCACCTACCTTGAGGTCGGGATTATAGCGGAATTCGTTAAGGCTCACCACACCCTCGGACTTCTGCCCGATGTTGATAACCACTTCACGGTTATTCATTGAAATTACTGTACCATCTACAACCTCATCAACTGCCACAGTTGAAAGGGTCTCTTCATACTGCTTCTCCTGGTCGGCACGGCTCCTCTTTGATAAAAAACCATCCTTTTCATATGAATCCCAGTCAAACTCTTCAGGTGTCACTGCTGCTGCTGCTGATACTTCAGCCTTCACCTTTTTTTCTTTCTTTTCCTTCAGAATGGGCTGTTCCTCAGCAGCCATCTCGCCTGCTGATTCAACCACAACTTCTTTAGCCTTTGCTGCTTCCGCTCCGGTCTCATTCACGTTGACCTCTTCGTTTGCAATGCTGCCGGCGTTTTCATTAATTTCACTCATCTTTAATAAATTAATTGAAACTTAATAAGTTAGACATTATGTTGATTAAAAACAGGTTGCAAAGATAATTATTTTTTTGATCCGGCGTTGAACAAAGAACAGATTTTCAGGATATAAGAATTAAAAGCGGCAGAAGCATCATAGCCGCTGTTCCGATTAGCTCTTTTTCCTATTTTTGTCATCTGTGTAACTAAATATTTGCTGATGAAAGGAATTATCCTTGCCGGCGGATCCGGCACAAGGCTTCATCCGATCACTGAAGCCATTTCAAAACAGCTGCTGCCAGTGTATGACAAGCCCATGATTTATTACCCTCTTTCAGCACTGATGCTGGCAGGAATCCGCGATGTGCTTATAATCTCAACTCCGCGTGACCTGCCAAGTTTCAGGGCATTGCTCGGTGACGGATCAAGGCTCGGAATGAACTTTACCTACCGCGAGCAACCATCCCCTGACGGCCTCGCCCAGGCATTCATTATAGGGGAAGACTTCATCGGTGATGATCATGTCTGCATGATACTGGGTGATAACATCTTTTACGGCCATGGTTTCGGCAGCATACTCAAGCAGGCTGCCACCCTGAAGGAAGGTGCCGTGGTCTTCGGGTATGCTGTAAATGACCCCGAGCGTTACGGGGTTGTTGAGTTCGACTCTGACCTGAAGGCTGTAAGCATAGAGGAAAAACCACAAAAGCCGAAATCAAACTATGCAGTGACAGGTCTTTATTTTTATGATAACACTGTTGCAGGGCGGGCACGAAACCTCAAACCCTCACCACGCGGAGAACTTGAAATAACGGACCTGAACAGGCTCTACCTTCAGGAAGGCAAACTGGATGTAAAACTACTGGGACGCGGAATGGCATGGCTTGATACAGGAACCTTCGACAGCCTACTGCAGGCTTCCAACTTCATTGCAACTCTGGAGCAAAGACAGGGACTCAGTGCATCCTGTATAGAGGAAATAGCTTACAAAAATGGTTTCATAACCAGGGAGAAACTTGTCGAACTGGCCAAACCACTGGCCAAGAGCCAATACGGACAGTATCTTATGAAAGTGGCAAACGAACAGGTCTGACAATGAAAGTACACAAGACTGATTTCCCGGGCCTGCTTATTATTGAACCTGATGTCTTCTATGATGCCCGCGGGTATTTCTTCGAGAGTTATAACAAGCTTAAATACAGTAATAACGAAATTGTCTACGAACCTGTCCAGGACAACGAGTCAAGTTCCAC
Source organism: uncultured Rikenella sp. (assembly GCA_964579645.1). Lineage (GTDB taxonomy): Bacteria > Bacteroidota > Bacteroidia > Bacteroidales > VadinHA17 > SR-FBR-E99. The sequence continues at coordinate 6,463 of CAZOHL010000116.1, read as the reverse complement.
CAGGGGTGTAATCCGCGGACTCCACTACCAGGAGGAACCGTTTGCCCAGGCAAAACTGATAAGGGTGATCGAAGGGCAGATTTATGACGTTGCTCTTGATATCCGCAGAGGCTCCCCAACATTCGGAAAATGGTTCGGGCTTATAATTGACTCTGAAAAGAAACTTCAGTTCCTCATTCCGAAAGGATTTGCCCACGGCTTCTCGGTTCTCAGCGGGAGGGCAATAGTACTTTACAAGTGTGACAACACCTACTCGGTTGCGCATGAACGGGGAATAAATGCCCTGGACCCTGCACTGGGTATTGATTGGATGCTTGGCGGAGAAACTCCGGTCATAAGTCCCAAAGACATGAAACAGCCGTTCTTCAGGGATATTTCAACGAACTTCATCTTCAGCTTATGACAACCATTCTGGTGACCGGCTCTTCCGGACAGCTTGGAAGCGAAATCAGGGAACTGTCAGCCCGTTACAGTGGCTATGAATTCATCTTCACCGATACCGGCGAACTTGATATAACCGATGCCGGGGCAACGGCTGCTTTCATTAAGTCAGCCGATCCTTCATGGATCATCAACTGTGCCGCCTACACTGCAGTAGACAAAGCTGAGGAAGAGGAAAAGCTGGCAACCCTGATCAATGCCGGAGGGGTGATAAATATTGTCAGCGCCCTCAGTGGAACCGACTGCAGGCTCATTCACATCTCAACTGATTATGTCTTCGACGGCAACAGCCCTGTCCCCTATACCGAGGATGACTTTCCCTCACCTGCATCAGCGTACGGGCGCAGCAAACTGGGAGGTGAAAAGGCTGCAATTGCCTGGCCTAACACAATGATCATCAGGACATCATGGCTATACTCTTCCTACGGAAACAATTTCGTCAAAACCATTCTCCGCAAGGCGGGTTCGTCGCAAGACATCAGCGTGGTCTTTGACCAGGTGGGTTCACCGACTTACGCTGCCGACCTTGCAAATGCCATTATGGAAATTATCAGCGGCGTGATCCGCAACAAGCACAACTTCGTCCCGGGTATCTTCAACTATTCGGATGAAGGCGTCTGCAGCTGGTATGACCTTGCCTGTGAGATTATCAGGGAAGCACAGTCTCAGTGCGCTGTCATTCCCGTCAGGAGCTCAGCATGGCCCTCAAAGGTAAAAAGACCGGCATACAGCGTGCTAGACAAAACAAGCATAAAAGAAGCATACAATCTCACAATACCGCATTGGCGCACAAGCCTTAAAAACTGTATCTCAAAAATCGACAGACTATGATCAACATCGAAGAAATCAGGAAAAAAGCTTCAGCATGGCTCGGAGAAGAGTTTGACGAACCTACCCGCAGCGAGGTAAAGCATATGATGGACCACGACGAGAAGGCTCTGATTGATGCTTTCTATCAGGACCTTGAGTTCGGTACAGGCGGGCTTCGCGGCATTATGGGCGCCGGCACCAACAGGATGAACCGCTACACCCTGGGGATGGCAACACAGGGACTGTCAAACTACCTGAAAAAACATGCCGCCGATACCTCCTCCATAAAGGTTGCAATTGCATACGACTGCCGCAACAACAGCAGCTATTTCGCAAAAGTTGCTGCTGACATCTTTACGGCAAACGGCTTCACCGCATACCTGTTCGAGTCACTGAGGCCGACGCCTGAACTGTCCTATGCAATCAGGCTGTACGGCTGTGACGCCGGCGTCATAATAACAGCCTCTCACAACCCGAAGGAGTACAACGGGTACAAGGTTTCCTGGAATGACGGCGGACAGGTTGTTTCACCGCACGATAAGGGAATTATCGATGAGGTGCGGAGCATAAAGTCAGTGACTGAAATTGCAGGCGGCGGAGACCCTTCAAAGATCATAATGCTTGGCGAGGAGACTGATAAAAAGTACCTCGACGAAGTTCTGAAACTGAGCCTCAATCCTGAGATAATCAGGCGGAATTCCGACATGGGTATCGTTTATACACCCCTACATGGCACCGGTTACAAAATGGTCCCGCAGCTACTGAAAATGTACGGTTTCAATAACGTTTATTCAGTTGAAGCGCAGAGTATTACTGACGGCAACTTCCCCACCCTGAGGTCACCGAACCCCGAAGAGCCGGATGCACTGGCAATGGCCCTCGGCCTGGCTCGTGAGAAGAATGCTGATCTCGTAATGGCTACCGACCCGGATGCCGACCGCCTTGGAATTGCGGTGAGAAAACCATCCGGCGAATTTGTGCTGCTGAACGGGAACCAGACAGGAGCCCTGCTGACATGGTACATAATCTCGCAGAAGAAAATAAATGGGGAACTTAAGGGTAATGAATACATTATCAAAACAATAGTGACCTCGGGCCTGCTTGACGCAATAGCTCTTGAAAACGGGGTCAGGTGCTACAACGTGCTTACCGGATTCAAGTTCTTTGCAGCACTTATGCGTGATCTCGAAGGAAAGGAAAAATATATCGGTGGTGGTGAGGAGAGCTTCGGCTACCTCCCGGGCGATTACGTAAGGGATAAAGACGGGGTGGCATCATGCGCCCTCATCGCAGAGGCTGCAGCATGGGCAGCCGACCGCGGCAAATCTATATGGGAACTGTTGCTGGATATATATGCAGAATACGGACTTTACAGGGAGAAACTGGTCAATGTAGTCAGGAAAGGTGCTGAAGGAGCAGCTGAGATCAAGGGCATGATGGAAGGCTACCGCACCAATCCGCCTGCCAGCATTGCAGGCAGCAGGGTGGCAAGGATCGATGATTACCAGTTGCTTGTCTCAACTGATCCGGCCACCGGGGTCACGACTCCCCTTGACTTTGAAAAGTCAAACGTCCTTCAGTTCTTCCTCGCCGACGGTACAAAAATTTCGGTTCGCCCCTCAGGAACAGAACCAAAAATCAAGTTCTATTTCAGTGCCAATACAAGTATGAAGGAATCTTCTCAGTTCGAGGAACTGTGGCAGCAACTTGATAAACGGATTGATGCCGTCATTGAGGATATGAAATTGTAACAGGCAATAGGCAATAGGCAGTAGGCAATAGGCAGTAGTGAAATAGCTGATGGTCATGCCGTTATGGCATAATTTGTCAACACTCCTGCCTGATGCCTATTGCCTACTGCCTATTCTCCGATTATCTTCACCAGGACTCGCTTCCTCCTCATTCCGTCATACTCACCGTAGAATATCTGCTCCCACGGGCCAAAGTCAAGCCGCCCGTTGGTCACAGCAACCACCACTTCACGTCCCATTAGCTGCCGCTTCATATGTGCATCGGCGTTGTCTTCGAAACTGTTGTGCCTGTACTGTGAATGCGGATTCTCCGGAGCGAGCTTTTCCAGCCACTCTTCGAAGTCATTATGCAACCCGCTGTCGTCATCATTTATGAAAACGCTCGCAGTTATGTGCATCGGATTGATCAGGATGAGTCCTTCCCTGATGCCACTCTCTTCCAGGCATTTTTCCACCTGGCGTGTAATATTGACATAATCCCTGCGATGCAGCGTTTCAATCCAGAATTCCTTACGGTATGATTTCATGGCAGTGAAATTGATTCTCTCACACAAATATACACATTGAATTCAGCAAAATGCCTGTACCCTCCACCTCTTTACAATTGCATTCTGCCCTGGCAAAAGATACAGGGTTGACATCCCTTTTCCTGCCACAAATGCTATTGAGGCGGCTACCACTCCCACCATGTCAAGGAATATCACGCACACCAGCAGAACGGCAATTATCCCTATGAGCTCGATGGCTGTTGCTGCCGAGATTGGTCCTGTTGTGCCGTTGACAACAAACAGTGAGCGCTGAAAATTCAGCAAAACTGTCAGTGCCGGAAGCAGTATCATTATCCTCAGCGGAAGGTATGACAGACCGGCAAGTTCCCTGTCAAGGCCTGAGAAGCCGGTGAACCACATATCAGCCAGCGGGGTAAAGGCAATTAATGCTATGAGTACCGTCACCACTGATCCAAGCAGGACCGCATAATTCCGGAGCAGGCTGAAATTCTGTCTCTGTTTCCCTATAAGGGCTATCACTACCTCCTGGTATGACAGGCCAATACTTCTGAAAATAAACACAAGTGAATTCACCACCGGCAGCACGGCAAGGGATTCCACCGCCATGGCGCTCCTGCCCAGGAAGAACGTCACGAAAGGATGCACTCCGAGTGAGAGCAGCGAAGTCAGTGCCAAGGGATAATAAAATCTTGAAATATTTCTCAGATTGAGATGTCCGTTCTCCGTGTCATCCCTGCTGACCAGTGCCCTGACGGCGGATGCCGCCATCAATCTCGTTGCTATTGCCTCGGATAGGACCGCTAGTGACATTGCTCCTGCACCAACATAAGCACCCCTGACGCCTGCGGAATAGAGCAGCATGCCTGCTGTTATTATTACAGTCATCCTCACCATGGTTCCGTATGTGACTCGCCTGGTAAGATTATTCCTGATTAGGATTCCCTGGTAAAATCTCCTGTATCCGATCGATGCCGCCCATGGCAGGAAGATGAGCAGTGCCGTATGGGCAATCCGGGCAACCTCTTCAGGCACTCCCATCAGTTCAATGACGATGAACCTGAAAACCGGAGGGATGAGCATTACCATCTGAACAAGGGTTACGCCTGAATTAAGCAAATCTGCGAAGTGCTTCAGCTTTCTGTACGAATGTTGTCCTGTGACCAGGGCTGTGGAGGTACTCATAAGCATAATTACCGGAGCTTCGAAGATCATTGCAAATGATCCGGCGATGCCGAAGGCTGCCAGGTTTACTTTCGCATCGCCCAGCCTTGCTATAAAGGCTATCAGGAGAGGCTGCTCGAAGGCCATCATCAGCCACGTCAGCGCCAGCGGCCCCCAGAAGAGGAATATCCTGCGGTATGTTAGTTTCCCGATTATTTCCACCGGACAGAGAATTCGCAAATATAATAAACGGCTGCGTCACTGCTGCCTTTTGCCAAATGGCTATTGCCTGAAATATCTGTCCGGAAAATTGACCAGGTAAACCTTGTCCGTCGCTCTCGTGAGAGCCGTATAGAACCATCGGAGGTAATCGATTGTCGGTTCCTGCCTGTTGAACATTCCCTGGTCAATGAAGACCCTTTCCCACTGTCCTCCCTGTGACTTATGACATGTTACAGCGTAGGCAAACTTGATCTGGAGTGCGTTGTAATAGGGATCATCCCTCACTGCCTCATACTGTTTCCTCTTCGATTTGATACCCGGGTGGTCTGCCAGAACGGCAAAATACAGTTCGCGTGACTTCTCGGGTGACAATGACGGAGTGCTCATCATCAGCGTGTCAAGCATAACCTTTGCCTCAATTTCCAGTTCAGTATCACGAAACCAGAGCGTCATGTCAGCAAACCGCATCCCGTACATCTCTTCGTACTTGCTTATCCTCCTCACTTCGGCAATATCGCCGTTAGCGATGAAAGAGGTGCTTTCTTCTTCCTTAAGCCAGTAGTAGTTGTTTTTGACAACCATAATGATGTCACCGGTGCTTATCTCCTCCTCGCGGAAGAAGACCCTGTTGCGGATGCCATGGTTATACCTGTTAGCCAGGTTATTCGAGTTGACAACCACAATTGCGCCGTCAGTACCGCACCTGTCATAAGCCTCTGTCAGTATATCAATAAGTTCGGCACCTCCCAGCCGTACGATGTCACTGTATCCATGAAGAACAAGTTCCGGCACAGACAGGTCGCCGTCACTTACCTGCTGCCGGACGGCTGTGGCATTCATCAGTATCCCTGATCCTTCGCTCTGCCTTATCACCTGACGAAGCTCAAACGCTTCCAGGGCGAAACCCGTGCCACGCAACACATTCTCATCAAGTGCAGGGCTGACTACCGATCCGACCGGGGGAAGCTGAGCCACATCTCCGACGAGAATCAGCTTGCAGTCAGTCCCCGTATAAACATACTCAAGCAAATCATCCAGCAAACGGCCACTGCCGAACATCGAACCTTCCGATGACTCATCGGGTATCATTGAAGCCTCATCAACAATGAAGAAAGTATCCTTGTGAAGGTTGCGGTCAAGGACAAATTTGCCTACCCCGTCAGTAGCAGATTTCTGCCTGTAGATCTTACGGTGAATTGTGTAGGCCTCCATACCGGTGTAAGACCTGAGCACCTTGGCTGCCCTGCCGGTTGGTGCCAGCAGAACCGATTTCTGGCGGAGTGTATTCAGGGTGGCTACCAGCGAGGCAATGACGCTGGTCTTCCCGGTACCTGCATATCCGGTTATCAGGAAGATAACGTCATTGGTGTTGTTTACGACGAACCCTGACAGCAGACGCATGCAGTCAGACTGGTCCTGCGTAGGCAGGTAACCCAGATTTTTACTGAGAAGATCGTAGATGTTCTCCTGCCTCATTTTATTTCGACAAACCTGATAACCGTCTGCTTTTTTTATAAATTTGCACAAAGTTATTCAACAATCGATCATAAAAGTCATGAAAACGGCTCT
>CAZOHL010000115.1:0-8214 GCA_964579645.1 uncultured Rikenella sp. | reverse complement strand
ATAAGGGGAAGATTGAAGAGATAGCTGCATTTGTAGCTGCCAGCGATATCACGCTTGCAATCTTCGATGATGAGCTTACCCCCAGCCAGATGCGCAATATCGAGAAGGATCTCAATTGCCGCATCATCGACCGCACCAATCTCATACTTGACATTTTTGCGGGAAGGGCCCGTACCTCGCATGCCCGCACCCAGGTGGAGCTCGCCCAGTACCAGTACCTTCTCCCGAGACTTACCGGTATGTGGACGCACCTTGAACGTCAGCGGGGAGGCATCGGGCTGCGCGGACCGGGTGAGACAGAAATAGAGACTGACCGCCGTATAATCCGTGACAAGATAACAAAGCTCAAGGAGCAGCTCAAGAAGATCGATACCCAGATGAATACCCGCCGAAAGGGGAGGGAGATGATGGTCAGGGTTGCCCTTGTCGGTTACACAAACGTGGGAAAGTCGACCCTGATGAACCAGATCAGCAAGACCGACCTGTTCGCCGAGAACAAGCTGTTTGCCACACTCGACACCACAGTCAGGAAAGTGGTGTTGGGCAATCTGCCCTTTCTTCTCTCTGACACGGTTGGTTTCATCCGCAAGCTGCCTCATGACCTGGTGGAGTCGTTCAAGTCGACCCTCGACGAGGTGAGGGAGGCAGACCTGCTGCTTCATGTAATTGATATTTCCCACCCCGGTTTCGAAGAGCAGGTGGAAGTTGTCAATGCCACTCTCCGGGAACTTGGATCACTCAACAAACCGACAGTTCTTGTCTTCAACAAGACGGACCTGTTTACTTTTACCCGCAGGGACGAGTATGACCTTACCCCGGTGAAACGTGAGAACCTGTCACTGGAAGACCTTAAGAAGACATGGATGGCAGGCGAAGGCGGTCGGCTGACTGTCTTCATCTCGGCAAAAAAACGTGATAATCTTGATGAGCTGAGACGTATGCTTTACGCCGAGGTAAGGAAGATACACGTGCAGCGTTATCCCTACAATAAATTTCTGTTTGATTCTGAGGAGCCTGTCATTTAAGCAGGCGTGCCGACATCATGTATTCAGCTATCTGAACCGCGTTGGTTGCAGCACCCTTTCGTATGTTGTCAGCCACAACCCACATGTTGAGGGTTTTTTCCTGCGAGAAATCACGCCTTAAACGCCCTACGAATACCTCGTCATGGTCATGTACCGTGAGCGGCATCGGGTATTTGTTCTGTGATGGATCATCATAGAGCATCACTCCCGGTGTCGAGGAGAGGAGGATCCTTACCCTGTCAAGGTCGAATTCGCGTATGAATTCGATGTTTACAGCCTCGGAATGTCCTCCTGTCACCGGGACCCTTACAGCCGTGGCGGTGACCCGTATCTCTTCATCATTCAGTATCTTGCGTGTCTCGTTGACCAGTTTCATCTCCTCTTTGGTGTAGCCGTTGTCGAGGAAGACGTCGCACTGCGGGATGCAGTTGAGGTCGATAGGGTAAGGGTAAGCCATCTCTCCGCTCAGACCGCGCCTCTCGTTTTCGAGTTGCGATACCGCTCTTACGCCGGTGCCGGTCACTGACTGGTAGGTTGAGATCACAAGCCTTCTGATGCCATACTCCCTGTGGAGGGGAGCAATTGCCATCAGCATCTGTATCGTCGAGCAATTGGGGTTGGCTATGATCCGTGTCTCAGAAGTGATTGCAGCAGCGTTTATCTCGGGCACCACAAGCGGAATTCCCTTCTCCATTCTCCATGCGGAGGAGTTGTCAATTACAGTGGTGCCGTTCTCGGCGAAGACAGGAGCCCATTCCTTCGAGACCGATGCTCCTGCGGAGAAGAGCGCAACGTCAGGAACTGCTTCGACGGCTTCCATGACACTCACAACTTTTACCGGCTTGCCGCGAAAGATCACCTCCTTGCCGGCTGAACGCTCCGATGCTGCCGGAAAAAGCCTGTCAACAGGGAACTGCCTCTCTTCGAGAACTTTAAGCATCATTCTGCCAACCATTCCGGTTGCACCGACAACTGCTACTTTCATTTATTTCTTGTTTTGAAAAAATTGTCCGAACTTTATTAAGAGAAAAGTGCGACAAATTTAATCCTTTTTTAGTCCCGCTGCATGAAAAAGATTATACTGTTGCCGCTATTGCCATTGTATCTGTCTGTTACGGCACAGACGGGCAGTACTGAGTTTGCTTTCCCGGTAACGGGAGGCATTGTCATTACCGAGATAATGGCTGACCCTACCCCGTCACGAGGCTTGCCTGAGCGCGAGTACCTCGAGATATTCAGCAGGAGCAGGGATACCCTGGCGCTGAAGGGCATCATGCTTATTGCAGGAAATGATACGGCGTATCTGCCTGAAGGTGTCATAGCTCCCGCTGAGCGGATCTTACTGTGTTCCACAGGAAGCAGGAATGACCTTCTGCGCTATGGAAGGACCGAAGCGGTCAAATCTTTCCCGTCACTGAATGATGCAGGAGAGCTTATAGCACTGCGAACCCCTGCCGGAATCCTGATACATGCTGTAAGCTACGGCCCGGAGTTTCTGGGTGACGGGCCCCGCTCAGGCGGAGGCTGGTCAGCCGAACTCACTGACACGGATAATCCGTTTCATGAACCCTATTCCTGGAGTCCTTCGACAGATCCCTCGGGTGGCACACCCGGCAGGGCAAACTCAATTGTAACCATTGTTACTGACGCGAGGTGCCCGTCAGTAATCGCTGCCTGGCCCATGGCGCCCGGGCTGGTGGCAGTGCTCTTTGACGAATCAGTTATACTGGAGGGGTCAGGGCCATGGCTGGCCGACGGCAGGGAGACAATACCGGCCGTGTCAGGTGATCCGGCGGATCGCATGGTTATGGTAACCCTGGCGGATGAGATTGACCCTGGAACTGTGGTGACAATGCAGATCGCCCCGGCTTTGGCTGACTTTGCCGGGAATCAGCCCTGTTCAGGCGAGATAAAGACAGGCCTTCCTTCTGATCCGGCGCCGGGTGAGATCATGTTCAATGAGCTGATGCCTGACCCTGCACCTGAGTGCAGTGAGTACCTGGAACTGTTTAACAATTCGGGTAAAATATTCGACCTGTCTGCATTGATGCTCGCCGGCAGCAGCAAGGCGGCGGCAACGGCCATAACACGGCTGCACCGTCAGCTCCTGCCGGGAGCATGTGTGGCACTCACGACAGGAAGGGAGGAGTTCGCTTCAGCCTACCCGTGCGGTGATGAAATGTCTGTATTCCGTGCTGACCACCTGCCGTCGCTGCCTGATGACGGTGGCACCCTGATACTCTATGACAGGAGCCTGCACATAATTGACAGGGTTGATTACGATCCCGGCATGCATATGATCTTTATGTCAGGCACCCAAGGTGTGGCGCTTGAAAAGGTCTCTCCAGCTTTTGCATCTGATGTTGCATCCAACTGGCATTCAGCATCAGGTGTGTGCGGTTACGGTACACCCGGTGCGCCAAATTCGGTGATCATCGGTGATGCCGACGGGAGCGAAGGCCTTTCTCTCTCATCCCCAAGGATTTCGCCTGACGGCGACGGGGTGGAGGACCTGGTCTCCGCGGATGTTTTCCCGGGAGGGGAGGAGAATGTAATTACTGTGACTGTCTTCAATGACCGGGGATATCCGGTAAGGAGGCTGGCTGAAAGAGTTACGGCTGATGAAGCTGCCCGGTTCGTATGGGATGGTCTTTCGGACACTGGTGCCCGGTTGCCGGCAGGATTATACATGATAATTGCCGAATCATTCAATACTGCAGGATCATGTCGTCGCTGGAAGAAGACCTGCGCCCTTCTTTACAGGTGAACAGGTATTGGCAATAATGAGAAATGCCCGGCTGGTCTGGCCGGGCAAGTGTCAATATAATCATTATCAACCTGTCAGTGCAATGTTACATAGCTGCGATGAGCTCCTTCATGATGCGTGTCATCTTCTCTTCGCTGTGTTCGGCAGCTGCCTGGACCGATTCATGGGTTGTGTACTCGATCTTCCCTTCAACGCCCAGGTCAGTGATGATACTGACAGCAAAAACAGGAAGATTCATATGCCTTGCAGTGATCACCTCAGGCACTGTTGACATTCCCACGGCATCAGCCCCGATTATCCGGAAAAACCTGTATTCTGCCGGAGTCTCGAAAGTGGGACCGGTTGTCGAGAGGTAAACTCCCCTGGTGACAGGTATATTAAGGCTGGCAGCAATCGTTTCTGCCTTCTCGATGAGTTTAATGTCATAGGGTTGGCTCATGTCCGGAAAACGGGGACCGATCCGGTCATCGTTGGGACCGATCAGCGGATTGGCAACCAGGCAGATATGATCTTCCAGGATCATAATATCGCCAATCCTGAATTTCGGATTGACTCCACCAGCAGCATTGGACAGGAACAGCGCCCTTATCCCCAGTTCCTTCATGACCCTGATCGGGAAAGTGACCTGTTCTGAACCGTAACCCTCGTAATAGTGGAAACGACCCTTCATGGCAACCACTTTCTTTCCGCCGAAATCGCCGTAGATCAGTTTGCCGGCATGGCCCTGCACCGTTGAAACGGGAAAATCGGGAATATCCTTGTATGGGATCTCAACCTGTATATCAATCTCTGCCGTTAGACCGCCCAGTCCTGTTCCCAAAACAATACCTGCATCAGGATCCTTAATCCCTTTAGAGGCCAGGAAATCAGCGGTTTTAATTATTTTTTCCAGCATAGGAGTAAACTTTATTTAGAAATAAGTCTTCATTTTCAATGAATTGCACCCTGACTGGCAGATAATGCAATGCCTGCCTGACATGGTCTGCAATATTAATGATTTCTTTTAACCTGACGCCATCCTTTGCAGTGGTTACAATTATTTTGTCAGGCCCGTTTATCGAATCGAAGGCTGAGGTAATTGTGCCGATATCTGCCGGTGTGAAAGCATGATGATCAGGGAAGGTCAGCCGGGTGACCTGGCCAGCAATGCTCCGGATGTAGTCTGAGAGTGGTGCAGGATTTGCTATCCCGGTCACGAGCAGGACGGAGGTGGTTCGCTGTATTTCACCGGTGTTGTCGGTGAACAGTCGGTGGGGCTGCCCGTAAGCGAGAGAGGTGAAGAAGACGGGAACTGAAACGCCTGCTGCCATGAGCTCTTTCCTGACCTCTTCCCTTGCTGAGGCCGGGGCCGCATCCGGGGTTTTGGTCACTATAACCGCATCGGCCCTTCTGACTGCCCTGATATGCTCACGTAGCATTCCGAGGGGCAGAAGACGATCGCGGGTCATCAGCCTTGTCCAGTCTGTCAGTATTATATTCATCCCGGCTCTGACCGCCCTGTGCTGGAAGCCGTCGTCAAGTATCACCACTGAGGCACCGGGGATAGTTCTCATAATTTCCCTGATGCCATTTACCCTGTCACGGTCAACAAAGACCTGTACCTGCGGAAGATTCTGTGCCATGAGCAGCGGCTCGTCTCCCGAGAGTGCAGTGGAGCTGTCAGCGGTTACTCTCCTGAACCCGCGGCTCCTGCGCAGATATCCGCGGCTGAGCACTGCAACCGGAGCTATTGATGAAAGTTTTTCTGCCAGGTAAATTACATGGGGTGTCTTGCCCGTACCTCCTGCAGTGATATTGCCCAGGCAGATAACCGGCAAACGGAATGAATGGCTGCGTAATATTCCGAGGTCATACAGCCAGTTCCTCACAGCCACGGCCATGCCGTAGATAATTGAGGCAGCCCGCAGGAAGAGCTTCCCCGGCATTATCATACTAGCGTATTTCCAGGTAATATGGCATTGCAGCCTGTATTCCTCCGGAGGAGATGATCTCCTTCAGGTCGAAGTAATACCTTGAGACTTCACCCAGTTCCTTGCGGATGGCCTTTGCCCTGATGTCACCGGTAAGTTCCTTCAGAAGTTTCGTGTAAAAATCTGAAGCCTCTGGTTTTTCTATTGTCCTGTACTCTTCGAGTCCTGCCAGGGTTGCAGCTTCCCTTATTGCGTCGCTGAGCCCGCCGAACGAGTCAACGAGTCCGATCGGGACTGCATCGGCACCACTCCATACATGGCCCTGCCCGATGCTGTCAACTGCAGGCTGGCTCATATCCCTGCCTGCCGCAACAACACCGGTGAAGGTCCTGTATGTACGTTCTACATTACCCTGAAGGGCATCCTTTTCAAAGGCGCTGAGCGGACGTGTCAGCGAGGGTGAGTCAGAGTGTGCGTTGGTACGCACCACATCTGAGCTGATTCCCAGTTTGTTGTCAAGAAGAGTCTGGGCGTTGGGGATAAGTCCGAAGACTCCTATTGACCCGGTTACGGTTACCGGTGATGCCATTATCTTCCGGGCAGCGGCGGCGATATAGTAACCTCCGCTGGCGGCATAGTTACCCATTGAGACCACAACAGGCTTGACTTTGTCAGTCAGCTCCACCTCGCGCCAGATCTGGTCCGAAGCTATTGCGTTGCCACCGCGTGAGTTGACCCTGAATACTACTGCCTTTACAGTAGAGTCGAGGCGGAGCTTTCGCAGTTCCTCCGCATACCTGTTGCCGCCGATGTTTGTATCATCGCCTTCACCCATGACGATGCTGCCCTCTGCGAAGAGGACCGCGATCTTATCCTTGCCTGTGGGTGCGCTGTGCTTCACGGTGACATTTGAATACTTTGACATGGAGACGTAGCTGATCTTCCCGTCAGTGTCGATGCCTGCCGCCGCCCTGATGCTGTCTTCCATCTGGTCACGGTATATTGTGCCGTCAATCAGACCTGCGGAGGTCATAAGTTCAGCGTCATATCCTGCCAGCGAGTCGGCAAGACTCATTATCTTTTCAGCAGGCACTCCGCGGGACTCAGATACAGAGTTGACCACATGCTCCCAGATTGACCCGACGTATTCCGATATCTGGAGGCGGTTCTCGTCGCTCAGTTTGTCGAGCATGTAGGGTTCAACGGCGCCCTTGAACTTGCCGTGTCTTATTACCTGGACATCAACTCCGAGTTTCTCAAGGGCTTCCTTGTAGAAGGTGACTTCGGCGGCCAGCCCCTTGAAATCGAACATTGACGTGGGATTTATCCAGATTGCATCAGCGGCTGTGGAGATGAAATAGCTCTCCTGCATCAGCATGTAATCTGAATAGGAGTAAATGAATTTCCCGCTCTTTTTGAATTCAAGCAATGCAGCCCGCAGTTCGTCGGCTGTTGCCCATCCGGAAGGCATGGTGCCGTTCTCAATGAGAATTCCGGCCACTTTCTCATCTTCAGCAGCCTTTTTCAGATTTTTGAGTATCTCGTTAAGACCGGGAGTCTGGGTAAGAGACATAGTCATGGGGTCTATCATTGAAAATGGATTGCCCTGTGAGCGGTCTGGTATCAGGGCCCCCGTTTTTATAACGAGTACGGTTTTTTCTGGAATTGTTACCGATTTCTTTCCTGCTGCCGCCATCCCGGAGAAGACCGAGAGCATTACCACGAAGAAGAGGAGGCTGGTGATAATAATTCCTGCTATCACAGCCAGGACCATTTTTAGAAAGGTTTTCATCTCTGCAAAGTTGAATTAAGTGACCAAATTATAAAAAAAACAGGCATCTTTAAAGGCCTGAATTGCATGTGATGAAATTATCAGCCTGTTCAGAGGTAATAGTTGGTCTTGGAAGTAACCTGGGAGACAGGTATGCTTCACTCCGGCGTGCGCTGGAGCTGCTCAGCGGGGAGGCGGGAGAGATAACCGCCCTTTCGTCTGTCTGGGAGACGGAGCCATGGGGTTTTGATGCCGATGATCAGTTCCTGAACATGGTTGCTGTTATAAAGACCCACCGCAGTCCGGCGCAGCTCATTCAGCTTTTCAGGTCTATAGAGGGGCGCATGGGGCGGAAGCGGAGCGGTGGCGGCAAGTATGAATCCCGCATAATTGACCTAGACATTCTTTTATGGGAGGACCGGGTCATATCCATTCCCGGGCTGGAGGTTCCCCATCCGAAGATAGCAGACCGGAGGTTCGTGCTTGAACCGCTCATGGAGGTGGTTCCTGGCGCAGTTCATCCGGTCACCGGTCTGACGGTGGCTGAGTTGCTGGAGCTCTGTGCCGACAATTCGGATGTAAGGCTGGCTGCCCGGCAGTTATAAGGAAGGCGCGGGGATCAGCCTGCTTCAGGGATGAGCCGGTGCCCGTGGATCAGCCGGAGCCCGGGATGAGCCGGGCCGGTCTCACAGCGCCCCGTTATCGGCAAAACTGTAATAATCCTTCCCTGCTACAATCAGG
>CAZOHL010000114.1:0-8235 GCA_964579645.1 uncultured Rikenella sp. | reverse complement strand
ACTCCTTCTTAGCCTTGGCCTCCTGCCTGATATCAAGCAGCAGTTTGAGCACCCCATCCAGCCTGTCGTTGCCGGCCGACTCCTCCGCCCGGAGGCCAAAGAGATCATGAATAAAGATGCGGAACAGCTCGCGCAGCGAACCAAGGTCCTCTGCCGACAGCTTCTCCTTTCCGTCGTTGACGAGGTTTATGATTCTGACTGCGTCGAAGAGGTGGGCTATCGCCACCGGAGTGTTGAGGTCATCGCTCATTGCCTCGTAGCACTTCGCGGCGATGCCGCTTACATCGACGGTTGAACTCTCTGAAGGCGCCAGTCCGGCCAGCGTCTTCTCCGCGGTCATCAGCTTCTGCAGGCCCAGTGAGGCGGCCAGCAGAGCCTCATTGCTGAAGTCGAGGGTGCTTCGGTACTGGGCCTGGAGCATGAAGAAGCGTATAGTCATGGGTGAATATGCCCTTGCCAGCAGCTTGTGCGAGCCGGCGAACATCTCCTCGAGGGTGATGAAGTTGCCGAGTGACCGGGCCATTTTCTGGCCGTTAATCGTAACCATATTGTTATGCACCCAGTAGCGTACCGGCTGGTGTCCCTGGGCAGCGGTGCTCTGCGCGATCTCGCACTCGTGGTGAGGGAAGATCAGGTCCATCCCGCCGCCATGGATATCAAAAGTTTCTCCCAGATATTTTGTGCTCATCACCGAGCACTCGAGATGCCATCCCGGGAAACCATCGCTCCATTTCGAGGGCCATCTCATTATATGCCCGGGTGAAGCCTTCTTCCAGAGTGCGAAGTCGAACTGGCCCCTCTTTTCATCCTGCCCCTCAAGGGCCCGGCTGTTCGCTCGCATATCTTCGAGAACACGCCCCGATAGGGTTCCGTATCTGTGCCTGCTGTCATATTTCTCTACGTCGAAGTAGACCGAACCGTTCACTTCGTAAGCGTAACCGCTGCCGATAAGCTTTTCGATCAGTTGCTGCTGCTCGATGATGTGGCCGGTGGCACGTGGTTCGATCGAAGGGGGAAGCGTATTCAGCTTCTCCATCGCGGTGTGAAAACTGTTCATGTACTTCTGCACCACCTCCATGGGTTCAAGATGTTCCTGCCTGGCCTTACGGCTGATCCTGTCTTCACCCGTGCCCTCCTCTTCGTTCTCGAGATGCCCTACATCAGTTATGTTGCGCACATACCGAACCTTGTATCCCAGATGCATCAGGTACCTGTACAGCACATCGAAAGTTACGGCAGGACGGGCATGACCGAGATGTGAATCACTGTAGACTGTGGGACCGCATACATACATTCCCGCAAACGGCGGGGCAAGCGGTTCGAACAGTTCCTTCCTGCGTGTGAGGGTATTGTATAGGTAAAGAGCACTTTTCATCTCCTGGGCTGTTTGCACAAAAATAATGCTTTTAGAGCATAAAGGTGTCACAAAACCCTACAAGGCTTGATGCCCTACGGGCAACGTATACCATGACAATCCTTGCCTACAATGCTTTATGGGCTACGCCCAATAGTCATATTGCCCGTAGGGAATACAGAAATATCCCTTAATTGCCCGCAGGGCATACAGCATTGTATATGGCTATGATATCCGCTGAATTGCCCGTAGGGCATACAGCATTGTAGAACGATGGCGCCCCCCCCCCCCCGCAGGCAACCGGGGACAGCAGCAGGCCGGGCGTACAAAAAACTGCCCCGGATCACGATGATCCGGGGCAGAGCTGCCGTGGAAGTGCCGGCAGCATTCGCAAAAGCACGGTTCATGCAGCGAGACTGCGCAGATGAAGCGCCCTTTGCCCGTTAAAACCTAAACACCAATAATTGCAGACACATAGCTCCCTTCTTTAGCATCTGTTAACCGATTATCTAAATAAGCCCTGACATGACATTGACTAAAAAGAAAATTTGACTGATATAAATTTAATAATAAATCTCTTTAGTCTCCAAGAAAAATTGAAATTATTTAGTGATTACAACAAATAAATATTAATTATCGTAATTTTTTGTCCGAAGAAGACCTAAAATCCACGGAATTTTACCCAATCTGTGAGGGTAAAACAGGAATGCTGCCACTTTTGTCCGGCAGTTATACCTCCTCTTCATGAATCCGACGGATGGGAATATATCACCAAGAATGAAGATCAGCTTTTTGCGCGGACCTCTCAATGACTTCAGATTTCTCATGAAGAACTCTCTCTGGCTAAGGGACTCAGCTGATCCCGGATGGGCCAGTCTGTGCATAAACCTGGCCACGATGGCCCCTGCCGCAGAGCTTTCAGCCGCCATTCCTTCAGGCAGTTCTACTCCCCAAACCCGTTCCATTACCGTGAGTACCGCAGAGGTCTCTTCCCTTATGCCTGCTTCTTCTGCCGCAGAAGGGAGCTGCGAAGTCAGGATAGTTTCACCATACCTGTCGAGCAGGAGATAAATGTCCGTCCAGAGTCTCAGCTGAAACTCCCCCTTAATTTCATGCTTGTAAATATGGTTCACAAGAGCCAGGAATCCGGTCATCGGCGGCAGAACGCGGAATGTTCCGACTCCGGGAATAGTAACCGCGTCCCTTATTGCATTCAGCACCATCTCTTCGCCCTCCGGGCCGAAGAGCCTGAAGTGCAGATCGACGGAGATGCCTCCCCTGTGCAGTTCGGGGAGGTGATTGCCGAGGTCAAGGATAATGTGCCTGTAGAGCGGCGATTTCAGAGACATTGAACTGAATCCTTCCCTGATAAGTATGTCCCTGGCTCTCAGGGCATCGGAAGGAGCGACAAGAAGATCGGCATCGCTCATCTGACGAAGTCCCCGCGAGCCGTAGACTGTATGTTCCAGGGCCAGACCCTTAAGCAGAACCACCCTGATGCCTTCGCGTTCGAGGAGGGATGTCACCCCGGCAGCAACACCGGTGACCCATGAAACACGGGCGATAGATTTGAACCTCAATCCCTCAAGAAGGGTTCTCTCCGTCGCCGGAACCACTCCGGAATACCCCAGATCAGATAGATTCTGCCAGATCAGCGCTGCTACACCATGCCTTACAGCCAACCCGGCAAAGAGTTTCCAGTCAGGAAAGGCTCTGATCTCTTCCGAAATCTGTCTCTTCAGGTCAGCTGAGAAATCGGTTCTGCCCAGCAATAGCAGCAACCTTACTGACCGCTGAAGCCCGCCGGTGCTTTCAGCCGGCAATTCACTGTCCGTACCGGTCATCTGTACATTGATTTCTGCCTTGTGAACATTGTAAAATACCTTCCCTTTGCGTCCATCAGCTCATCGTGGGTTCCGGTCTCCACGACCCTCCCGGCATCGAGCACGATGATCCGGTCAGCATCGCGCACATTTGAAAGCCTGTGGCTTATAAAGATACATGTCCTTCCTCCGGTTATGCGTGAGAGGTCGGAGAAGATCCCGTATTCGGAGTCTGCATCAAGGGACGAGGAAGGCTCATCGAGGATCAGAACCGGTGATTTGCGGTAAACAGCCCTTGCAATCGCTATTTTCTGCCACTCGCCCCAGCTCAGCTCACGGCCGCCTTCGGTGTGATGACCCAGCATCGTATCATAACCTTCAGGAAGAGATCCGAGGAGATCCGATATGCCGGCCGCCGATGCCGCACGCCGGAGGTTGTCGTCTGCCGGCTGCTGACTGCCCATTGCTGACTGGCGGCTGCTGACTGCTGACAGTCCACTGCCGGCTGCTGACTGCCGACTGCCAACTGCTGACTGCTGACTGCTGACTGCCGGCTGAACCCCCTCTCCCAGCCTGATGTTGTCACCTGCGCTCAGGTAATAGAGCATGAAATTCTGAAACACAACTGAGAAAAGGCTCCGGTATGACCCGGGTTCAATGGCTGCTGCATCCGCACCATTGACCAATATTCGTCCCTGATCGGGGTCATAAAGCCGGCAGAGAAGCTTCACAAGGGTAGTTTTTCCCGAACCGTTGGGCCCGACGATGGCTACCTTCTCACCATGTTTTATCCTTACAGAAACATCCTGAAGCGCCGGCCGCGAACCTCCCTTATATGTGAATGATACATGCTCAGCTGCAATCTCCCTGAATGATTCCGGAGCAGGAGCAGGAGCAACACCCTCCATATCAGGCTTCAGATCGAGGAAGCTGAAAAGATCATCGAGAAAGATCCTGTTCTCGTTAAGTCCCGAATAACCGGTGACAGCATCGCGAAGATATACAAGAGCCTGCCGGAATGCCACAAGATACATTGCCAGCTCGCCTGCAGTTATCGAAGAGTTGAGGTACCGCGACGTCGCATAAATAAGCACCCCTGCAAAAGCCGCCACCTTAAGCAGTGAGGCGAGGCTCTCGGAAAGGATATTCCGCTTAACCGTGTCAAGTTCAGGCTCCTTTGCTGCCCTGAAGTGCTTCCTGAAGAGTCTGTCAAAGTATCCGCCAAGGTCAAAAAGCTTCACCTCCCTGGCCGGTTTCTCGCCTGTCAGCAGCCAGCTGAAGTATGATGCCTGCCGCGAATCTTCCGTTACTTTCTTCCGGGTCTCCCAGAGCCTCGCGGAGTTACGGGCCCTGACCAGCAACACAGGAATGAAAACCGCAACGAGGATCAGCAGCGGGATCAGCCCGAAGCTCCTCAGGACAACAGCCATTGCGATAAAGGAGATAACTCCACGGAGAAGGAGGATAAAGTCTGACACGAGCGCTGCAGGTCTCCATGAAATGTCCCTGGCGGCCCTCTCCAGCCTGTCGTGGAAGAGAGGATCCTCGAAATACCTGAGCCCCAGGTTGCCGGCATGATTATGTATCAGTGACGAGATGTGCCCCTCAATCAGGTAAGAGTGCCGCCTGGTAATGTACGATCCTGCAGAGGAGAGCAGGTCGTCAGCCAGAAGGGCGATGGCCAGGGCGGCAATAATCCATAGTAACGATACCGGCCCCGTGCCCCCGGGGATCAGGCTCCGGGCTCCCTCTCCCACGGATCCTTCAACTATTCCTGATCCTGCCCCCGAACCGGCGCCCCCTGTCACCTGGTCCACAAAATACCTGAGCAGCAACACAGCCACCAACGGCAATAATGCTCTGATGATCAGCACAATGATGCTGAGTGTTGTCTCCCTGGCAGAACTGTCTGAAAGGAGTCCAAGGGTACGTCTTATAATGTTCCTCCCGGGTTGCATTCAACTGTGATATAGACAAAGATAGCAAGAAGAGTATTCAATGAACTGCCTGAGATAATTCTAATAAATGCAACATTGCTCTTGACACAAGCTGCAGAATTCTTACTTTTGTGATAAATAACGACTTCCGCTTGCTCAAATAGTTGCAGTCTGAAACCTTTGATCATCAGGGTCGTTTTACCTGTTTAAATGGCTGTCATGAAAAGGACCTTTCTGTTGATAATACTGGCTTGCCTGTTTGTGCCTGCACTGACGGCGCAGATCACAGGCAGCGGGACATTTCTTGATCCGTATACGGGGATTAATCCGGGCAATTTTACAATTGCAGGTACCAAGTATTTCGTGAACAACCTGGGAGTCACATCCGGAACCCTGACCCTGAAACCCGGCACAAGGCTCATCTGCAAAAGCAGGTATGGTTGCATCCTCATAAGCGGTACCGGTCAGATCAGTGCACAGGGTACATCCGGAATGCCAATCCTTATCACAGCTGATATTGATGGTGACCAGATCCCTGGTGAGATCAATGAATTCTGGGGCAATATCCAGATCACCTCCAACGGTACAAGCACCTTCAGCCATTGCACGGTGGAGAACGGAAGACGGCTCAGGTTTACATATACCGGAGGAGCCATTCATATCGGATCGGGAACAGTAACAATCAGCAACAGCACTGTCAGGAACTGCGTTGCAGAACAGGGAGGCGGCATCTGGATCGACTCAGGGGCCGGCCTCACAATAGCCAACACAATCTTCCGTGACAACATCGCTTACGATAACGGCGGGGCAATATACCTCGATGAAGTATCATCAGCTGTTATAACTTCAACAGTCTTCTACAACAATTCTTCACTCTCCACACTGCTTAAGGGAGGCGCTGTTACCTCAATATCATCATCCCCCAGGATAGTTAACTCGACCTTTTCAGGAAACACCTCCATGGCAGCCGACGGCTCTGCCATCTACCTCGAGGACTCACCTGCAGCCATGATCGTAAACAGTGTCCTGTGGGGCGGATCGTCGCTTGCCGGCTTCTCCGGAACGCCAACATCGGTTTTTGACAGGTGCGCAATCCAGGGTGTGTCATACACCGGATGCCTTACACTTAACAGCAGCAACACTGCACCTGACGGGCCAAATTTCACTGACCCTGCAACAGGCGATTTATCTCTTGGTTTCATGTCTCCTCTGCGTGACTCCGGAGCTGATACTTACCCGGGTATTACGATCCCTCCCCTTGACATCATCGGTTCCGGTCGTGTCTTCGTGACTGACCTGGGAGCGTACGAAATGATTTACAGCCGCTGGCATGGCGGTAACACAAACTGGGGCGACCCTGCCAACTGGGATGCTGGTTTTGTTCCCGTTTCAAGGAATATAGTAATCCCGGCCGGCACCTCAACCTACCCGACAGCCGCACCTGGTCCGGCCTTCACGCTTGGCTCCGGGCTGCGAATGATAATGTATCCCGGGACAAGTGCAACCTTCTCCTCCGTTACAAACAACGGCACAATTGACCTGCGCGCAGATGCTTCCGGATATTCAACACTTTTG
The DNA here is from genome assembly GCA_964579645.1 of uncultured Rikenella sp. Taxonomy (GTDB): domain Bacteria; phylum Bacteroidota; class Bacteroidia; order Bacteroidales; family VadinHA17; genus SR-FBR-E99. The sequence continues at coordinate 1,546 of CAZOHL010000114.1, read as the reverse complement.
ACCGGAAGCTATTCCGGCGCTGCAGGAAATCTGAACGTTGACCTCTTCCTGACTTCAGGTCCCTCCGGCGAATGGTGGCACTATATAGCCTCGCCGGCAACAGTATCGAAAACAGTCTTTACAGATATCGAACCCGAACTGCTTGTACGCTATGATGAAACCAAAGTGCTGACCGACGTGGCTGATGGCTGGCAGTGGCATGACGGTTACGGCGGTACAACCCCCTTCAGCAACCTTAATGCCAGGGAGGGATATGATGTCAGCGTTGCCACAGATGTGACAATGACCTACCGCAACCTCAAGTCGCTCACCACCTCCATGGGCAGGATAGACCTTCCCTTCAGCGGTTCGGGAGGCGACACAACCGTATTCGGTTATTCACTCCTTGGCAACTCTCTTACCTGCGGCATCAACTGGGATCTTGTCACCTACTCTCATGAGCATAAACTCCTCAGGCATGCCTATTACCTGAGGACTGCCTCAGGCGAGGAGGCCTCATATGTCAACGGCGTAGGAACCAACGGCGCCACAGCGCATATCGCTCCGCTTCAGGGATTCTTTGTCCGCACCCGCGCAACGGGAACATACATCACAATTCCTGACAACGCCCGCGAACATACCGCCGCACCAAGGTTCAAGTCGGCAGAACAAATACCTGTCATAAGGCTTAAGCTCTCATCAGCCACTCAGAGCGACGAGACTGTGGTGAGATTCGATCAGGATGCAACCGCAGGCTTCGACGGGCTATTTGACGCCTCCAAGCCTTTCAGCCACCTTAAGGGTCACATAAAAATCTATTCTGAACTGAACGGCGAAGACTACTCAATCAACGCAATACCCTGGCCCTCAGGGAAAACTTCAATACCCCTCACCCTTGAAATACACGAGGCAGGCACATACAGGATCAGCGGCAGCCAGTTCCAGGCCATTGACGGATACACGGCCATGCTCATTGACAGGCTGACCGGCAGTAAAACGGACCTTGACGTAAATACCGGCTACTCCTTCCCGGCAACACCGGGAACAATCTCCGGCCGTTTCGTTCTTGAAATTATCCCGGCAGGGAATAAGATCATTGCTGCTGCAGGAGAAGACAAACCGGCGCCGGTACAGGAGACATCACTCAGGATCTATTCCGCCCAGGGCAGGGTATGCATACTTCCGCAGGGAAGCGGATGGGACGGCATCACCGGCAAGGTCAGAATATTCGATATTACAGGCAGGGTGGTCTTCATGTCAGATAATGTGCATTTATACGCCGGCGAGCTTAAGGAATTCGAGGCACCGGGTGCAGGCGGACTCCTTATAGTTGAGGTGGTGACAGGACAAAAGAGGTACCTTGAGAAAATAGTACAGGCCAGATGACCGTTATTGTTTAATACGGAACATTCATGGTTGATAAATGTTTAAGTGTGTAAAGATCAAACAGGTTATATTTGAGCCGTTCGAGAAGATATTCAATGGGGGAGAAGAAAAGAAGGTATGTCAGGCCGGAAATAATCCGGATTGAGCTTGACAACTCCATCTCCCTGGTCATGATGACCGC
>CAZOHL010000113.1:0-8413 GCA_964579645.1 uncultured Rikenella sp. | reverse complement strand
GCCTCTCCGGCATTAATGCCGTAGTCGGCAGCATGCCGCACATAATCAAGCACCTGCGCACTCTTCAGCAGCGCCTTGGTCGGAATGCATCCCCAGTTCAGGCATATGCCGCCCGTCTCTGCCTTCTCCACAACCGCCACCTTCATCCCAAGCTGCGAGGCCCTTACTGCTGCCACATATCCACCGGGACCACTCCCTATGATTATGATATCAAATTCATTCATATCGTAGTTTTTTTGAGTTTTTCAATATTGCTGCTCTTCATGAGGCTCCTGGCACCGCGAGCCACCAGCCAGAACAACACCAGCACGGCAACGATTGTTGCACCCGTTGGCAGGTTGGTGAACCACGAGATGGCAAACCCTGCGCTTATCCCTGCAAAGCTTACAACAGTCGAAAGCAATATTATCCTCAGGTACCTGCGTGTAAACAGCATCACAATATTAGCCGGTATTGTGAGCAGGGCAATGATCATTATCACCCCGGCCATCCTTATGTTCAAAACTATAGCCAGGCCGGTCAGTCCCACCGAGACATACCTGAAGAGATCAACGCGCCTTGTGAATGTTCGCGCATAGTTCTCATCAAATGAGATATATAACAGCGTGCGGTAGAACACCGCCGTATAGACTATCAGCACAACCGAGATTATTCCCAGTGCTATAAGGTCACCGTCAGTCACTGTAAGGATGCTCCCGAAGAGGTAGCTCATAAGGTTCGGTGCATACCCGGGGGTCAGGTAGATGAAGATGATCCCTACTGCCATACCCAGCGCCCATAGTATGCCTATTGCACTGTCTTCGCGCATCTTACCCCGTGCCGACATGTACTCCATCCCCAGGGCTGATCCCAGCCCGAATACTGCAGCGCCCAGCACCGGGTTTATTCCGAGATAGTATCCGAGGCCTATTCCTCCGAAAGAGGCATGTGTAACACCTCCGCTGAGGAAAACCAGTCTCTTCGAGACAATGTAAGTCCCCGCCAGTCCTGCGGTGATGCTGGCAAACAATGCCCCGAGGAGCGATCTGAGGACAAATGAATATTCAAAGAGGTTTTCCATCAGCCATGTTTATGGAGTACTACGTGCGGCACATCGCCGTGTGTGACAAGCTGTATCGGGCAGCCGTACAACCGGAGATCTTCCTGGGTGATCTTGCTGTGAGGGTGATAGAATACCTTTCCGCTGACGCAGGCGAATGATTTCACCCAGGCGGAGATTGTACCCACATCGTGTGAGACCATCATTATTGTCATACGGTTGTTAAGCAACTTCAGTTTTTCATAGAAATCGGCCTCGAAGGAAGCATCAACGAATGTTGCCGGTTCGTCAAGAAGCAGCAGCCGGGGTGAGCCTGACACTGCCCGTGCCAGATAAACGCGTTGCAGTTGCCCGCCTGACAGTTCATTCAGAGCCTGACGTGCCAGTGGTCTGAGCCCGAGCTCATCCATAACCTCTGCTGCTCTTTTCTTCTCGGCACTACCCATGCGTCCCGTGGCTCCCTTATTGTGCATCAGCCCGGAGAGCACCACATCCTCAACCGTCACCGGGAAGAGAGTGTCGCCCTGCGCCACCTGTGGCATGTAGCCTATCTGGTTAAGCCGCAGGCTGCCCGGAGAATAGTCTATCCTTCCTGAGAGCGGTTTCAGCAATCCGAGAATCACCTTCAGAAGGGTTGTCTTGCCACCGCCGTTGGGACCAATTATACCGATGAAGTCGTTCTCTTCAATGGCCATGTTGACATCATTAAGAACGATTTTCTCCTCGTACCCGGCGGTGACAGAATCTATTGTAAATAATATACTCATGTTGTCTGGTCAGAAAGTCTGAATGTCTTATATCTGAAGGTCTTGCGGCATCTGCATATCTGATTACACACACTCCCACTATTGCCTATTGCCTACTGCCTATTGCCCTTGCTACCTCAATCACAGCCTCCGGCCAGTTCCTGTTCATGGGGTTGATGATCACAAGCTTCGCACCGGTCTCACGAGAGAGCGACTCTGCATTGCGGACATCGTATTCCGCCTGTATGAAGATACTCTTAATCTCCTTGTCACGGGCAAGGTCAATCAGCTCTTTCATCCGGGCCGGTGATGGACTCTTACCCTCATCCTCGAAGGATACCTGCCCGAAACCATAATCACGTCCCATATACGCCAGTGCCGGATGAAATATCATAACCGTACTTTGCGGATCGTGACCCATCGCAAGACGAACGAGTGAGTCCACTTCCGAGATCTTCCTGTTGACAGCAGCAAGATTTGCATCATATTTTGCCTCCGAGGCCGGATTAAGTTCTATAAGAAAATCATGTATGTTCTGCGCCATTATAATCGCAACAGACGGTGCCATCCAGTAATGCGGGTCAGGACCACCGTGATCATGCCCGTGATCTTCGTCCGCATGACCATTATCGTCATCAGCATGAATATGTCCATCATGATCATCCCCTTCATGCTCATCCCCCTCCCCCGGACCCTCAGACCTCAGACCTTCAGACCTCAGACCCTCAGACCTCAGACCTTCAGACCTCAGACCCTCAGACCCTATCAGCTCAATTTCACGCGACAGATCCAGCACTTTCATACCGGGATTGACCTGCATGAAGCGGTCCATCCAGGCATGCTCGAATCCAAGCTGACCATTGATTATGAATGCCTCTGAGCCGGCGAGGGCGCTGATCTGTGCCGGAAGAGGCTCCCAAATATGGTGGTCAGCGCCTGGCGGCAGAAGCACGCTGACCTCGAAATCATCTCCGCCGATCTGTTCAACAAACCATGCAAACGGAGGAATGGTCACCGTGATAACCCTGGCTTCCTCAACTCGTGAGGTGCGGCGACCGCATGAAATCGCGGCAAGCGCTATAATTACAAGAAAGACATAAATTTTTCTCATGAATCTTTTTTGTACAGTGCAAAATTAACAATTTATGGAATCTCTGAGAACAACGATTCAGAGGCGAAACAGTTCAACAGCCCCGGGTAAGTGCCCTGAGAACCCGCCTTACACAGCGGCCTGCTAAAAAGAAACAGAGACAGGTGGTGTGTCTGTCTCTGTACATTGACCATGGAAGCTGCATCCTGTCCGTAACAGCTCCCCCTGATCCGAACCAATTAAAAGCAGAAAACCGAAAATCAGTAAGAGTTCATTGAAATACGCAGGTTTCCCGTTGCTTCCTTCGCTTTTATGCGGAATGTCCATTTGCCGTTTTTCCAGCCGTTCCCCTCATCAGTCTCAAAATTCTTCCTCCAGTTCAGGCTCCCGTTCTCATCAAGAACGACTTCCGAAAGCTGCTTTCCGTCAGGCATGATGATGGTTACCGCCATTGACCCCTCGGCACAATCACCGGAAACCGAGAGATTGACACTCTTTGAGTCATCAGAGCTCATCGTCAGTTCATTTGTGAATGTTGCCTCCATCACCTGGCGGGAATAATTCCATGATGAACCAGGCTTGCTGCCATAGCCCTGGCCCTTGTATATGAATACGTTACCCCCGGCATTCTTCCCCAAATCATAATATTCATTCAGGTCATCAAGTTCAGGCATGACTACAACCGGCATCTCACGGTATGGATTGCCGGCATGCCTGCTCATGTCAGCATACTCCTGGTAGAATCTCTCAATATCCTTGTTTTTTGCAGAGCTCTTTGCCTCAATCTCCTTCATCTGCTCCTCGATCTCCTTCCTCTTGAGTTCTATATCCATCTGCTTACGCTTCAGTTCCTCATTGAGTGCCTGCTGCCGCTGAAATTCAGCCTTCTTTTCAAGTTCAGCCTGCTTCAGCAGCTCTTCCTGTTTCTTCTTTTCATCAGCTGATTTGGAAGATGTTTCCTGGCCATATGCGCCAACTGATGAAAGCATTATTGCCATTACGGCGATGATGATAAAATTTACTGTTCTTTTCATGACTGCCTGTTTAAAGTTCGACAATGTAAAATTACATCCGCTTTTTACAGACTATGGTTAATGGGAGGTTAATGCAAGGTTAATCTTCTCCGTCATCCGGATACATTGACTAATTTTGAACAAAAGTCGGTGAAATGAAGCGTCAACTCCTTTTTGCTGTTTCTCTTGCCGCCCTGCTTCTCTTCGTTGCGGTTCAGGTCTTTATGATCCGAAGTACATGGAAGCAAAAGGAGGAGATCATCATGATGAGATACAAGAGTCTCTCACGCGAAGGGCTCTCCCTTCTTCTTGCAAAAAAGAAGACCAACGGCTTCGAAAAGGCCATGGACATTACAGACAAGTTCGCCGAGTACCTGATTTCAGAGGAGCTCTGCAAATTATACACCTCCTATGACAGTGTATCCCTCAGCAGGCTTGCCCTCAAGGAGACCTTTAAGATAATGCAGGAAAACGAGCAGCTGACCTCATTCTTCAGATCATATTTCGGCAATGCCGGATATGATAACGACTTCAGACCGATAATTGCCATTTCGAAACTCGTGCTGCTGGCTCCCTCGGATAAAATGATCCTGGCAGATACTGTCTATTCCAAACCGGGGAAAACGATGGTGGCAGTAAATACATTCCGCGAGGAACACAACAATTTCATAATAGAATTTCATTACCTGCTTGACCTTACACACAAGAACGAGATGGTCTTCAGGGAAGCCCTCCTCTCCTTTATCCTTATTATCGGCAGCATCCTGATTGTATTCCTGGTTTACGGCCTGACATGGAGAAACCTTATGGAGGAGCGGAGGCTTTCTGAACTGAAGAGCGACTTCATCAACAACATGACCCACGAGCTCAAGACCCCGCTCTCCACGATCACAGTTGCCGGCAGAACACTCGAAAAGGAACAGATCATTTCAGACCGTGACAAGGTGCTTGAAACAGCGAAACTGATAGGGAAACAGAGCGTACATCTTAACCAGCTGATTAATACAATTCTCGAGGTGAGTTTCCTCGAGAGACAGGAGTTCGAACTTGACAGGCACAGGGTAACCATCGATGAACTGCTGCACCAGGTGGTTTCATCATTCCTTACATCATGTGACGGCTGCGCGGTGATTGAGGAGGATTACAGCACCAACGGCCTGGAAGCTTCTGTAGATATAGTCTACTTCACCACGATGATAAGCAACCTGCTCTCCAATGCAGTCAAATACTGCGACAGGGAGCCGGTAATAAAAGTGTCGGCAGGTGTTTGCGGCGGTGATGTGGAAATATCAATCGCTGACAACGGTGTGGGGATCCCTGCTGAACACCTTGGACATATATTCGAGAAATTCTACAGGGTGCCCCAGGGAAATATCCATAAGACCAAGGGGCTGGGACTGGGACTATACTATGTCAGGCGGATTGCAACGGCGCACGGGGGCGATGTATCTGTCAACAGCAAACCTGGCCGTGGTACAACATTTAAAATCAGAATACCAATCCAGAATAAGATATGAAACTCCTGCTTGCCGAAGACGATACAGATTTCGGGAACATCCTGTCACAGTACCTCTCAATGAGTGGTTTCGAGGTTACACTCGCGCGAAACGGCCGCGAAGCATGGGACAGGTTTCATGATTCAAAACCTGATATCTGCGTGCTCGATATTATGATGCCGGAGATGGACGGCTTTACACTTGCAGAGAAGCTGAGAGCAAAGGACCCCGGTATACCGTTTATATTCCTGACGGCAAAGAGCCTGAGGGAGGATATGATCAGGGGACTGAAACTCGGGGCTGATGATTACATAACCAAACCCTTCGATCCGGAGATGCTTTTACTGCGCATAAACAACATTCTGCGAAGGATTTACACGGTGGCTGAAGATGAATACAGGATCTCGGAAACCACACTCAGGTACAACGCCCTTGAGCTCATAACCCCCGCAGGTAAGGAGAAACTCACCCTCCGTGAGGCCCAGCTGATGCGGCACCTGATGATGAACAGGAACAAGGCGCTGACCCGTGAACAGATACTTACGGAAATCTGGGGTGAGGACGACTATTTCCTGGGCCGGAGCATGGATGTGTTCATCAGCCGCCTGCGCAAATACATTGCTCCTGACCACGGCATAAGCCTCCGCACCCTGAGGGGTTTGGGATTTATCCTTGAAGAACTGCGGCAATAAGCCCCGAAGCTCCTGACATCCGGAAGCATTTTACCTCCCGATGGACTGCAGACAGGAATACTAATCGCCGGTTTTTTCCGCCTCGTGAATGAGAAACTCTGTCAGGTTTAGATCATGACTGAGATTCAGCTTTGACCTGAGCCTGTAACGTGCAATCTCCACAGCTCTGGTTGAAATATTTGAAAGATTGGCTATCTCCTTGGTGGTGAAATTCATCCGGAGATAAGAACAGAGTCTCAGGTCATTCGTGGTCAATGCAGGGTACTTGGTCTTCAGCTTCCTGAAGAACCCTTCCTGCGACAACTTCAGATTCTTCATCACAGTCTGCCACTCCTCCGTCTGGGTGTCAAGTCCGTGGTCAATTATCTGCTCCATTTCCCTAATAAAACGGGCAGGCATCTTTCCTGAGCTCTCCTTTGCGGTCTCAAGCTTGTCACGAAGCTCTCTCAGTGTGTCTGTCTTCCTTATGAGATAACGCATGGTCAGCATCAGCTCATAACTCTTGTAGTCGAGCTCGCTTTCAAGCCTGTTCTTGCCAACCTCGTATTCAATCATACGGCGATGGCTCTCGAGTTTGGAACGGAAGAACATAATCCCTGCAACTGCAATCGATGCTGCTGCCACCAGGTAAAGGGCCAGAGCCCAACCGCTCAGGGCAAAGGGTCTCCTGATAGTGAAGCGTGCTTCCGCCATTCCGTTTCCTGCTGCCTCCCGAACCTGGAGATGATAGTCTCCGTGCTTCAGATTTAACAGTGAGAAGTTGTCTGTCGTCGTTCGGTACCAGTCGCCGCCCAGTTCAATGATCCTGTAGAGATACTCCCTCCCCTCGCGGTCGAAGCCGGAGGGATTTGCTATGTAGACTGTAAGGTTGTTCGATCTGCCGGACACCTCCTTTTCCTGGCTTGAATCAGGGAGGAGGGTTGTGCTCCGGTTGCCCCCGCTGAAGACCAGGCGGCTGACAGCCAGTGCAGAAGCCCCGGAACTGCCGGCCAGCCTTTCAACATCATAAATGCTGAAAGCCTGTCGCGTGGGGATGAGAAGCCTTCCTGAATCAAGAGACATCACCTGCTGTTCCCTCCAGGGGAGGTCAGCATACTCATGCACGAATTCCATCACCTTCTCAGCCTTAAGGTCACGCGTGATGCTGAACATTGCAATCCTGTTGTCAAGCACGAACCAATAACTGTTTTTCTGAGCCTGTATTATCTGCGTTGCCCCTACAAACTCACCCAGTCCGGGTTCCAGCGACGTAACAGGGAAGAATTCCTTCCTCTCATAGTCAAAAGAATAAATATGGTCCGAGGTGATGAACACCATCTGGTTGTTGATCACTGCCATGGAGAGAATCCTGGCGCTGTCGCCCGCCTGGCTGAAATAAATTGAACTGATTACCGAATCAGCCTCCTCGTTCAGCTCCAGCCTGTACAGCCCTTTCTGTGGATACAGCGCCCAGACATACCCCAGGTAATCTATTTCCACAAACCTGGTTGGTTCAGCATAGCCGTCAATCCTGGAGCTGAATTCCCATTTGCCTTTGGCTCCCTTCCTGAATGAAACTATGCCGGTGTAAGTGCCCTGAACCAGGTAATCACCAAACGGCCTGACAGTCCAGCCACCAGTTACATCCGAAATTCTGACGGCGTTCAGTCCGTCAACGAGGAAAGTACCGTCGTTATGACCGCAGAGTATCTGTCCGTCATACTGTGACAGTTTCCAGACCTGTCCCTGGGTTCCCGGTATGATCCGCAGATTGGAGAAACGGTATGACCCGTCACCGTTTTCTATATCGGTTGCAAAAAGTCCGTGGTTTGTGCCGAGGAATAGATGATCACGGTCGCGTATGGCGGTATAAATGGTACCCAGGTCACCGCTTGAGTTCTCGTAAAAGGCTACCGGTGAATAGGTATCGAGATAGTTTGCACCATCATCCAAACCGGCCCAGAGTCCCTTTCCGGCATCCAGGTGAAGTGACAACACGGTATTGTTGCTGAGACCGTTTGAGTAATCGTAGGTTTCAAGTATCCTGCCGTTCCGGTCACAGAGCACCAGTCCCCTTAGAATGGTTCCGAAGACAAGGAGCGAATCATTTACAGCAAGACCGGCATTGCAGGTAGCATCTTCCAGGTATGCTGAGATCTCACTTGCCACAGGTACGAATTTCACTCCGTCAAAAAGAAAGATCCCGTCGTTGGCAGTGCATATCCACATCCCGCCCTGACCAAAGTCAATCATCGCATGAATCTTGTGCGCTGCGAATATTTCACTCCCCGTAATAAAACTGAATTCTTTGCCGTCAAACCAGTACCACACCTCACCCTGCTCCATGATGCGGTTCAG
>CAZOHL010000112.1:0-8735 GCA_964579645.1 uncultured Rikenella sp. | reverse complement strand
TCTCAGGAGAACCATATTCATCCGGCAGATGCTCGACGGCCTGGCTGCCATGATGCTGCTCTTCAGGGAGGGCCGCGCGGCAGCAGCCGCCGTTGTAAGGGCTCACAGAGATTTCAGAAGACAGCGTACAGCAATCAGAACCTTCAGAACCATTACCCCAAATCCGGGAATTTTCAACGCCCCGCATACAGCAATGAACAAATACCTCCTTTTTGAGTATTATTTACGCAAAAGGAAAACTTTCACTGAACTTAAATGGACCTGAGCAGAAAACAACAAATGGCAATATTTCTTTCGGTGGTACTCACCGTCTATATTCTTACAAACTTTTATCTCTGGTTCAAAGGACGGAGAGCTCTCTCAGGTGCCGGAATCAATCCGGGATTGTACAATGCAGTTTTCATTGCCCTGGCCTCTGCCTTTGTAATCGGCAAGTTCCTCGAGAATTCCTATACAAGTGTTTTTACTGACATCGTAAATGTTATCGGTGGATTCTGGATGGCGTTTATGCTCTATGGAACACTTGCATGGCTTACGGCTGATATACTGTTGCTACTGCAGAAGCCTTTCAGCCTGATCGGCCCTGATGTCATTCCGAAAGTCAGGCTGTGGATTTTTGCAGGAATCACCTCAGTAACGTTGTTGCTGATAATTATCGGATTCATCAATGCGGTCAGCCCTGTTACCAAAAGATACACAATAGAGGTCAGCAAGAAGTATGAAAACGGTCATGAGCCTATGCGCATAGTGGCAGTATCTGACATACACCTTGGCAGCATAATCCGTAAGAGAAGCATGCGGCATCTGTCAGAGATGATAAGCAGGGAAAAGCCAGACCTGGTTTTGTTTCTTGGTGATCTGCTCGACGGAAGCATTGGTCCGGTACTGCGCGGTGACCTCCTCTCCCACCTGACAATTCCCGCTCCACGGTTCGGCACCTGGGCCATAACCGGGAATCACGAATATATGAGTGATCCGGGCAAGTCTGTTCCATATATCGAAAGCAAGGGAATAAGGGTCCTGAAGGATGAAACAGTCAGGCTTGAAAACGGTGTTCAGATAATAGGCCGTCTTGACAGAAGTGCCATGCATTCGCCGGGAAGCAGCCGCAAGCCGCTTGCGAAACTGCTGGCTGAAGCCGACACCTCAGCGCCTGTGATACTGCTTGACCACCAGCCTTATGACCTGTCGGCCCTGGCCTCAACCCCTGTTGATCTGCAACTCTCAGGTCATACCCATAACGGGCAGATCTGGCCCCTCAACCTTATCACTGACAGAATGTTCGAACTGAGTCACGGGTACAGGGTTTTCGGAAAGACACACGTAATAGTCTCATCCGGATTCGGGATATGGGGTCCCCGGATGCGGATTGGAACCAGACCGGAGATATTATCTATAACCCTGTCGGGAAAATCAGAGTAAGGGAAAAACCTTTTCAAGCATTATTCCCCTTGATCCTTTGACCAGGATGGTGTAACCTTCCGGTCTCTCTGATCTCAGCCATTCGGCAGCAGCCTCTGATGAACCGAAGAAGGTTGCGGGGAAATCAGCCGCCGCTTCCCGGAAACGGGGACCGACAAGCACTGCCATGATTTCACCGGCATTTCTGAGTTGACTGATGACCGCAGCATGGCCTTTGGCAGTTTCGCTGCCCAGCTCCAGCATATCACCAAGGATGACCATCTTCTTTTCCGCTTTCAGCGAAGCAAAGGAAGCTATTGCCATCTCCATGCTCGAAGGATTGGCATTGTAGGCATCACGGATGACTGTGTTCCTCCCTGTCTCCGTCACCTGCGAACGGTTATTCGAGGGTCTGTAGGATGAGACAGCGTCAATTATTTCACTTACGGGAACGCCAAAAAGTAGTCCGGCTGCCATGGCAGCCCTGACATTGTCAATATTGTACGACCCGAAGAGTCCGGTTTGAAAATAATAATCTTTGCCGTCAATAACCGCTTTTACGTTAAGCAGCATTGTGTCATCACCGGCAGGCGTGGCACTGAGTGTGTGCCCTCCCGGTGCCGAGTAGGGCACGGTATTGATCATCCCTGTCACAAGCTCACACAAAACAGGATTGTCATCATTATATATTGCCGTACCGTTGTTTTGGCGCAGCGACCTGTAGAGTTCAGACTTGGCTTTCCTTATGTTTTCGAAGGAGCCGAAACCCTCAATATGAGCTGTTCCTATACTGGTGATGATGCCATGGGTGGGCATTGACACTGCACACAGCGCTTCTATCTCGCCCATGTGGTTGGCACCCATTTCAACAACCAGGAATGCTGCATCATCAGGCGCACTGAGCAGTGTCAGTGGCACACCTATGTGATTATTGAAATTACCAGGGGTACTGTGTACCCTTCCCCGCCTTGACAAAACAGCCGCCAGCAGTTCCTTTGTGGTAGTCTTTCCGTTGGTACCGGTAATCCCGATTACTGGCATCTGCAGCCTTTTCCGGTGACAGGCTGCCAGGGCCGACATTGTTTCAAGGACATCGTCGACAACCAGGATTCTTTCACCGCTGAGGGATGGGTCATCCACAATGGCGGCCAGCGCCCCGGCCTCAATGGCGGCGGCGGCATGCCTGTTCCCGTCATGTGTCGGCCCCTTCAGGGCAAAGAAGATCTCACCTTTTTTTACTGCCCGTGAATCTGTCGTTACACCGGCAGAATTGCGGAACAGACCGTACAACCTTTCAATCTCCATTTTACTTCAAAAAGAAGCCTCATTACTTTCGATAATGAGGCCTTATTCCTTACTTATATATTATGCATTACAGTCCTGAGGGGCTTCCTACCCTTATCATTGCGCACCTGAAACCAAGGTCATCACGTGATGCCTCCTGGTCAAGGTAGCGGCGGGTTGAAGGATTGAGCCAGTATGCCCTGTCCTTCCATGATCCGCCCTTGAATACCCTTGCCCTGTCATTGATGAGGGTCACATAGTCATTGTCAACCTCATTCTGCGAATACATCCTCTCTGTCTGGGGAAGGTCAGCATTTCCTGACCACTCAAGGCTTGAAGAGATGCTGGAGATGACGTCTCCGTCGAGGTAGTTCCTGTAGTCTGACTTCTGGTAGTTGTACCTGTTGGCAACATCCTCCGGCTTGACAGTGTCAATCTGGAGTCTTCCCAGTATGTCCTTCTCAACCACATTCCCGTTGGCATCACGCCTAAGGTCGGTGAATACGTTGCCCCTGAACGGGTTGAACATGTCAACATCCTCTGAGGAGAGCGGACGATAAACGTCCATCACCCACTCGTTTACGTTTCCTGCCATGCAGTACAGACCGTAGTCATTGGGCCAGTAAGACCTTACGTCGACAGTTATGCTTCCTGCATCGTTAAGGTTTCCGGCTACACCCATCATGTCACCTCGCCCGCGGACGAAGTTGGCCATGAATTCGCCCCTGTATTTGGGGGCTGCATTACGGACGTTGTGACCGTCCCACGGGTAGATAGCCCTTTCATATATTCTTTCCTCGAAGGTGTTGCCTCTGAGGCCGTATGCTGCAAATTCCCACTCAGCTTCCGTCGGCAGGCGGTAACGCGGCAGAAGTATTCCGTCTTCCTGGCGGACGCGCGGATGAAGCTCGTCTACCCTCTGGCCCGCAACTCCTTCGTACTGACCTGCAAGATAGGCTTCAGTGTTGAAGTTGTTCGCACCTGATTGTTCTACGTTGGGATCCTGCCACTTGCTGTCGAGAAGTATCTGCTCGTTGACCCTGTCAGTACGCCAGACGCAGTAGTCATTGGCCTGCAGCCAGCTGACACCCACAACCGGATAATTATTGAACGAGGGATGACGGAAATAGTATTGAACATAGGGTTCATTCAGCCCGAGCGGACTTCTCCAGACGAGTGTGTCAGGAAGAGCGCGGCGGTGAACCTCCGGATAATCACTGTATACCCTCCTCAGCCAGTAGAGATACTCACGGTAATCGAGGTTGGTGATTTCTGTCTCATCCATGTAAAAAGAAGAAACGGTAACCCTGCGAGGTGAGTTGTTCCAGTCGAACATCACATCCTGATCAACCCGTCCCATTGTAAAGGTACCTCCTTCAATCAGCACAAGGTTCGGACCAGTGACCTGTTCCGAAGCCTCTCCTATCGGGTAGCCAAGATCATTGACATCGCTCGACTTTGGATCCCTGTAGCTCCAGCCAGTAGTCGGAGACACATTATCCTGCTTCGCTCCCTTGCAGGAAAAGAGGAAGAGAGCAACAACTACAAAAACCGGTAAAGCTCTGAGTTTATACATAGCAATATAAGGTTTACTTGATTACTTTAAGTTTAAAAATTGCGTTCATTTACAAAACTCTGCACCAAAATAACTACAAAAGGGGCAACTTTATTATGTGTGCTCCCCTACTTTTTTCAACATTTCCGAAACTAAACATTGCACCGGCTTTTACTATGGCTGTTCCCCCCATGGTTGCGCTACCTCCGGAAACAATATAACTATATGATAACATGATCTTTACAGTAATTGCATCCCAGCCGGCAGACACTCCCAGGGAAGTAAATCCGTCCGATACGTGCCACAATGACAGACTGCCGGCAAGGCCCTTCCAGGAGGCTTCACTCCCTAAATAAATCCTGGTCTCATCACCCTGAATGAAGAGGGAGGCTGAAGGGAGCATTGAGAAATCCTTCCCTCCTGGTGTGAGTAAAATTCCCCCGGTCAGTGTCAGAAGTCTGTTCACCCTGTTGTGATCAAGGGCATCATCGCTGAGCGATGGTTTTGTCAGGTGCATGACCGATGCACCGCCGAACCAGTTCCCTGAAGCTATTGTGAAGCCTGTACCCAAGTCGAAACGGGTCAGAGGGGCAGGAGGAAAATATCCGGTACCTCCGCCGGTGATACCCCTGAACGGATCAATGTCTTCCGGAAGGATAACCGATCCGCTCCTGATGCCGCGTGTTATCACAGCTGCTGTCAGTCCGGCCGTAACGAAAAGCCTTCGCCCTGCACGGAAGTGATATGAATAGAAGGCACCACCCCTGAGATCATTCATTACATCACCAAGTATATCATCAGAGACCCATGCACCTGCTCCTCCCCGAAGTGAACTGAAATACCCTTCGTAAGAAGCGTAAACAGACCTCAGCCCGAAACCGTTTCCCGGAAGAAACGAAAATGCAGAAATCTTGACAGAAGAGGCGCCCTCAACTCCTGCAAAAGCAGGATTATACATGACTTGCATACCTGACGCAGAACCGTACCAGGTGTCCTGGCCGGTGAGAGTCACCGTGCATAAGAGCAGCGCCGCAGCAAGAGTCCTGTACCTGAGCTTCATAATTGTGTTCCGGAATTATCAACGCGGCCGGGCGGTCATTATTTTATCCCCGGCCGCATCGATTCGGGAGCAAAGATAAGTGACTTGACTATCTTTGCGATGATGATGATGAAAAGTGTTGCCATTGGTCTTCTGATTCTTGTGCCCGCTCTGAAAGCCGCCGCGCAGGATCATGCGGTTGCGTCCGTGATGGTTGCATCCACCCAGGATCATGCGGCTTCGTCAGTGATGGTTGCATCCGCCCAGGATCATGCGGCTGCGTCTGTGCTTGCAACCGGACAGTGGGTAAAGATTGCCGTAACCGAGGCGGGTATCTACCGACTCGACTATTCACGCCTGAAGGAGATGGGTTTCACCGATCCTGCTTCAGTTGTACTCTACGGCAACAATGCAGGTCAGCTCTCATTCCTGAACAACGGCACCGCTCCTGATGACCTGAAAAAGATTGCCTGCAGGGCAGAAAAGGGAACCGATGGCGTATTCAATGAAGGCGATTATCTGCTCTTCTATTGTGATGCCACCAACCGGTGGATGAATGATCCCGGACCGGGTGATTACCGGTTCGTGAGACATCACTATTCAGATACTGCATGGTATTTCTTAACCTCACAGCCGGGAGGGGCCTTACTGGTGCAGACTGAAACACCTCCGGCAGCCTCACCCTCAAACCTGTCATCATCAACTGACCTTTACATGAGGCACGAACGCGAGGAACTCAACCTGATAAGGTCAGGAAGAGAGTGGTACCAGCAACTGGTGCCCGGTGCACAGAACAGCATCGGACCGGGATTTACCGACCTCGTTGCAGGAGAGAAAATACACTACAGCATCAGAGTCGCTGCGAGGTCTGATACCCAGACCTCATTCATCCTCAGACAGGGAAGTGAGATTATAAAAACCATCACGGTACCGGCTGTCACAATGACCGATATTAACGGTGTCTATGCTGCCACTACGACTGTTTCGGACTCAATCCTTTCATCATCAGGATCACCGGCATTCAGCCTCACTTTCTCATCAGGCGGCAATATGGCAGCCACCGGCTATGCAGATTATGCCGACTTCAAAGCAAGGGCATCACTTGTCTGGCGCGACAAATACCTGTTCATCAGTGACAGGAGGTCGGTAGGTGCGTCCGCAGTAACACGGTTCACAGTGGAGGGATCATCCTCACTGATCATCTGGGACATCACCAATCCGTCTGTCCCGCTGGCAATGCAGACCACAACGTCATCTGGAAACACACTCTTTATTGCAGCAACCGATAGTCTGAGGAGGTTTTTGGCATTCAGCCTGGCACAGGTGAAACAGCCGGTAAAGAGCGTTCCGGTGGCAAATCAGAATCTGCATGCGTTTCTGCCTGCCGGTATGATAATCGTAACTCACCCGCTGTTCCTCGCCTATGCTGAAAATCTTGCATCCATGCATTTTGCTGAAGACGGTCTGACTTCAGTTATAGTCACTCCTCAGCAGGTCTATAATGAGTTTTCAGGGGGTATTCCTGACGCGGCTGCAATCAGGAATTTCATAAGGATGATGCGCGACAGGGGATTGGAGACGGGACCCCAGCTAAGGTACCTCCTCCTTCTGGGAGACGGTTCATACGAGAACAAGACTCCTCCTCCCGGAAACAGCTCGTTTATCCCCACATGGCAGTCTGTAAACTCCACTACAGGAGTCCTCTCCTTCACCTCTGACGATTTCTACGGTCTGCTCGACGAAGGCGAGGGTGAAGCCGACGGATTCCTTGACATAGGCATCGGAAGGCTGCCGGCGTATGATACAGCATCTGCCGGCATTATGGTCAGAAAGATCTCATCTTACATGCAGGGATCTAACCAGGGTTCATGGCGGAATATTATCTGCCTGGTTGCCGATGACGAAGATTCCAATCTCCATATGTTTGATGCTGAAGGTCTTGCCGAAGCTGCCTCCACAGCGGCACCACCCCTGACGGTTGAAAAAATCTATCTCGATGCATTCCGTCAGGTTACCTCTGTCACCGGTGATTCGTACCCTGACGCATCGCGGGCTGTTGACGACAGGATGGCAGCCGGATGCCTGATAATGAACTATGTGGGTCATGGCAATGAATCGGGTCTCGCCCATGAGAGGGTGATAAGGACCGGGAATATCAACTCGTGGAAGAACAGCACAATGCTGCCGCTATTCATCACCGCCACATGCGAGTTTTCCAGGTTCGATGACGTGGAAATCAACAGAGCGTCTTCATCAATTACGGCAAGGACATCTGCCGGTGAAATGGTGCTTCTAAATCCTGACGGCGGAGGGATCGCACTCATGAGCACAACAAGGGTTGTTTACTCAGCCCCTAACTACATATTGAACCGCGCCATTTATGACTATGCTTTCAGAACAACTGCTGAAGGCCGTCCGATGAGACTTGGCGACATTATCCGGCAGGCCAAGGTAAGCTCCGGTACGGGGATGAACAAACGAAATTTTCTGCTGCTTGGTGATCCTGCCCTGAGGCTGGCATGGCCGGCTGCCGGAAAAGTGGTAACCGACAGTGTAAACGGGATCCATGTTACAATGGCTGCAGATACCCTTAAGGCGCTTTCACTCGTGAGGATCAGCGGACACCTTGAAGACGCCGGAGGAAACTTGATGACCGGATTCAACGGTTCCCTTGAAACTTCGGTGTTCGACAAAACCGGTCATATAAGCACGCTGGCCAATGACGGCGGTTCACCAATGACCTTCCCAGTAACCGGCAACGTTCTGTTCCGAGGGAAGACCATCGTCACCGGCGGCCGTTTCAGCTTCTCATTCAGAGTACCCCTTGATATCAACTACAGCTATGGAACCGGGGCAGTGAGATATTATGCATATGACGGCACAACTGACCTCAACGGCAGCTTCACGGGAATAACTGTCGGAGGTTTCTCTGATGAAGCATCGGATGACAATGAAGGACCAGAGATCAGGCTCTTCATGAATGACACCCTCTTCAATGACGGAGGGGTCACTGATACATCTCCGGTACTGCTTGCCCTGCTGAGCGACAGGTCAGGCATTAATGCAACAGGGGCGGGCATAGGGCATGACATTATAGCATGGCTTGATGATGACATCTCAGGAGCAGTGGTGCTTAACAGCCTCTTCAGTGCTGAAACGGGCAAACATAACTCGGGCTCACTGGCCTATCCGCTCCTTGTGACCGCCCAGGGGAAACACACTGTGTCACTCAGAGCATGGGATAACCTCAACAACCCGACAGTAGCCACGCTTAAATTTGCGGTGGAACCTGGCGGTACTTTCAGACTTACTGACCTGCTCTCATTTCCGAACCCGGCCACTGAAGGCACAAACTTTACTGCAGGGCACAACAGACCAGGTACCGATATCAGCCTGACTATAACAATCTTCAGTTCTGACGGACGTGCTGTAAAGGTGATAAGGAATAATTTTTTC
>CAZOHL010000111.1:0-9041 GCA_964579645.1 uncultured Rikenella sp. | reverse complement strand
AGAGCTGCCGAACCTCCGGCAGGATGGCATGAAGATTATCGGCTACCGCGAAGCGATGAACCTGCCGTCGCTGCCTGCATCGATGGTGGTAGTGGGTTCAGGCGCCATAGGAAGTGAGTTCGCAGGCTTCTACAGTTCGATGGGCACCGAGGTGACACTGGTTGAGTTCATGCCACGCTTACTGCCAATAGAGGATGATGAGGTCTCACGCACCCTGGAACGCTCATTCAAAAAAGCCAGGATGAAGATCATGGTCAACTCAACGGTAGAGAAGGTCGACACTTCCGGTGATAAATGCATTGTGACAATAAAAACGCCTAAAGGCGAAGAGACTGTTGAGGCGGATGTGGTCCTTTCGGCAGTTGGCATAACCCCAAATATTGAGGGAATCGGCCTTGAAGAAACCGGAGTTAAAACGGACAGGGGAAGGATAGTTGTTGATGAGTTTTACCGGACCTCAGTGAACGGAGTCTATGCCATCGGTGATATTGTGCCCGGTCCTGCACTGGCACATGTTGCCTCGGCCGAGGCTATCGTTTGCGTGGAGAAGATAGGGGGCAGGAACCCTCATCCGGTTGACTACTCAAACATTCCCGGCTGTACATATACAACTCCGGAGGTGGCATCATGCGGTATGACGGAGGAGGCGGCGAAAGCGGCGGGCATTGAGACTAAGATCGGAAAATTCATGTTCATGGCGTCGGGCAAGGCCAGCGCTGCAGGCGCCCGCGAGGGATTTGTCAAGCTGGTGTTCAATGCCGCCGACGAAAAGCTTATTGGTGGTCACCTGATAGGGATGAACGTCACCGAGATGATTTCGTCACTTGTGACAGCCAGGAAGCTGGGGGCCACGGCTCATGACCTGATGACAAGCATCCATCCCCATCCGACGATGTCGGAAGGGATAATGGAGGCTGCCGCCGCAGCGCTTGGTGAGGCCATCCACGGGTAGCAGGGCATCATCGGAGCGTGTCATGGAAGCCGCTGCTGCAGCACTGGGTGAAGCCATCCACGGGTAGCTGGGAATCAGGAGGCTGTGACCCGCAGCGCCCGGGGAGGTCATTATCTGTAGGAAAACATAATAGAGGCTTCGGCCCTCTGCGCCTGAAAAGTCATTCCCGGCCAGGAAGGCATCAGGGAGGCTGCATCCCGCAGCCGTGGAGAAGTCATGCACGGGCAGATTAATAAGTGTAAATTCTACTATTAACGCAACCTTTCGACCCTTTTTAACATCAATCTATTGATAAGGCCGGAAATTATTTCTTACCTTTATAACTCGACTAAAAAACGGGTTTGGCGAAGGACAGGGATATAATAGACGGATGTTTATCCGGCAGCAGACGCGATCAGGAGTTGCTCTACCGGAGGTACTCCCCTAAGCTCTATGCCGTTTGCCTGCAGTATGCCGGCAATACGGAAGAAGCGAGGGATGTGCTTCAGGAGGGTTTCATCAAGATATTTGAAAACCTGTCGCACTTCAGCCACGAAGGTTCTTTTGAAGGATGGATGAGGAGGATTATTGTCAACACCGCACTTGAGCGGTACCGTAACAGGTATTACCTCAACCGTGTTGACGACATAGACGATGTTACCGAACCGGAAGCCGAGCCTGATACCGATGACTTTGCCGGACTGGAAGCATTCGATCTGCTGAACATGGTAATGGAGCTTCCACCCAAGTACAGGATGGTATTCAACCTCTATGCAATTGAAGGTTACTCTCACAAGGAGGTGGGAGAGATGCTGGGTATCTCTGAAGGAACCAGCAAATCAAACCTCTCACGCGCAAGGGAGATTCTTCAGAAGAAGGTGATGATACTTACGGGTGTCACAAAGAGAATGGTGAATGTTTGAACGGGAACCAAATATTGACATTGTATTCCGCAACGGCTTGAAAAACCTTGAGGTGCTGCCGCCTGCAGACGTGTGGGACAATATACCGCCCATGCCTGTGAGACAGTCGCGTCTCAGGATCATCTCAGGCATTGCAGCAGGTGTGGCCACCCTGGTATCCCTTTCTCTTCTGGCCACATGGTATGTTCGCAATAACAGCACTCCGGTGCTTTTGTCTGAGGTTACTGCCCCCGGGAATGGTCAGGGAGATATGAGTCTTGATATTGCCGGAACGGCACCTGTTACCAGGCCTGCCGAAGCAAAGGTTATAAGTTTCACCGGGCAGGAAGCTCCCTCAGAAACTGCCATACTGAGTGACAGTCAGACAACCGCTGATATTCCTTCAGAACTGACTGCCCCGGCTGAATTGCCGGAACAGGATGTTCTTCCCGGTGAGCCGGTACAGCTTTTCACAGATGATGTAACAATAGTTAACGCCGGCCGCTTTGAGAGATCTGAAGAGAACCTTAAGACCACCGTGCCTGACCTGAAGGGTGGAAAGGCTGAACAGCGTTTCCTTCTCGGAGCATCACTCTCCCCGGCAATGGGATTCTCACGGTCGGGAGAAGATGCCAGGCTGGCTGAGCTGATAAACAGTGAGAAGTCGCGGCCAGCATACACCACAGGTGTTTCCGTGGCCTACAGGATATCAGACCGTCTCTCAATACAGTCTGGCTTAGGCCTGTCATCTATAGGCCAGACAATCTCGGATGTGGCTGTTTATGCGGGCCTGTCTGATTACTATTCTGTCAAAAGCAGTTATCTGTACAGCGTTGAAACCGCTTCCGGTCTGATCCTGGCAGGAAATACAGATCTTTATCTTACTGACACCAAAGACAGGGTTGGGACGCTGATACCCGGCAACATGGCTGATCCGTCCAAGTACAGGCTGACCCAGGTTGGCTCTGATATCCGGCAGGTTTTCCGTTACCTTGAGCTTCCGGTTTTGCTTAGATATAAGCTCATTGACCGGAAAGTCGGACTCAATGTCTCGGGAGGAGTGGCTTACGGTCTCCTGGTCGGGAATTCTGCTTTTACCGGAGAAGGATCTGACCTGATCCGCGTAGGGCATACCGAGGGGGTGAATTCCTTCAACCTGAGCAGCCAGCTGGGACTGGGCATGGAGTACAATATCACAAAGAAGATTATTTTTAACCTTGAACCTGTATTCAGGTATTATGTTACACCACTCAGTGACATCTCAGGTTCACTCTACAAACCATACTCTGTTGGCTTCTCATCAGGATTCTTTGTCAAATTCTGACACCCCTGATTCTCACGCTTTATTTGCTTCCCTTTAAGCAATATTTTAGCTATTTTCGCAGTTTCAATCTGAGATTGCCATACCATGAAAATTACTGCCGGTAAAGCTGCCATCGCCATAATGTTTCTGCTCAGCGCGGGCTTTGTTTTTACACTTCTTGTGTCGGGGAAAAATCAACAGCAGGAAACGGCTGATTACGAAGAAAGTGCACCGCTTGCAGTCTCCTGGGCAATCCCCGAAAATGTCACCTTTGCCGGAGAGGCGATGCCCCTTCAGAATTTTGACACCCGAGAGAGTCTCGACCGTGAGCTCAATGCCACTGCATACCGTCATGGATCAACCCTGCTTACAATCAAGCGCTCCGGACGATATTTCCCTGAGATAGAAAAGATACTCAAAGAGTACGGTGTTCCTGATGATTTCAAGTACCTGGCATGTGCCGAAAGCGACCTGAGCAACGTAATTTCTCCGGCAGGGGCCACCGGCTTCTGGCAGATAATGGAAGGTACCGGCAAGGAAGCCGGCATGATCATAAACAGGGAGATCGACGAGAGGTATGACCTCGATAAATCGACCCGTTTTGCCTGCAGGTATTTCCTGAAGGCTTACGAGCGCTACGGCAGCTGGACAATGGCAGCGGCATCGTACAATAACGGTTTCAGCGGCCTCACAGAGCAGGTTGATATTCAGAAGGAGTCAAACTATTACGACCTGCTTCTTAATGAAGAGACTGCAAGATATATCTTCCGTATTGTGTCGCTCAAGCTGGTCATCTCCGAACCGGCAAAATACGGATTCAATATCGGCTCCGGGGAGCTGTACAAACCGATCCCGTTCAGGGAGGTGAAGGTTGACACCGCCGTTTCCAGCTTCGAACAGTTCGCAAGGCAGTACGACACCAATTACAAGATCCTGAAATTACTTAATCCGTGGCTGCGAAAGCCCTTCCTGACCAACAGCGAGAAAAACGAATACATCATCAGGGTACCGGAAAAGGATGCAAGGATACAGGCTGGCCTATAGTCACCTCCAATGCCGGAACAGAAAGACGAGATAAAAGTATATGGAGCGAGGGTCCATAACCTTCGCAACATCAGCCTTACGCTTCCGCGAAACAAGCTGGTGGTCGTCACCGGTCTCAGCGGCAGCGGAAAGTCGTCACTGGCTTTTGACACGATTTACGCCGAGGGACAACGGCGGTACATGGAGACGCTGTCAGCCTACGCCCGCCAGTTCCTAGGAGGGATGGAGAGGCCTGACGTTGACCGTATTACCGGTCTGAGCCCTGTAATCTCAATCGAACAGAAGACCACCAACAAGAACCCCCGCTCAACTGTGGGTACAATCACCGAGATATATGACTTTCTCCGATTGCTTTATGCGCGTGCTGCCGATGCCTACTCATACGAGTCAGGAGAAAAAATGGTCAAGTACACGGATGACCAGATACTTGATCTAGTGGCGGAGCGATATGACCAGCACAAGGTTTACATTCTGGCCCCCCTGGTCAAGGGGAGAAAGGGACATTACAAAGAGCTCTTCGAGCAGCTCAGAAGGAAGGGATTCCTGCACGCCCGCATCAACGGCGAGGTCAGGGAGATCACCCAGGGGCTGAAGCTCGACAGGTACAAGGTTCATTTCATCGAGCTTGTGATTGACAAGTTCCAGGTTGGCCATGTGACTGAGAAGAGGCTTCATGACGCGGTGTTGCTGGCTCTTGACCAGGGCGACGGCATCATGGCACTGCTTGATGCTTCTGATAACGGGTTGCGGTACTACAGCCGACACCTGATGTGCCCTGTGACAGGCATCTCCTACAATGAGCCGGCGCCACACACATTCTCGTTCAATTCACCACAGGGCGCATGCCCGAAGTGCAACGGGCTGGGAGAGATCTCGGAGGTGGATATAAGCCGGATGATGCCGGACGCATCGCTCAGCATCCGCAAGGGAGGCATAGAGCCACTCGGCAAATACCGGAATATATGGATCTTCTGGATGATTGAGGCCCTCGGAGAGAAGTACGGCTTTACCGTTGATACCCCGGTGGGTGAGATCCCCGAGGATGTGCAGAACAAGATATTCTTCGGCTCTGACGAGGTGCTGAAATTGTCAAATACCCCGCTGGGCGTCACTTCTAACTACTTCATGACCTTCGAAGGTGTTGTCAATTACGTCGGCAACATGGAGGCAGTGAGCGGCCGTGCGGCCAATGGCACAGGTAAGGGTAAGGAGCAATATGTCCAGTACCATGTCTGTCCCGAGTGCAACGGCACGAGGCTGAAGAAAGAGGCCCTCTGGTTCCGCATCGGAGGGAAGAATATCGGTGAGCTTGCCGCCATGGACCTCACCGAGCTCAGGGACTACCTTGAGAATGTAACTGATGACATGTCGGAGCGACAGAAGAAGATCGCCTCTGAGATACTGAAGGAGATACGCTCACGCCTTGGCTTCCTCCTTGATGTAGGGCTCGATTACCTGGCGCTGAACCGCGGCGCCCGAACACTCTCCGGCGGTGAAAGCCAGCGCATCAGGCTGGCTACGCAGATAGGGTCGAAGCTGGTCAATGTACTTTATATCCTCGATGAGCCCAGCATCGGACTGCACCAACGTGACAACCGCAGGCTGATAGAGGCTTTGCGCAGCCTCCGCGATGCGGGGAACTCGGTGATTGTGGTGGAGCATGACCGCGATATGATCCTCAGCGCGGATCATATAATTGACATCGGTCCCGGAGCGGGAGTGCATGGCGGGATGATAGTCGCTGAAGGCACCCCTGATGATATACTGAAGGCTGACACGCTGACAGCTGCCTACCTGAATGGTGCAAAAAACATCGAGATCCCGGAGAAGAGAAGAGAGGGCAACGGCAAGCTGCTCACAATCACCGGTGCTACCGGCAACAACCTGAAGAGGGTGACCATGAAGGTACCCCTGGGAACATTCATCTGCATCACAGGTGTCTCCGGAAGTGGCAAGTCGTCACTGATCAACCAGACCCTTCATCCGGCCCTGGCGAAGAAGCTGCACGGTGCCGGCAGAACGCCCTTGCCCTATGAATCAATAGATGGACTGGAGAACATCGACAAGGTGATAGAGGTTGATCAGGCGCCCATAGGACGCACACCCAGGTCTAATCCCGCAACATATACAGGAGTTTTCACAGAGATCCGCAACCTGTTCGCAATTACTCCTGACGCGAAAGTCAGGGGATTCGGCCCGGGCCGCTTTTCGTTCAATATCAAGGGCGGCAGGTGCGAAGGGTGTGAAGGCGCCGGGGTGAAGACAATAGAAATGAACTTTCTGCCTGACGTGTATGTGATGTGCCCCGATTGCGGTGGCAAGCGCTACAACAGGGAAACCCTCGAGGTCAAATACAAGGGACGGTCAATCAATGATGTCCTGGAAATGACAATCAATGATGCCGTGGAGTTCTTCAAGGGCATACCTTCTATATATCACAAAATAAAGACATTGCAGGATGTGGGCCTTGGGTACGTCAGGCTCGGGCAGCCATCTACCACACTTTCCGGGGGTGAGTCGCAGCGTGTCAAGCTGGCCACTGAGCTCTCGAGGCGAGATACAGGGCGCACGCTCTATATACTTGATGAACCCACCACCGGGCTTCATTTTGACGATGTGAAAGTTCTTCTGGAGGTGCTCGAAAGGCTGGTTGAGAGGGGAAATACAGTTATGGTCATAGAGCACAATATGGATGTTATAAAGGTGGCTGACTATATTGTTGACCTTGGCAGGGAGGGAGGACGCGGCGGCGGGGAGATAATCTTTTCGGGCACGCCGGAGGAGATTATCAGGCTTAAGGATAATTATACGGGACAGTTTCTTGCACCCGTGCTGGAACATTAGAAAAGATTATATTTAACGCCTAAATATTTACCTATGGACGAAGCGAAGGAGAAGGACCTGATCAAGGAAGCCTTTGAGCCAAAAACCTGGAACGAGATCCACACAATGGACTCATGGAGGGTTTTCAAGATAATTGCAGAACTGGTTGAGGGCTTTGAGAAGCTTTCGAGGATAGGGCCGAGCGTGGCCGTTTTCGGCTCTGC
Source organism: uncultured Rikenella sp. (assembly GCA_964579645.1). Taxonomy (GTDB): domain Bacteria; phylum Bacteroidota; class Bacteroidia; order Bacteroidales; family VadinHA17; genus SR-FBR-E99. The sequence goes on along the minus strand of CAZOHL010000111.1, from coordinate 1,814 downwards.
CAGGACGCATTTCAATAACAGGTATTACAAGCTTGCCGAGGAGATTGCCTTTCAGTTGACACAGAAGGGTTACGGTGTCATAACCGGAGGCGGCCCGGGCATCATGGAGGCAGCCAACAAGGGTGCGAAAAGAGGCAATGGCAAGTCGATAGGTATAAACATAGACCTGCCTTTCGAGCAGAAGGCCAACCCATATATTGACCGTGACAAGCTTATCACCTATGATTATTTCTTCGTCCGCAAGGTGATGTTTATGAAGTATGCCCAGGGGTTCATTGTGCTTCCGGGCGGTTTCGGGACATTTGATGAGCTTTTTGAGGCTATCACGTTGATTCAGACAAAAAAGATCGGGCGTTTCCCGATAGTACTTGTCGGAACGAAGTACTGGTCAGGGCTGTTCGACTGGGTGACCGAGGTGATGCTGAACGAGGAGCATAACATCTCTCCTGAGGATCTGAATATATTCCGGATTGTTGATGAGGCCGAGGAGGCGGTAGCCTATATTGACCAGTTCTACTCCAGGTACCTGCTGAGCCCGAACTTCTGATTACCTCCCGCGCTCCTTTACGTGGTGGTCCATCTCGCGCTCATGGTCACGCTTTTTAAGCGTGTCGCGTTTGTCATACTGCTTCTTGCCCTTTGCAAGGGCTATCTCGGCCTTCGCCAGTCCGCGCTGGTTGATGAATACCTTTGTTACGATGATTGTGAGTCCCGTTTCGTTGACCTTCCTTTCCCATTTCCGGAGCTCCTTTCGCGTCAGCAGAAGCTTCCTTTCACCCAGAGGATCGTGGTTGTTGAGATTTCCCCAGTAGTACTCGGAGATATGCATTCCTGTGACAAAGAGTTCACCATTGCGGAAGGCACAATATGAATCTGTCAGGTTGGCTTTCCCGGCACGGATTGATTTTATCTCTGTGCCGGTGAGCTTGATGCCGGCAATGAGTTTCTCCAGGAACTCATAGTCATGTGACGCCCTCCGGTTCTTGATGACGATATTGCTGTTATCGTTTCTCATATGAGAAATCAGGCGAATATTGAGAAGTAGAGGGTCTGAGACAGCTTTGACAGAATTATCTGGAGGAGGAAGAAGATAATAAGCATGGATACTACCGATGCGATTATCATGGGGAGCTTTTTATGGTCAGGCGGATTGACCATCACTTCCATCCCTATCCAGAAGATGTAGAGGCCGTAGAGTCCGAGAACGTTGATGAACAGCAGCGACTCGAAAAGGCGGCTGACGGTAAGTGACAGGAAGATGGGGGCCATTGAGTAGGCCACCAGCTTGAATGCCACCAGGAAATCATGGCCGAGATCCATTGCCCTCATGATCTCCCTCACGACGAATGCGGAACCGTATACGCCAAGGTAGAGGAAGAGGAAGGTGTTGACTGCTGCCAGCACCGAATACATCGGTTTCAGGGTGGTGTTGATGAAGAACATCGAACCCAGGAAAGCGCTTATAGTGACAAGGATTATCAGCGGCAGGAAGAAGCTGCCCCTGACGAACTTCATCGGTCTCTCCTCGCGGTGGACCACTTCCCATGCCTTGCCGGGATTTATTATGAAGTACTTTGTCCTGTGGTATAAAAACCTGAAGTCCATGACCACTTTTTGTTTAAGAACGGCAAAATTAAGCAAAATTGCAATACCGTGACCCTGTTTTGGCTATCTTTAATTTCTGATGGACAATCTGATGCATGATCTCCTGGTGATAACCGGGCCTACGGCCACGGGTAAGACGAGGCTTGCGGCGCTGGTGGCTGACAGGCTGGGAGGGGAGGTGATCAGTGCCGACTCGAGGCAGGTTTACC
>CAZOHL010000110.1:1461-9143 GCA_964579645.1 uncultured Rikenella sp. | reverse complement strand
GTTATTTAAGGTGCAGCTTCCCCGGATCAAGATCCGGCGGCATACCTTGCGGGAAGCGGGCAAACCTGCCCAAATCGTTCAGGCTGTATTTTTGCGGGTACCTCATTACGTTTCCATAATGTTCGCTCATACCCATAAGCGTACCCGTCACCACTAAAGGAATTCCAACGATCAGAAGCGCAGCTCCTGGATCCGGCCTTATTATTGCTCCGATCAGAGTGGGCAATAATGACAGACCGGTAATAACATAAATAGCTTTGCTCTGAGGCCTGAAAGGAAAGAGGACAGCTGTACTGACAGCATCCTGACGGATCTTTAAAAATTCAGAATCAGTCAGGAGGAAAAGAGTGTCGTTTTCAAGTGCAATCAACTCACCTGACATTTCCGCTTGCGGAGAGAGTTGCAGATCCTGTTGCATTGTAATCACAATCCAGCTGCCGGCAACACTCTTTCCCGCCATTGACGGGTCAGGCATATATGCCCTGGGAATCATAGAATTCTGACATTCAGTCAGGATTAGCAGGCATACAATAAGCTGAATTATCCGGTTAATTCTTTCTGACATATCTGCTGTTCCAGAAACTATCCTCCAGTTCATCCTCCACTTTTTTGAAGTCGCTGCCAGCGTGTCTCAGGTAAAATCCGGGAAACCCGAAGAAGAGAGCAGCTTTGAAATGATTCTCTTCCTCCAGCCATGTTTCCCTCATCCATTCCAGGTAATAGCCCCTGCTTTTAAGGTACATGTCATAATCATCACCCGGATCGGGAATCCTGAATTTCATTTCATAAACATCTCCCGGCAGGGTTATAAGCGTTTCCTGCCGATCTTTCATAAGCATTTCCGCCCCGGTATCCGGATTGTTTTTTGCCACGACTTCCGACGGTTCCACTATTATCGGATCTGTCTCCTTAACCAGCCTGCCAACCGCAGCATAATCAATCCTCCACAATCCTTTGGTCATCCGGAGCTTTATTTTCACCTCGGCAGAACCTGTCTCAGGCAGCTTTATAAGATGCACATCCGCAGCAATCGGACCTGACTCCGAGATTTCACCCGCCCTGATCCATCGCCCACCGGAATCCTGAATAAATACTTCAATAGCGCCTAGAAGATCTTTGATCCTGTCAAATTTACGCTGTGGCAGCCTGTCGCCACTTTCAATTCTTGCTGCGAAATATCCTGCCGATCTGCCAAGATATGCGAGCCCCTGATAGAAAAGGTAAGTTGTCATGAATGTCTGCCTGCATCCTAAAATGAGCCCGATCTCACCGTCAGGCACATCAGTAAAAGTTAGTTCAACGGATTCTTTTGAAATTAGATTATGACCATCACTCAGACTGTACCTTTCCTTTTTGTCCATCGATCTCATCAATTCAACACTGTTGCCTTCGGGAGCCTTGCATGATTCCGGCGGATGTATATCAGAGGTCTGAAAGAACTCGCCTTCTTCAGTGGCAAATACCCTTTCGCCCGCACCCCTCGGCAACAGCATTAAGTTGGCATACCTGATTACATGAGTCTCAAGGGCTTCGTTCGTAAGCCTCATTGTGAAAGTGCTATCGGCCGGACGGGCATGGTAGAGCATGTCGATATCATCCGATTCATATTTCCGTAAAATGCTTGATGAGAAACCTTCCGCCATTAGCGTGGTATCAGTTCCGTCCCAGAAGTAAAATGTCGGGCATGAGCCAAAACATGCTTTTGGATTGGCCAGACAATAAGCTGTCATGCTGATCGTAGCGACAGAAAGCAGGGATATGCCCAGGATTTTTCCCGTCATCTTATTTTTTATCTGATTTACTTCCACGAGGGCAATATCAGGCAGGGCTATTGAGAACCTATCGTCTATCCATTGACCGGCCGGATCTGTGTTCGTACTGATCACATCCCTGTATTTATCATAGTAAACCCCGAATCCATAAGCCGTGTCTGAATTATTGTCCAGATCGAATATGTCAAGCACATAAAGGGAACCGTCATTCATGTGCACCCTGACATCGTTAATTGAGGAATCAGCAGACGTTACAGGAGGCTGACGCAGCTCCCTGACAAGAGTGGTGGCACAACGTGTATTGACAATGAGTATCAGAATCAGAGCTGGTACCAGATACCAGGAACATAATCTTGTCTTTTTCATCTCCTGAATTTGATTGACCTGATATTTCAACGTGCTCATTTAAAGTCTGCGTCAATTTAGAACAATATCCTCTGACTGACTTTGCTGTCCGTACCAAAGAATGTTCTAAATGTACCAGCATGAGATAAACAGTCCCAATATTGATCTTCTTGATCCGGAAACAGGAATACAGACCTTGACAGCAATGGATGGATGCCTGTTCAAGACCGGCAGACCAATGCTGCCGGATATTTTATTTGACTTCCGCTCTGTGGCGATGTAATTTTAATCTTTTCAAAAACCACGATCATTATGAACAGAATCAACCGCAGGGCATTCCTGTCAAAATCAACTGTATGCATGGCTGGCGTAGGAATGGCAGGCCCGACCACAATATGCGGTCGGGACAACCATTATCAGGACCAGCAGCCTGCAATCCGTGAATACAGGATACTTGGACGCACCGGGTTCAGGGTATCGGACATCGGATGCGGCTTTCCGGGTATGGCAAACGAAAGTGTCATAAAAGCTGCAATTGCCGGCGGTATAAATTTCATCGATACAATCGAGGGGCATGGCGGCGGGAACAGTGAAGTCACTATCAGCCGGGCAATCAAAACCTGTCCGAGAGAATCATTGTTCATCAATACAAAGATTGCTGTCACTGAAAAGGATACGCGGGAGACTCTTGTCTCGAGAGTAAGGAAGACATTGGAAAGACTTGAAACTGATTACATTGACGGACTAATGCTATGGTCAGCAAACACTGTCAGGGCTACAGAGAATAAAGTCTTCCACAGCGCAGTCAAACAGATGAGAAAGGAGGGCCTCGTGAGGTTCAGCGGCGTCTCCTGTCACGGATCAAATTTTACGGGAGAACCGCCGGAGACGATGGATAAGGTACTGTGTGCAGCCGTCGACAGCGGGCGTTTTGATCTTGTAATGCTCGTTTATAACTATGTCCAGCAGGAAATGGGCGATAAAATACTTGAACACTGCGGAAAGAAGAATGTCGGGGCAATCCTGATGAAGACAGATCCTTTCGGCGGAGCATACAATATTGTGACGAACATGGTTACAAACTACCAGAAGGAAAACAAGGAAATACCTCCGAATATTCAGAACGTTTATACCAAGATAATGAAGAGCCAGGAGCAGGCGATGCCTTTTCTGATACAGCATGGCTTTTCTGATTCAAGCGCCCGGAAAGAGGCGGCAATAAGCTTCGTCCTGAACAATCCGGCAGTCAGTACTGTCCTGATCTCTTTTTCAAATTTCAATGAGGTGGCTGACTATATAAATTTATCAGGATCCAGACTGACTGTTAAAACGTTGTCAACGATTGAATCGATGCGTGATACGTATGGTCCTTTGTACTGCCGCCATGCCTGCGGGATCTGTGAAAGCAGATGTCCTGCCGGCGTCCCGGTAAATACAATAATGAGATACAACAATTACTTCATTGCACAGTCACGTGAAAAATTTGCAATGAGTCAGTACCTGGGGCTTCCAAGACCGAATGCCGGGAATTGTGCTGGTTGTGAAGGGTTTTGTGAAGCTGCCTGCCCTTATGGAGTCCCCATCCGCGCGCTGCTTGTGGATGCGCATAGGAACCTCAGCCTCACAGGTGATTATGCCTGATTGACCTGTTCAATTGTTCATTTTATCCTGATGAATTGATCCAGGATGCCAAGGAAAAGGTATTCCTCGCCGGGCAGGCTCAGTTCATATGTTGAACAAAGGAAATAATCCTTCCTGACGGTGCCCAGTCCGGCCAGGGAGGCGGCAGGTCCTGAAAATAGTCTTGCCAGGTCTCCTGACATGGTCTCATCACCCTTCACCTGTTCCTTGATCCTGTCCTTCAGGTAAGAAGTGAACTGCTGTTCAGAAGGGTTGGTGGAATAGAGGAGTACCATGACAAGGATCAGTATTATCAATCCGTAGGGAAACCTCCCTGATTTCTTTGCTGCATTCATTTTCGGTGTCTTCTTTTAAGATCTTACGCAATATGTCGTCGGGGATAAAATTACAATTGAAACCACGTTTAAAAAAACATTCTGGTACATATAGCCACAATTTTGGGACGATTAGCAAAGTTAGTGACACAATCAAGGTTTAGATTTGATCGATAATTGACATTCACCTAATCCTTTCGTGTCATGAAAACAAGAATCAAAATCGGAACGCTCCCGGTAATACTTGCTGGAGTTTTAGTGTTATTTGCCAACAGTTGCCAGAAAGAAGAATCAGATGATAAAATTACCGATATGGACGGTAATGTTTATAGCTCTGTAACCATTGGCACACAGGTATGGATGGTTGAAAACCTGAAAACAACCAAATACAGTGATGGAACAGCCATTCCTTTAGTAACCGACGACGTTGAATGGATGAATCTTAACGGCCACGCATATTGCTGGTACAATAATGATCCCGGTGAAAATAAAAACACTTATGGAGCACTCTATAACTGGTACGCAATATACACCGACAAGCTATGCCCTTCTGGCTGGCATATTCCGGAATTGGCTGACTGGAATACGTTAATAGACAACCTGGGTGGTGCGAGTAGCGCTGGTGGCAAACTGAAGGAGTCTGGCACCACTCACTGGAAAACAACGAACACAGAAGTAACGAACCAATCTGGCTTTACAGCACTTCCAGCAGGATATCGTAGTTCCTGGACAGGTGAGTTTGGTGGGATTGGACGTGATACTTACTGGTGGACAAATTCAGGGTCTCTGGTTTATTTGCCCGAGGCTGTATATATCCATGACAATGAAATAAAAGTACATACAGGCACGGAATGGAGGGAGACCGGGTTTTCTGTACGTTGCATAAAAGACTGATGTGCATCGGGCTTTCATGACCAACCCTGAGAACAGCTTCCTGCCAAAAATGATCCAGGGCACATAGAGACACAACTTTGGGACGATTAGCAAAGTGACCTTCGCTGATGTGACAGAACTTTGTCATGAAATAAAGACGAAGAATTCCGGATTAAACCATTTTGTTAAAACACCTAAAATCTCCCGAAGATGAAAATTACTAAAATCCTGTTTGCCGCTCTTCTTGTAATGTTGCCGGGCTTTATTGTAAAGGCCCAGGTAACCACTGACAAGACAAAATCTGCCGAGACAGAACTGCTTGCACAGAAGATCGTAAATCAATGCGCCAACATTAAGGAAGGCGAGTTCGTCCTCATAAATGGCGGAGTACGTGAACTGGAACTGCTTGAAGACATAGCGATCAATGTGGCAAAGAAGGGGGCACACCCTCTTCTGTCAATCGGCAGCGACAGAATGACCAGGAAGTTTTATACTGAAGTGCCTGAAATTTATGACTCAAAACCTCCGGAACTTGCCTTGAAGATTTATGGTTTCATTGATGCAGCAATAGACATTGCATACAATGAGGATCCGGACCTGCTTGCTGATATACCTGCCGAACGCCTTGCGGTGATAAGCCAGGCAAGCGCACCGGCAACAGACCTGTTTGTCAGCCGGAAGATAAAGCAGGTGGGTATCGGTAACGGATTGTATCCCACGGAGGCAAGGGCGAAGCAATTCGGTATAACATTAAAGGAACTGTCAGATATTTTCTGGAAAGGAATGAATGTCGATTACAAGGTGCTGGAGACAGCAGGAAATGAGATGAAGAAAGTATTTGAAGCTGGCAATGAACTTCATATTACCAATCCCAACGGTACCGACTTTAAAGTAAATATTTCGGGCAGGAAGATCATCGTTCTTGACGGAACAATGTCAGACGAGGACCTCAAAGAGGGTATTGCCGGTGCCCAGGTTTATCTTCCTGCCGGGGAGGTTGCCATGACGCCGGTCCCGGGTACTGCTGAGGGAAAAATTGTTGTACCATTTGATTTCGGCTCGGGAGTCGAGGCTAAGGATATTACCCTCATATTTCAGAAAGGTAAGCTGGTCTCGATGTCAGCACTGTCCGGAATCGAACGCCTTAAGGAACTATATGATGCATTCGCAGAGGGGAAAGAGGACTTTTCTTCTGTTGATATCGGCATAAATCCTGATGTGAAGATCATACCAGGCAGCAAGCTTGCCTGCTGGATGCCTGCCGGTATGATTACAATAGGAATCGGCAACAACCTTTTTGCCGGAGGAGATAATAAATCAATATTCGGGTACTCATTCCATCTTCCCGGCAGCACCCTTACCGTTGACGGGAAAGTCCTTGTAGACGCCGGAGCCATCGTGCCCGTAAATAAATGATTCCCTGATAATCCAATCTTTAAAATATTAAGCCTATGAAGACCAGGATCTTAACACAGATTGTTGCGGTCATGCTGTTCATGGCTCTTCCTCCGGGAAATGCCCAGGAACTCCTGACCGACGGCGGATTTGACACCACAACCGAAATCCCGCTTATCACGGGTGACCCATCACCCGATAACGCCTGGTACCTGTACCAGTCGCCTTATGTGACTGCATCAGCATACATTGAAAGCGGAATCTGCGTCTACAATATTCCGGCAGACGGATACCCGGGTGACTACTCATGGGAAATCCAGCTGATACAGTCAGGATTCATCCTGCAGCAAAACCATTTGTATCGTCTTTCCTATGATGTCAGGGCTGATTCTGAGCGCGACTACGGTTTGTTTCTTGGAGAGGCGGGAGGAAACTGGAACAGCTTAATCGGATATGACAAATACCCCCAGCACGCTACCACCGTATGGCAGACAGTTACAATAGACTTCAAAACACCGCTTATCTTCCCGTACCATAAACTAAGTTTTGAGCTGGGCACAATCGCAATATCCATGTATCTTGATAACATATCTCTGACAGATCTCGGAGAGTATACTCCGTCTGTCGGGATAATTGGCTCCTCCCTGACAGGATGGGATACTGATACGGATATGCTGACCACAGACGGGATCCACTATACTGTTCAGCTGTACCTGTCAACCGGAAAAGTCAAATTCAGACAGGATGATTCCTGGTTTATCAACTGGGGAGGAACTGAATTCCCCTCGGGCACGGGTTCAATTTACGGGCCTGACATTATTGTAACCAACCCGGGAACCTATGATATCGCTTTCAACAGGGAAACTGCAGAGTATTCATTCAACTGTGTTGACAACTGCACTGCCTTTGTGGGCATTGCCGGTACCGCTGTCCCACCATATCAGGACTGGAATACTGATGTCAACATGCTGACGTATGACGGTGTGACCTATATGCTAACAGGATATCAGTTTGCCGACGGCGAGGCCAAATTCCGGAAAAATGACAGCTGGTCAGAAACCTGGAGCAACAACTCCTTCCCGTCAGGTATGGCTGTCGCCGATGGCCCTGCCATCCCGGTTACAGCCGGAGGATACACGGTAACATTTAACATATTGACGGGTGAATACAAGTTCGAATTCCCATCGGTCGGCATACTGGGCGATGCCCTCCCGGGCTGGTGGTATGAAGATATTGATCTGACGACAACCGACGGAATCGTATATACAATTACAGATTTGCCGATCAACCAGGGAGAGGTAAAATTCAGGCAGGATAATGACTGGATCATCAACTGGGGCAA
>CAZOHL010000110.1:0-1361 GCA_964579645.1 uncultured Rikenella sp. | reverse complement strand
GTCACTGTGACACAGATTGCAGGCCTGCCAAGCGGAGTTTTCTTCCCGACAGGTATCACTACAAATACATTCATTGTTACGAATGCAGAAGGCGCCTCGGCTACATGCAGTTTTGAGGTCTTTGTACAGGAAGCTGAGTTTGAACCGCCCATGATTGCAGACCTGGCCCAGGAACAGGATCCTCTGTGGCCCCCTGATCACAAAATGGTAAGAGTTCCTATAGACTACTCAGTATATGACAATTGCGGTACTGTGACATGCGAATTGCTGGTCTGGAGCAACGAACCTGAAAATGGCCAGGGTGATGGAGACTCCGCTCCGGACTGGGAAATCCTGGATGAGCATACTGTATTGCTGAGAGCTGAAAGATCAGCAACCGGAACCGGAAGAGAATACCGGATCGGAATTCTTTGCCAGGACGCATCGTGGAATTATTCATACAGTGAGACAATTGTGAAGGTCCCGCATGACATGAACGGTAAAACACCCTTCATGACCATAATCTGGCCAAACCCGACTGATTACGAATTTTACCTGCAGGTGGAGTCAGATTCTGACAATCCGATCCAGGTCTGGGTATCTGATGCAACAGGCAGGATGCTCTCAAAATACCAGGTCAGGAACAATGAAACAATCACCTTTGGGAGCAACCTGATGCCCGGTACCTATTATGTAAAAGTCAGACAGGGAAGTTATTCCGAAACAATAGTGGTTCTCAGACAGTGATTACTGCTTCAATTTTTCGCATGTTGAGTTTGTTATGAAGTCAGGATCCTGCAGACACATTGTTTGCAGGATCTTTTCACTCAGCGCCATGCTTCCTCCTGCAACATCCTGAGGTTTTCCCGTAAGATTCCGCAAATCTCACGGTGTTTTACGGCAGATTCAAGAGCTGTGTTTTCAATCCTCTTCTGCCCTTCTGAAGGGGACCAGCCTGATTCATACAAGTCGAACAGTCCGTACAGAGTCTCTGCAAGGAAGAGATTGGCCTGAGTAACGGCTTCAAAGTATTTTGACCTGTGAAGCTCAACATTTTCATCTGGTTTTCCGAAATGATCACGGACTGCAAGGCAGTTCCTTACCCATTTTGCAAGATTGACTGCACCTTCGCGGCCCCAGAGCCACTCGGCAAAACAAACTGAAACGGCCTCCCAGCAGTCATCAAGGGCCGGGGTGAGGAAATTATAATCGAAATTACCCGGCTGGCCCCTGAGCCGGCCGGCTTCCCTTAATTCTCTTTCAACACGGGTACCGAAGTATGGCATGAGCTTGAGAAAAGTCATTGGCACAAGGCCAGCTGTACAAATCTCATTCAGAAAACAGAGGTTTTCCCTGAGTGATGAAAAAGTCGATTCAGGCTG
>CAZOHL010000109.1:0-9176 GCA_964579645.1 uncultured Rikenella sp. | reverse complement strand
AGAAGATGAAGAGGCCGGAGCGGAAGATGAGAACCCTGGACAGGCAGAGGCCGGAGCGGAAGATGAGAACCCCGGACAGGCAGAGGGCGGAACAGGAGATGAGAACCCGGGCAGGAAAGAGGCAGTGGCGGATGATGAGATCCCGGGCCGGGCTGAAAGCGGAGCGGATGATGAGAACCCGGGCAGTGACGGGGACGGAGCCGAAGAAAATGAGGCCGGCTCTGCGAAGCGAGCAAATTAATTGTTAATTTTATCGCCGCTAAAACCAACCTAAAAGCCCGGTAATGTACGTCAGAACTGGAACTCCGGCATTTGATGAGCTTATCCCGAGGATAAGCAGATTCCTCGAACAGGATCTCCTTGAACTGAACATCGATGGTGAGAAGATAAGAGGCTACAGGTCGCCTGATGCCCGCTCGGTATGGATCAGGAACTACTCTGACATGATGCGGGCCCTTCGTTATACCGAAGCCGATCTGACAAGCGTGGTTAAGCATTTTGCTGATAACCAGGCACGCAACGGCCGTATTTTCGATTATTTCACAACCTTCCCCGAGAAGATGCCGTGTGAGAGGGAGAACTGGACCAAGTATGTCAGGACCCCGGTGGAGGCTGACACGGAGTTCAGGTTTATCAAGGCAGCCTGGCTGGCATGGCAGGCTACCGGTGATGACGCCTTTGTCCGCAATCTCATGCCCACCTTCGAGAGGGCTCTCGCCTATGTAATGGAAGGCCGTTATTTTGACAGGGACAAATACCTTTTCCGCAGGCCCTATACAATTGACACGTGGGATTTTGCATATACGGCGGGCCGTCATGACTGGCTGCAGTTCCAGATAGATGATAATACCTTCTGGGGCTATTTCCACGGTGACAACAGCGGGTACTATGAAGTGTTCCACTTCATGTCACACTGGTACACCATGTTCGGTGACAAGGTACGCTCCGCGCTCTGGCGTGACCGTGCCCTGAGGCTGCGCAAGAGCCTGAACACCCTCTGCTTCAACGGATCATTCTATACTCATTTCGTCAAGCAGACTCCGGTGACAATTGAAGGAACTGACGAAGCCAGTCAGCTCAGCCTGAGCAACCCGGCAGCCATAAACAGGGGAGCAGCCTCGCCCCGTATCGCCACCGCAATCATAAACGAGTACATGAAGAGGCGTGAAACCACTTCGGCCTTTGCCGAATGGTTTTCAATTGATCCTCCTTTTCCCTCGGGCATTTTCGGTGACTACAAGCTCTCAAAGGGAGCCTACTGCAACGGAGGCATCATGCCTCTTACCGGCGGAGAACTGGCCAGGGCGGCACTCGAATACGGATTCGAGCAGTATGGCATAGACATACTGATGCGATACTATGACCTGATATCGCGCAACGGCGAAACATACCTCTGGTACTTCCCTGACGGGAGACCTTCATCAGTGGAAACAAGCACCTCACCTGAAGCAAAACCGACAGACGGCTGGGGATCATCAGCCATGCTCTACGCCTTAGTCGAGGGCCTGGCCGGTATTCAGGATAAGGACAAGCTCTTCAGAAGGGTTCGCCTCTGCCCAAAATGGATCTCGGCAGGAGTGGAGAAGGCTGAGGTGAAGATTGACTATAAAAGCTCGGGCGCATTTGTAAAGTATGCATACAGCCATACACATGATAAACTGATCATCAATCTTGCAGGGAGCTATGACTACATCCAGCTTTCACTTCCCGTTCCGGGAAATTATGCCGCGGGTGATCTGATGATTGGCGGGAAGAAGAAAAAGTACATAATGGCATCAATCAACCAGAGCAGTTACCTGATTGCCGATGCCGATGTAAAGGGTGAATGCGAAATCATCCTGGAACTCCGGAAAAAGCCTTGACCAGAAAAGAGTGACATATGAACCCAAAACAGGTAGCTATAATTACAGGAGCGAGCAGGGGCATCGGCAGAGCCATCTCCCTGGCACTGGCTTCGGAGGGTTATGACATTGCAGCAATAGCACGTACACCTGACAGCGAATGCATGCTCTCCCTGCAGCCTGAGATCGAGGCACTTGGCGCCCAGTTCTTTCCTATAGGGCTTGACGTGGCTCATACAAACCTTCATGACGAGGCTATCTCGAGCATCCTCGAAAGGTACGGCAGGATCGATCTGCTTATCAACAATGCGGGGATAGCCCCCATCGAGCGGAAAGACCTCCTTGACCTGGATGAGGAAACCTATGACCGCGTGCTTAATGTCAACCTGCGGGGCCCTGTGTTTCTTGCCAGGCGTGTTGCGCGCGAGATGATATGGATGAAGGAACAGGTTAAGGATTACCGTCCTTCGATAATGTTCGTTACATCGTTCCTTGCCTATACCTCATTCACTCACGGCGTGGATGTCTGCATCTCGAAGGCAGGTCTCAGCATGGCGGCACTCGTGTTCGCCGACAGGCTCAGCGAGGAGGGAATCAATGTATATGAGATCAGGCCCGGGCTTATTAAAACCGAACTTACGACACGCAGCAAGTTCAAGTTCGACAAGCTGATCGCCGAAGGCCTGGTACCACAGAAAAGATGGGGTACGCCGGAAGATGTTGCAAAGGCTGTTGCATCACTTGCACGGGGTGACTGGGCATTTTCGGCCGGGACCGTCTTTGAGGTCAGCGGCGGAATGAACATCCAGAGCATTTAATAATCAACACTTTATCGCGTCTGACCTTAAGCGCGCACAGGATTATTCAACTTTTGTTGAACAAAACGTGCTTTTCAGTGGTTTAAGCAGAAACTAAACACTGAAAAAAATGAAAAGGTTATTCTTTATAATGGTTATTTCAGCCTTCGCTGTTGCTCTTCTTCCGGCACAGAAAAGGCTCGTGGCGGATGCATCTGCTACTGTTATTGACTGGAAGGGTGACAAGGTGGTAGGCAGCTTTCACGTCGGCACAATTGACCTGAAAAGCGGCTGGCTCGTCGTTGAAGGCGGTTCTGTCACAGGCGGAGAGTTCGTAGTTGACATGAACAGCATAAAGAACAGTGATGTGAAGGATGAAAAAATGCGCGACAGGCTCATCGGTCACCTGAAGTCTGAAGATTTCTTCGGAGTTGAAAAGTACCCGCTTTCAAAACTTGTTATTACAGGCAGCAGCAGGAAACCTGACGGCAAGGTTTACTTCAAGGGAAACCTGACAATCAAGGAATCCACTCACCCGGTTGAATTCACAGCCACTGAATCCATTGACGGCAAAGCCACAACTTATGTTGCGGCAATCAACTTTGACCGTTCGCTTTACGATGTGAGATTCGGCTCGGGCAAATTCTTCTCGAACCTTGGCGACAACGCAATCAATGACGAAATCAAGCTGAATGTCAAGTTGGTTCTGAACTGATTATCATCCCAGAAGTTCGCAGTAAACCTGGTAGGTTTTCGTGACGGTTTCGCCGTGATGAAAATCTTTCAATATGGTCTCCCTTGCTCTCACCCCTGTGGCGGCAAGGGAGTCCCTGTTTTTCCAGCAGTTTGTAATTGCCTTTGCCAGTTCAGCAGCCGAACCTTTTGGTACAACGAACCCGTTATCGCCCCTGGCGAAGAGCTCTTTGGCCCCCCCGCCATCGGTTACAATCACCGGCTTGCCGAGGCACATCGCCTCTGATATTGCCCTTCCCAGACCTTCGCTGAGCGAAGGCTGCACATACAGGTCACATGCAGCCATCCATGCAGGAGGATTTTTAAGGTGACCCTTGTGAATAAACCGCTCCGGCACACCGCTCTCTGCGGCAAGCCTGAGGGTGTCAGGCGAGTCGGTTCCGTCGCCTATCATTATGATCCTGAACGGCATCTCTTCAGGCAGGAGTCCGGCCGCCCCGGTGAGGTACCTGATGCCCTTTACCTTTCTGAGTATCCCGACTGTGCATATCAGGAATTCATCATCACCGGCTCCGATCTCGGTTCTTGATACCGGCACGAGGCCATTGAACCATTCCGGGTTGTATCCCCTGTAGATGCGCACGGTTCTGTTTCTCCTCCACGGCGGAAGCTGTTTTTTAGCGTGGGCTTCAACCGCATCGCTGGCACAGATGAGCCTGTCAATGCGCCGGTTCAGGAATGCCAGCCATGCCGATGGGTCATGCCAGTGAAGGCTGAGCGAGCCGTAGTAACCTATTATTTTTAATTTCCTGCCCCGGGCAGCCATCAGGGTATTTGTCATGGCCTTGCCGAAGGTTACATGAATCAGCTCGATTTTACGGCTGTCAATGATGCTGCGCAGGCGGGTGATTACCCCGCGGCTGATCTTTTTGTCAAAAATGACATATTCAACCGCTATTCCTTCCTCTTCAAGTTCATGTGTCTCGGCTGTGGGTCTCTGGGTCACCACGGTCATGTCGACACCCCTGGCACGCAGGCCCCGGATCAGCATCCTGTCGGCTATTGTGGTGAACGGTGACAGTGAGATATCACTTATAAACAGGACCCTGTATGCCATTTTTCGGATGCGTTTTTCAGTAGCCTAGGGTTTCGGCGTTTGCCATCTCAATGAAAGACAGATAGATGAGCTTAGCCACATCCTCCATGATTTCAGGCGTGACTGCCGTCTCATCATCGCCCGGGAGGTGATAGTAAACCGGCTTCACGCCGTCAGTTGTTGACAGGTTCATGGTCCTGAAACCGCCGGCAAGGAAAACGAGCCCGTCGCTTCGCGGTCTGCCGTAAAAAACTCCCCGTGAGGCGGATGTTCTCATGGGCCTGTGAATATATTTTTCGTTGGCTGTTTCAAAGTACTCCATAAGGCCCTGGCATGATTCCGAGGCGCTTACAGCCAGGCCGGTGCCGTTGCCAACCATGTCGAGGTTTATGTATGTGACAGTCTTTTCCTTCGGGAAGATCGGGTTTTCAGTGTAGTGTTTGCTGCCAAGCAGGCCCACCTCTTCTCCGCCAATCAGCAGGAATAGGACCGTGCGTTTAAGGCTGATGCCGGAAGTGGCAAGCGCTTTCGCCGCAGCCATGATGTCAATTACACCGCTTGCGTTGTCAAGGCCCCCGGAAACCAGAAGTCCGCCTCCGTTGCCAACTGCATCAAGATGCCCGCCGATGATAATAACCTCGTCTTTCAGGACCGGGTCAGTTCCCTCGATAATGCCAGCCACATTGCAGGTTTTCCCCTCAGGGTGACGGGTGGTGTTCGCCTTCATTGTCATTACCTTCCCGGTGGCAAATGATGCCGGTTTGAATGTCCTGTCAATCTGCTCGAGAAGGGCCTTGTTGTCTTTACCGGTGCCGGCGAAGATGTCTGAAAGGGGCTCCGGTCCGATGCCTGTGACAACCATGCTTTCAATGTAAGAGATGTTCGGGTTGGCGCTGTTGCCGTCAATATACAGCATACCTGCAGCCCCGTGCCTGGCGGCATTCTCTGCCTTGTACTGGTGGTAGCAGTATTTCACCCATTTCGCATATTCCGGGTCACGCGGGTCCTTGTAGGGCACGTCACGGTTCATCAGCACTATTTTGCCTTTGACATCCACGTTTTTGTAGTCGTCATAATTCAGTTCCGGGGCAGTGGTGCCATATCCCACCCACACGACCTCTGCAGTGACCTCACCGCTTCCCGAGTTCATCCCGGGGTAGAAGTCAGCCGGTGCCTCATAGCTTTTGGTTATAGTAACTCCGTCCTTCTGGGTGAAATGCAGTTTCAGCTCCCCGATCTCGTTCACCACGGTGTACGGGTGGTCAAACCATTGGAAGTAAGAGCGGTTATCACCAGCGGGCCTGATGCCCCATTCGCTGAATTTTCCGGCCATCCATTCTGCAGCGGCAAGGTATTCGGGTGTTCCGGCCAGGCGGCCGTTGTACTTCGGAGAGCAGATTTCTGACATCCACCCGGCAATCTCCTCGCTGCTTATCGAATGAAAGTACTTAAGTATAATCTGCTCATCAGCCTGCTGTTCCGATTTCTGTTCAGGCTGCAGTGCAGCTTTCGGTGAAGGGGTCGGTGCAGGTTTCGGATCCTGTGCCGGGGCGGGACCGGCAAAAGCGGCCATGAGTGAGATGGCAATGGTCAGAAGGAGTGTTCGCATCGGCTTAATATTGTGTTTGGGTTTTGAACCCTTGTTCAGTGCAAATATATTGTTTTACGCTTCAGGATACGGCTGAGCACACTCACAAACAGTCATTGCCGATACAAAATCGCCCGTCCCGATCGTTGTATATTTCAAGGATTATGATAAATATTGCAAGGTAAAATCCCTCTTTATGACTACCGAGACCCTTCCGAAACCTGTCAGGCGGCTAGTGACACCTGAGTTCATTATCCCGTTCATCCTTGTTACCAGCCTGTTTTTCCTGTGGGGTGTGGCACACAGTCTGCTGGATGTGCTGAACAAGCATTTTCAGGATATTCTCGGAATAACGAAGGCCAGGTCAGGACTGGTTCAGGCCGCTTTGTACGGAGGTTATTTTATTATGGCAATACCGGCAGGACTATTCATGAACCGCCTGGGATACAGGAAGGGGATTATTACCGGGCTGTTGCTGTATGCTGCCGGGGCTTTTCTCTTCTGGCCGGCAACATTTATCCAGACATTTGAATTTACTCTTGTATGTCTCTTTATAATAGCCTGCGGACTCACCTTCCTGGAGACTGCCGCTAATCCTTATTCAAGCGTGCTCGGACCGAAGGATACTTCGGAGCAGCGGCTCACCCTCTCGCAGTCGTTCAACGGTCTGGGATGGATAATAGGACCGGCGCTGGGAGGGATGCTGATCCTTGGCGGAGACGGTGATGACGGTGCCAACAAATTCTCCTCTATGGCATTGCCGTATATGCTTATTGGTGGTGTGGTGCTGGTTGTCGCCTTTTTGTTTGTAATCACCCGGATGCCTGACATACACGAGGGGGAGCATGATTCCCGCGGCGACAGGGGCACCTACCGGGGATTGTTCAGCGTGAGGCATTTCAGGTATGCGGTTCTGGCGCAGTTTCTTTACGTGGCGGCGCAGACGGGCATAAACAGCTTCTTCATAAACTATGTTGTTGAGACAATGCCCGGATTCTCTCCGGAGAAGGCGGCTTATCTCCTCTCGCTTGGGTTTGTCTTTTTCATGTCAGGCAGGTTCATCGGATCACTGTTCATGAGCTGGTTCAGTCCCCGGCAGATGCTTGGTATTTATGCGCTTATCAACACCGCCGCCATGGCGCTTGTGATGATGGGGCTGGGATGGCCTTCGCTCGTTGCTCTTTACCTGAACTATTTCTGTATGTCAATAATGTTTCCCACGATTTTTGCTCTGGGGCTGAAGGATCTGGGAGGAATGACCAAGAAGGGATCGTCAGTGCTTGTCATGACAATTGTCGGTGGCGCAATCTGCCCGGTGATAATGGGCCGGATTGCAGATGTATCGGGTATGGCGATCGGTTTTGTGGTACCTCTTGTCTGCTTCGCGTTTATCGCGTGGTACGCTTTTTACCGGGCGAAGAGTGAAACAAAAATAAAAAATAACTGGCATTCGCATGTTTAGAAATGAAACATTTTGTGTCTGTTTTACGTTGCTTTTAGTTTCAGGAATATGCAGCGGACAGAAGACCTGGTGGGGTGAAGCATCCGGTTTCGCCGGGGGTGGAGACAATGATATCTTCAGGTTTCAGGAGCTCGAAGGATCAGGGTCTGTGACCGGTACAGGTATGTGGACGGCAGGAGCGGATCTGCGGAGGCTGATGGGTGATCATTTCAGCATCGGGACGGGATTATCGTATTCGCATCAGTATTATTATACAAGTCCGGCGCCGGGGATAGGCGGCGTCGATACTCCCGGTTCATTTGGCCTGGTGACGGTGCCGGTCATTGTGCGGGCTGATTTCCTCAAATGGTTGTTCGCAGATGCAGGAGTGCTTTTTTCAGTTCAGACGGGTGATTCGCGGGCAGACGATATGAGCGGGCTTGGTGCCACGCTCGGAGCCGGTGTGCAGTACCGGTTCAGATCAGACATTTTCATCCGGGTAAGGGCTTATGCCGCACAGTACGGACTGGTGCATCTTTCACCTGAAACTTATTCGCAGACTCTTCTTAACGGAGGGATAACTCTGGGGGTTGGTTACAGGTTCATCCGCCTGGGGAGCTGCAACTGTCCTGATGACAAAAATCCCGTCAGGAAATTTCACTGATTACAGTTGATTTTAAGTTGTGCCGGGCTTGATTGTCAGGCACTTCCGGATAGTTTGTGGCTTACTCCTGAGCCACCGCGTTTACCAGTTTCCGGGCTTCAGCCCATTTCTCCTCCGGCATACGTGCTCCGACGACCTCAATAACTTTTCCGGCAAGGATTGATCCGAACAATCCGCATTTATCGAGGCCGAAGCCGTTTGAAAATCCGTAGAGGAATCCGGCAGCGTACAGGTCGCCTGCGCCTGTGGTGTCAACCGGTTTAACTGTCAGGGCGTCGACCTTGATCACCTCGTCACCTCTTTTGATCCATGATCCTTCGGGGCCGGTTTTGACAATGGCTATTTTACATTTTTTTGATATTTCGTCGAGGGCTTCCCTGGGGTTCAGTCCTCCGGTGAATGCCCGGGCCTCTTCCTCGTTGGCGAAGACAATATCGACGTAATCTCTTACAAGTCTGTCAAATGCGGGGAGCAGTTCGGTCACCACGTTGAAGCTTGCCAGGTCAAGGGCCACGCACATGCGGTTTTCTTTTGCCAGCTGGCAGGCTTTTTCTGCCAGGGGCAGGTTGTAAATGAGGTATCCTTCGAGGTAAAGGATATTGAATCCCTTGAAATAGCTTATATTAAGTTCATCGGCTGACAGTTCGGTTGCGGCGCCCAGGTGTGTTGCGAATGTCCGTTCGGAGTCAGGTGTCACCAATGCCACTGCTGTGCCGGTAGGTGAATGTGCTGAGCGGATGAGTACCGGAGCGAGGCCGGCGTCGACCATATCTTTTTCATAGAAGTTGCCCATTTCGTCGCGTCCGACTTTACCGATGAATGATGAGTGTACGCCCATGATTCCGAGGCCGTACATTGTATTGCCTGCGGAGCCGCCTGAAGCGAGGGTTCTTTTCATGCCGTTTATGGCCTGTTTGATTTCATCGGAGCGTTGGGTGTCAACCATTGTCATTGTGCCTTTAGGGAGGCGGAACTGGCTGAGGCAGGTTTCATCAGGAATTATTGTCATCACATCGACGAGGGCGTTGCCGATGCCTATGATTTTCTTCATCCGGG
>CAZOHL010000108.1:0-9314 GCA_964579645.1 uncultured Rikenella sp. | reverse complement strand
CTCGCAAGGAACTCCCTGACTGCCATAACCGGATCGAATGATCTGAACATTATTATCTTCTTTATTGCGTCGGTGAATTTACTAATTATCTTTTTTTATGGCTCCCTGTTTAGTACCTTTACACTATAAAACTGTCAAATCATGAAGTCTTTTTCTGTATTACCGATTCTGCTTCTGACACTTTCACTTCAGGCCCAGGTTGCTTTCGATGATTTTTTCACTGACCGCACAATGAGGTTTGATTTCGTAATGGCCGGAAACAGCACAACAACTAAAGTCTATCCCGTCTCAATCAGGGAAGAACCATTCTGGGGAGGCTCACTGACAAACCTGATCGATCCGTTCGGTTACGGCAACTTCAGGTACGAGATCCTTGATGCCGTTACCGGGAAACTGATCTATTCGCGCGGATTCAGCACTCTTTACCAGGAGTGGCAGACCACAGCCGAAGCGAAGCAGATGGAACGAGTGTTTCACGAAGTTGCCACCTTCCCTTTCCCTAAAAACAAGGTCAATTTCGTACTGAGCATCAGGGGACGTGACTGCCAGTTTTCAAAACTGTATGAGACGGCAATTGACCCTGCCAGTTATTTCATCACCAGGGAGAAGCCTGATGCTTCCCTCGCTACGCGAATAGCAGGTACAGGTGACCCCCATACATCACTTGACATCGCATTCATCGCTGAAGGTTACACCAGCTCCGAGATGGAAAAGTTCAGAAATGATGTCAAACGGATGGGAGAGATAATCCTTGCCGAAGCGCCTTTTGACAAGTATGCTGACCGGATAAATATCTGGGCCGTGCAGGCTCCCTCGCAGGAGTCAGGCACCGACGTTCCGGGCGAAGGCATCTATGTCAATACGGCTCTCAGCGCCAGCTATTACACCTTTGACGTTGACCGCTACCTGACCACCCAGGATATAAGAAGGGTTAACGACTACGCCGCAGCTGCCCCGCATGATCAGATAATTGTGCTCATCAACAGCCCGAGGTACGGCGGTGGCGGAGTATATAACTACTACAGCGCCTCCACTGCTGATCATCCGCTTACCCCGAAGGTGCTGACACACGAGTTCGGGCACGGTTTTGCCGGACTGGCTGATGAATACTATTCCTCGGAGGTGGCATACGAAGAATTCTACCCCCTCGATGTTGAACCGTGGGAACCAAACATCACTACAAGGGTAAATTTCGACGCAAAGTGGAAGAATCTGATCGCCAAGTCAGTGCCTGTGCCCACACCCAATGAGAAGAGGTATATCGGCGTAACCGGCCTCTTTGAGGGAGGAGGTTATTCCGCCAAAGGAATATACAGGCCGTCTTTCGACTGCCGCATGAAGAGCAACGAGGCAGACTCATTCTGCGAAGTATGCCAGGATGCCCTGGAGAAGATGATACTGTTCTACCTGAAGTAGTCGGCGGTCGGCAGTACCAGTCTGCAGTTTGAGACTCCGGCGAAGGCGGTGGCTCAATCCCGTATCCGCCAGCTGGCGGATCGGGAAGGCAGTAATGTTGGCAATGACAGACTGAAGGCAGGTCTTCAGGTTACTTAAAATACATATGAATGCAAAAAGGGACTCCAGTACGGAATCCCTTTTTCACTATTGCCTATTGCCTGTATTGACTGCTGACTGGTACTGCCGACTGCCGACTACTTTTTCTTCTCTCCCCCTGATGTTGGCGGCTTGGCAATTGAGTCACGCATGCTCGTGTCAGCCTCGATGTTCTTCATCCTGTAGTAATCCATGATACCCAGGTTGCCACTCTTGAATGCATGAGCCATTGCAAGAGGAATCTCCACCTCGGCTTCGATAACCTTGGCGCGTGCTTCCTGCGCCTTTGCCTTCATCTCCTGCTCAAGGGCCACAGCCATTGCACGACGTTCCTCCGCCTTGGCCTGTGCAATGTTCTTGTCGGCATTGGCCTGGTCCATCTGCAGAACGGCACCGATGTTCTTGCCAATATCGATGTCAGCAATATCAATCGAGAGAATCTCGAAAGCCGTTCCCGCATCAAGCCCTTTCTCAAGAACCGTCTTGCTGATCCTGTCAGGATTCTCAAGCACCTCCTTGTGGCTGTGCGCCGAACCGATCGACGAAACAATGCCTTCGCCCACGCGGGCAAGAACTGTCTCTTCCCCAGCGCCGCCGACAAGCTGCTTGATATTGGCCCTTACGGTCACCCTTGCCTTCGCGATAAGCTGAATACCATCACGGGCTACTGCTGTCACGGGAGGTGTATCAATAACCTTCGGATTAACCGACATCTGCACGGCCTGAAAAACATCACGGCCTGCCAGGTCGATTGCAGTAGCCATCTTGAACGACAGGTCTATATTCGCCTTATTTGCCGATACAAGTGCATGAACCACCTGCGCCACATGTCCGCCTGCAAGGTAGTGTGCCTCCAGTTCATCACGGTTCAGTTTCAGCCCGGCCTTGTCGGCCTCAATCATGGCTCCCACGATGATTGACGGCGGTACTTTCCTCCAGCGCATGAAAATCAACTGCAGAAGACTTATTCTCACGCCTGAGACAAGAGCCTGGAACCAGAGCCCGATGGGGATGAAGTAAAGAAGAATCCAGAGCAATATTATTGCCCCGACAATGATTATCACATAAATGCCTAGTGCGCTCATATCTGTTTATTTATTGGTTTTACTATCAATTTGTTGTCGTCTATCCTGATGACTTCAATCTCCTGCTTCGGGTCAATTAGTATGTCAACCGACTTTGCCTCAAAATATTCGTCGTTGACCAGTACCTTTCCTCCCGGAGCAAGCCTTGTTACCGTGATACCCCTGTCACCTGCCTTAACCTTTCCCTCTTCGGCGCCAACGGTGTCAACCTTGCTGTCTATTGACGTCTTGAGCATAAATTTGTTCCAGGTCCTGGATCGCAGCATCAAAACCGTCAGTATGACCATTACCAGGGCCGTTATTCCAAGGACCACCAGTCCGGTTGCTGTTCCGAATGAGATAAATGCAAACACGATACCTGACACCAGGCAGATTGCGCCGCCAACGCCGGCAATAGTCACCCCGGGGATAAGCATGAACTCTATTATGAAGAGCAGCAGACCCACGAATATCAGAAATATGATCAATCCCAGAGACATCTTCAATTCTTTATATCACAACTGTATCAAGGCTCAGCTCCCTCAGCTTCCGCCTCATTTCTTCAACTGTCAGGGCATCAGCAATTTTGATTACACATCCGCCCTTTATGTGGGTAAGCACTGCACACTGCTCTGCCTGTATCTCATCATGTCCGCAGACATCAACGAGTGATCTGATGACATGATCGAAGCTGTTTACGTCATCATTTATCAGCATGAGAGATCTCAGATCCTCCTCGCTTCTCCTGTTATCTTCCGGTTTCGGTGCCCTTTTAGTCATCCGGCAGTTTGTTTAACAATTCCTTTGCCGCTTCTACTGAAATCTCCTGCCTGTCTACGTATGCTGCAACCCTTGCGGAACTGTAGCCATTGCGTATCAGCAGCGAGACATACTCCTCAGCGCTTTCAAATGTAATAAAATTACCGATGAGAAACACAGTTTCACCACTTCCGTTTTTGACCATGTCAAGACCACGGTTGCCGGCAAGCACCTCAATCTTCTGTACCACTTCAGGCTTGACAGGTTTATCAATACGCATAACCTCAGCCCTGAATGAGAGGGTGCCGATGGGTACGGGCTGAGTGTTGGCTTCCGGGCGGGCGCCTCCGGCGGGGCGATCGTCCGGAACAGAGCGGGTGCCTTCGGCTGCCCGCCTGGCGGTTGGCGCCGGCTTTGTAACGGTTGCCGCCGGCTTTGATGAGCTGGCGACAGGTCCGGAACCGGCTGGCACAGCAGACGTACCCCCCAGCGAACGAGTTCGCCACTCCTTTTCAAGGTGTGCAGCCCTCTCCATGGAGATCTGTGCCCCGTCGAGAAGTGCTATGATGAAGGCATCAGGAAATCCTGCCCCCCGTGCTTCAGGAAGAGCTCCCCTGGCATCTTCAAGCCTGCGGAACATTCCTGCAAAATAATACAATGCATCGCTCCCCTGTCTCTTCCTCCCGAATACAGGGGTGAGCCCCCTGAAGACCGAAGGTGTGACATCATTTTTGAATGCAGCTATCTGGATAGTGTACACCAGTCCTTCCGGTAAGGCCGGCTCGACAGGCACCGGGTTACTCTGGCTGTACACCTGACCCGGCATTACATTAAAACTGCTCAGCTGATGGGCAGGTATCTCCTCACCGGCCTCCGGAGCAGGCACTTCAGGAGAACGGTCCAAAGTCCTTTCCAATAAGAGAAACAACGAGTCAGCCTCAGCCTTTCGGGCAGCTGCAAGGGTGCTGTCCTGAACAGCCTTCTTCCCATACCTCTCCCTCTGTTCGGCGGTGGCACTAACTGCCTTCAGTACAGATTGCTCAGCCTGGTACTCGGCTGAATCAGCCTCATGCTGCTTCCTGGCCGCCTCAACAAGAATCCTGAAGTGTTCATCAGGGACACCTGTCAATTCACCACGCTTCTTCCCCGCCTGAACCTCGTTAACTGACTTTCTCATGGTGGTCTCCTGGCCATTTGCAGCACCCGGATCTTTACCCTGAGCATTCGCCGGGTATGCTGAAATCATAAGTATAGAAAGTATTGCGAACACTGTCCGTGACACTCCGGTGTTAATAACTCGGAGGTTCAAATATTTTGTGAAAGATGATAACTTCATACCTTTACCAGTCATAACAAAAATAACAAAAAGTCATGACTCAGCTCACCGCAGGCATGCCGGCCCCTCACTTCGAGGGGACGGACCAGAACGGAAAGACCGTGAAGCTCAGCAGCTTCCTCGGGAAAAAGGTAGTACTCTATTTTTATCCGAAAGATGACACCCCCGGATGCACTGCAGAGGCATGCAACCTCAGAGACAATTACGATGAGTTTCTGAAGAAGGGATTCATCGTGCTGGGAGTCAGTCCTGACAGTGAGAAATCACACCTGAAATTTTCCGGCAAATACAACCTCCCCTTCCCGCTGATAGCGGATCCTGAAAAGAAGATATTGTCCGCCTATGGCGCCTACGGCGAAAAACTGATGTACGGGAAAAAAGTGACCGGCGTGATACGCACCACCTTTATTATCGATGAAAAGGGAATTATTGAGAAGGTGATAAAAAAGGTTGACACGAAGGAGCACGCCACCCAGATCTTTAAAATGTACGATAATGTCTAACTGCTAAAGAATAAGTAAATGGAAAAGAAGGAAATCAACAAGGAAAAGCTGAAGGCGCTTGAGGTGACGCTGGGCAAGATCGAAAAGGATTTTGGCCGCGGCACCATCATGAAGCTGGGTGATCATGCCGTTGATAATGTTCAGGTCATCTCAACCGGCTCCATCGGCCTCGATGCCGCGCTCGGAATCGGCGGGCTGCCCCGCGGAAGGGTGGTTGAAATATACGGTCCGGAATCATCCGGGAAGACAACCCTCGCCATACACGCCATTGCTGAAGCTCAGAAAGCAGGCGGTATAGCCGCAATAATCGATGCCGAACATGCCTTCGACAGGTTCTATGCCGAGAAACTGGGAGTGGATGTGGAGAATCTGCTCATTTCACAGCCTGACAACGGAGAACAGGCTCTCGAGATAACTGATCACCTGATCAGGTCAGGTGCTATCGACATTATTGTAATTGACTCTGTTGCCGCCCTGACTCCCAAGGCTGAGATTGAGGGAGAGATGGGCGACTCAAAGATGGGGCTTCAGGCAAGGCTGATGTCACAGGCCCTGCGCAAGCTTACCGCCAACATCAACAAGACCAACACCACCTGTATCTTTATCAACCAGCTCAGGGAAAAGATAGGGGTCATGTTTGGCAATCCCGAGACCACTACCGGAGGAAATGCACTTAAGTTCTATGCCTCAATAAGGCTCGACATCCGCCGCACCAACCAGATCAAGGATGGTGAAGATGCCGTTGGAAACCGCGTCAAAGTAAAGGTTGTCAAGAACAAACTAGCTCCCCCTTTCAAAAAAGCTGAGTTTGACATTATGTTCGGAGAGGGTATCTCACGCACCGGGGAAATAATTGATCTCGGAACGGAGTTCAATATCATCAAAAAGAGCGGCTCATGGTTCTCCTACGGTGAAACCAAGCTGGCCCAGGGACGTGATGCAGTGAAGAAACTCCTTGAAGACAATCCCGAACTGGCCGAAGAAATCAAGGTGAAGATTACAGAGCAACTAAAAGAGAAAGCAAAATGAAAGGAGTGAAGCCTGCACTTCACCCCACACTGCAATACTAACCTAAACCTGTACTAAGGATGACCGGTGATACATGCCCGTGGCTGGCATGTGTGCTTGCTTGCTCCCAGGCCGGTCAATAGTTCCTGTCAGTCAATTAATTACATACTGTCTTTCCTACCGTTGTATGACCCGTGAAATAACTGTAGGTCAGGGTTCCGATATAGTGCGACCCCCTGTCTCCTGTCAGATTATAATGCCATGTCAGATACCAATGATCCGTGAAGTAGTACCTGTCGGTCTCGCTGATCTTGAATACCTCTCCCGTCTGGCTTGTAACCTCACCCTTAAGCTTGTCAATTTCGTAGAACCTGACATTGGCATTCTGATGAATGACATAATGAACACTGATAGTGCCACCGGACAGCACATCTGTCAGTGTGTCTGCACAAAAAACAGGGCTCCAGTATTGTGACATTACCCAACCCTGGATTGTTGCGTTGTCACTATTCTGACCCCAGGCACTCGTCATAGCTAATCCTGTTAGCAGTAAAACGCAGATTAATAATGCTTTAATTCTCATGATTATTAGTTTTAAGGTTAAACATATCCTGATCCAGCCAGTTTTAAGAGAGTCAGGAACAGCATCCGATGGATATCTGGCAATACGTCAAATACACTTCGCTAATTTCCCCCATTCAATTTGCAATGCGTCCCTGACTCCTTGTTTCATTTTTGCCTTTTTTTACAAGGGGCCATTTACGACACTAAGGTCGCAGATCCGGCTGAGTAATACATTGCTCACAGTACCGGAAAGGTTGCCCTGTGTACCATCACTTTGCCTGGTGTCCCCGATCCGTTGCTGAAAGTCCCGTAGGCTTTCCGGAGTAATCCGGCAATTGATCAAATGCCGGGATTATCTCCGGATATCGCTTGGATTAATTCCAAACTCCCTTGTAAAAGCTTTGCTGAAATGTGAAACGTTCTTGAATCCCGCCCGGTAGGCGGCTTCAGCCACAGTCAGGTCAGAGGTGGTAAGCAATTGCCTGGCCTTATGTAGTTTCATCTTGAGATAATAGTCATGAGGACTCTGTGAGGTGAGACTCCGGAATTTCCGGTACAACTGGGTACGGCTCATGTTCAGCTTTTCACAGAGGTTGTTGATGTCAAAACTGTCATCAACCAGGTGAATGGTCATCACCTCGTTTATTCTCTTAATAAAACTGTCCTCGATCTTAAAATTATGATTGTTGTCCGGCGGTGGCATTCCTGCGGATGAGTACCTGGAGTATAACAGCCTGCGCTGCCTGATGAGCATCCTGAGTTCAGCCCGTAGCTCTTCCCTGTTGAAAGGTTTGGCAATATAGGCATCCGCACCCCGGGCCAGTCCCTCCACTCTGGAAGCTACATCGGCCAGAGCCGTAAGAATTACGACCGGAATATGACTTGTCCGTGGATCATTTTTAAGCATGTCCAGCATCTTAATACCGTCAAGCCCGGGCATCATAACATCTGTCAGAATAATATCCGGTACAATTTCGCATGCCCTTTCAAAACCCTCGAACCCGTCACCGGCAGCAGTCACTTCGTAATCATCAGCAAGGATTGTCATCAGGTAGCTGATGACATCCTCATTATCCTCAACAATTAACAGCAACGGATTTCTTTCGTCCCAGTGTGGCAGGGAGGAACTTACAGCTGTTTTAGTCTCCCGGCCAGATTCGGGATGGAACCAACTCCCCGTGTACTGACCTTTTTCAGCTGTCATCGGTTCTTGTGCATTGCTCGTAAACGGCAATTCCACGACAAATTCAGATCCTTCACTATAAATGCTTTCAACCCTGATGGTACCGTTCAGCAGGGAGACCAGCTCTTTGGTCAGAGCAAGCCCCAGTCCCGATCCCGGGGTTTTGTGGCTGGCTGTGACAGTCTCCCGCGTGAAGCGGTCAAACACAAACGGGATAAATGTCTCAGTGATACCCGGGCCATTATCACTTACACGTATTTCATAACTTGATGCGGAGGTCTGTTCAGCCATAATAACTACCCGTCCACCTGGTTGTGTGAACTTGAGTGCGTTGGTTATCAGATTCGAAACGATTTTAATGATCGCATCCTGATCGTAGTCAAGAACCATCTCCTGCTGCCTGGGGACAAATTCCATCTCAATTCCCTTCGATTCGGCAAACGACCGGAACAGCTCAACTACATGCCTTATGCAAAGGATGACGTCAGCCCTGATCAAATTGACAGGCATTGCCCCCGCCTCGAGCTTTGCAAGATCAAGCATCTGATCAACGAGGTTAAGAAGAATACGGGCATTCCTGTCTATAGTCCGGCTCCCTTTCTCGAGCCATTGAACAGGATCAGTGCTCATCAGGTCATTCATCCCCGTAATTACTGTCAGTGGTGTGCGGAATTCATGTGAAATGTTAGTATAGAGTTTTTTCCTTGCTTCGTCTATTTCCCTGAGTCGTGTATTCTCGAGCTGTTCAAGCCTGACACGCTGCGATATGAAACTCAGCACGAATATCAGTGCAAATCCCGTGATCCATAGAATATTTATGACATAGAGAGATATGTTTGCCTGTGGAGTCATTTCGCCCGGAACTGACAGCCTGGGATGAAGTACCCCTGCAAGTATAACAGTAATGATATAAACCGAATAGATGAAAACTGAATGTCTTTTTTCCTTGTAATTGAGGGTAAAGAAAACAAGCGCCAGTCCTACGAGAACCAGTCCGCCTGAATAGGGAATGCCTCCAAGTTTGAGAATTGTGTAGAAGGTTACCAGTGCAACCACAGTCTGGTTGATCAGTTGCCAGGCCACACTCACCCGCCGGGTAAAAAGTGGTGCTATTATGCCCTGCATGTAAACCAGTGAGAGGAACAATCCATAATAGATAATAATCCTGAGCTCCGGGAAAAAGATGTGGTAGGTAATTGTAAGCAGAAAGATCATAGATGTGACTGCAACACTTGAAATCCAGTACATCTTCTGCTGCGCTACGGCATTCTTGTCTGCACCCGGGTAGCTGAACCTGCGGGTAAGCCAATCGTCTGTTTTAGTGAGAAACGGGGGCGGCATCT
>CAZOHL010000107.1:0-9471 GCA_964579645.1 uncultured Rikenella sp. | reverse complement strand
TCTGCAGCACCTCGATACCATCCATCTTTGCCATCTTGATGTCACAGAGAACGGCGTCATACTGCTGTTGCCCGAAGAGTTCGATCCCCGATGGGCCATCCTCGGCCAAATCAATCTCGTACTTCTCGTATTCAAGTACATCCTTCAGGGTGTTCCTGATAGATCTTTCATCATCAATGACCAGTATCCTTGGCATGTCCGGTAATTTTCATCCTTTGTAAGTGAGCCACTTCCAGAGTTCCTTGTATGAGGTTTTCTTGCCGTACATGAGTATCCCGGTACGGTAGATCTTGGCAGCCATCCAGACTGCACCCACTATTGTCAGAAGCATCAGGCCCATCGACAGGGCTATCTCCCATGCGGGTACGTCAAAAGGTATGCGGGCCATCATCACAATGGGTGAAGTAAGCGGAATTATTGAGAACCAGAATGAGAGTGAGCTCTCAGGGTTCTGCATGGTTCCCATTGCTACCACCAGGCCCAGGATAATGGGGATCGTAACCGGCATCATGAACTGCTGAGTCTCTGTCTCATTATCAACAGCCGAACCTATCGCGGCGAAGAGAGAGGCGTAAAGGAGGTAACCTGTAAGGAAGTAGAAGACGAAGCTGAAGATGATCAGTCCCCAGGGCATGCTCAGTGCGCCGGCGAAGATCTTCTGAAATTCGGTGAGCTGCTCAGCTGAGATAGTGGTTCCTGAAGTGCCTGCGGCTGACGCCTGGTCAGCCTCGGCAAAGCTCTGAGGAAGCTGCTGTATCTGCTCCATCGCCCCCTCAGGGAGCAGGTTGGTCTTGACAACCATTACAAGTGCGAGGGTCAGAACTATCCACAGTGCGAACTGGGTCAGTCCCACGAGCGCGACGCCAATGATCTTGCCCAGCATCAGCTGCACGGGTTTTACGGATGATACTATCACTTCCACGATGCGGTTGGTCTTCTCCTCGATTACACCACGCATGACCATGGACCCGAACATGAATACGAGCATGTACATAAGGAAACCGCCGATGTAAGCCAGAGCCATCGAAATGCCTGTGCTTGTTTCGCGGGCGCTTCCGGTCTCATCCATCTTTATTGTCTGTATCCTGACACTGGTATTGATAGTACGAAGAATCTCATCCAGGTTCTCAATGTTGTAAGCAAGAAGCTTCTGTTTCTCGATCTCCTTCTCGAGTGATCCGGAGATGTGGTCAAGCAGCCCTATGGGCGGTTGCTTGCGCGATATGAGCTGGATGGCATCGGGATTGGCGACAAGGTCAGGGGAGATGTAGAGTACGCCGTAGTACCCCATCTCCGAAAAGTTGTTCCTGATGTCATTAAGTTTCACCCCTTCGAGATATTCGAAGTCAGTATCCTTGGTGTCAGGAATCACATTTTTAAAGAGGTCCGATCCGTCCTCGATCACTGCAATCTTTTTAAAGTCCTTGTCTTCATTGGTCATTACCAGCGCCGGTATGATGAAGATAAGGGCAAAGAGGAAGGGGGTAAGAAGGGTCATTATGATGAACGACTTCTTGCGGACCCGGGTGACGTATTCCCTGCGTATAATAAGTGCTATCTTGTTCATGGCTCAGTTTTTTACAGCTTCCTTGTTCTTGGTTTCCACCACCCTGATGAATATCTCGTTCATTGACGGGAGGGCAGGGTTGAATGAGAGAACCTGTCCGGCAGCGGTCATGGCCCTCAGGATGGCGTTACTGTCGACAGGTTCTGATGCTTTGAGGAGCACCCTGCTTTTACCGTCATCAAATGTGGATGAAAGCACTGTAAGGTGGCCGTTGGATGAGGGATTAACCTCTCCGGCGAAAACAACCTCGAACTCGTTGCCCGCCCAGTCATGGCGTATCTTCTCAACACTTCCCTCGAGGATTGTCTGTGCCTTGTTAATAAGGGTGATGTTGTCACACAGCTCTTCAACGGAACTCATGTTATGGGTCGAGAAGATGATTGTGGCGCCCCGCTCGCGGAGGAAGAGAATCTCGTCCTTTATCTGCTTGACGTTAATGGGATCGAAGCCTGTAAAGGGTTCGTCGAAGATGAGAAGCTTCGGTTCGTGAAGCACAGTGGTGACGAACTGTACTTTCTGCTGCATCCCCTTCGACAGTTCCTCCACCTTCTTGTCCCACCAGTCGATTATCGACAGTTTCTTGAACCAGTATTTAAGCCGGCGCATGGCTTCTGCATGACTGAGCCCTTTGAGCTGGGCGAGGTAGAGAGCCTGTTCGCCAACCTTCATTTTCTTATACAGGCCCCGCTCTTCGGGCAGGTAGCCGATGATATTGACATCATCGGGATTAATTGGTCGGCCATTCAGGAATAATGAGCCACTATCTGGCGCAGTAATCTGGTTGATTATACGGATAAGCGTTGTCTTGCCCGCTCCGTTCGGCCCCAGAAGGCCGTAAATGCTTTGTTCGGGAACGCTTATGCTGACCCGGTCAAGTGCAGTCTGGGTAGCAAAGCGTTTCGTAACCTCTTTGGCTTCAAATAATATCATTTTCTTTCCACAATTAAATATAAGATTCTGTCCGGGAATTTCAAAGATATAAAAAAGGCTGATACCTTCTGTAAGAAGTGCATCAACCTTTTATAATGCTGTTTTGCGGATGTCAGGAGAAGTAATTCTTCACCCGGTCAAAGAAGCCCTTGTCATCGGCGTCAGGCTTAGGGGTGAATGTGGCGGAGTTTTTATACTGTTCGAAGGCTTTCTGTTCTTCCCTTGAAAGGTTCTTTGGTATCCAGACGTTAACATTTACAAGCAGATCACCCTTGCCGTACCCGTTCACATCCGGAAGTCCCTTGCCCCTGAGGCGGAGAATCTTTCCTCCCTGTGTACCCGGATCTATCTTGATCCTGACCTTTCCTTCGATTGTCGGAACCTCCACGTTTGCGCCGAGGATTGCATCGGGGATGCTGATGAAGAGGTTGTAAATGAGATCATTCCCTTCACGAATGAGCTCGTCATGGGGTTCCTCGTCAATCACAACTATCAGGTCGCCGTTGATTCCGCCGCGGCGTGCTGCATTTCCCTTGCCTGTCACCGAGAGCTGCATACCGGGGGAAAGCCCTGCCGGGATTGAAAGGGGTATAACCTCCTCAGCCTGTGTTATGCCTTCACCGTAGCACTTGGGGCATTTTTTTGTTATAACCTTGCCATCTCCACCGCATGTGTTGCAGGGTGAGGTTGTCTGCATCTGCCCCAGGATTGTATTCATCACCCGCGTGGTGTGACCGGTGCCCTTGCATGAGCTGCACGTTGTCACATCGCTTTCGGAAGCGGCACCGCTTCCATGGCAGGTACTGCAGGTGACATACTTGTTCACCTTGACCCTCTTCTCGGCTCCGTGAGCGAACTCCTCAAGGGTCAGCTTCACCTTCAGCCTCAGGTTGGAGCCCTTATTGACACTTCGTGAGCGGCTGCCGCCACGACGTGACCCGAATGCTCCTCCGAAAGCGTCACCAAAGATGTCACCGAATGACGAGAAGATATCTTCCATGGTCATACCACCACCGAAACCACCACCGAAACCTCCTCCGTTCATGCCGGCATGCCCGAACTGGTCATACCTTGACCGTTTCTCATCATTACTGAGAACTTCGTAAGCTTCGGCAGCCTCCTTGAATTTCTCCTCAGCCTCCTTGTTGCCGGGATTCTTGTCAGGATGATACTTCAGGGCCTGTTTCCTGTAGGCTTTTTTTATTTCATCCTTCGAAGCACCCTTGCTTACGCCAAGTACTTCATAATAGTCTCTTTTCGACATATTTCAGTGCAGAAGTATTCTGTTATTCACCCACTACCACCTTCGGGAAGCGGATGACTTTTTCATTCAGGGTATATCCCTTCTGGGTAACGTCTATTATCAGCCCTTTCAGTTTACCATCTTCTACCGGAACTGTTGTTACTGCCTCATGGAAATCACTGTTAAACGGCACGTTCAACGCCTCTATTTCCTTCACTCCGTTCTGTTTCAGGAAATCATTGATCTTTCCGTAAATAAGTTCAAGACCTGCCTTGACAGCATTGCAGTCATCACTGGTGCGCATTGAGATCATGGCCCTGTCAATGTCATCAATGATCGGAAGCAGTCCCTTTATCACTGACTCACCTCCGGCCTGGGATAGTTCGATCTTCTCGCGAAGTGTTCTTTTCCTGTAATTGTCAAACTCGGCTGATAAACGAAGGTACCTGTCCTGCATTTCTGTCAGTTTTCCGAGCAGCTCTTCCTCAGCCTGGCTTTTCACCGCGGCTTCGGTTTCAGCTTCAGGCGCCTGCTGCCCGATAGTGCCGCTTTCCTTATCTGTCTGATTATCTGTTGTTTCTTTCTCGGGCACGGATTCGTCATGCCTCTCTTCGTGACTCTTCTTTTTTACCATGATAAAAACGGTTTACAACGGGCCATAAGCAAAATGCCGGCCACAATGATAAAACTGACAAAGTGGCAATCTATAGCGTGAATGCTACAGCCTCAATCTCGACAAGGCATCCGTGGTGAAGGCCCGCTACAGTGATTATTGACCTGGCCGGCAGTACCGGGCCAAAGAAATCAGCATATACCCTGTTTACCTCCTCCCAGTATTTTACATCGGTTGTATAGATGGTTGTGCGGGCAATTGTCGTAATGTCGCCTCCTGCAGCCCTGACGATACTGAGGACGTTCCTGAGCGCCTGCAGGGTTTGTTCGCTGATGTCACCTGTCAGCTTGTCGCCTGTAAGGGGAACGACGGGCAGCTGACCGGATACAAATATCACATTCCCGGAAACAACGGCCTGTGAGTAGTGTCCTCCCGGCAGCGGAGCGTCATACGTGGTTATATTGGTGATGCTCATGATATTAACTTTAATCAGTAACCGTTCTTATGCTTCTTTTTGTTCTGCTTGCCTGACCTGCCCTGGTATTTGTCCTGAGGCCTCCCCTGATGTTTGCCCTGTGTCTTGCCCTTGGGCTGGGCCAGCAGATCCCTGACATCGGGCAGCCGGAAGTTCTCCGGAACCTTAAGCCTGTTGCCTGACATGTCTGTCAGGTCCCTGATGATTATCTCGTCAGCTACTGTAGCCTTGTTCCAGGTAAGGTAGTCCTTCTTCATCTGGTTGAGGATGAGTGCGGTGAGATAGTCCTTCTCCTCCCCGTCGTCCATATTTGCAGCTGCCTCAATCATTGCAGGTACAATGCGCCCGTAGTGCGAATATTTTATTTCCCCGTTATGATATGGAACTTTATTCGGTTTGGCGTCAAGTTTCTTCCGGTCAGGGCCCGGATAGGGTGAGTCGACATCCAGATCAAAATCAGCGATGATCATTATGTGATCCCAGAGTTTGTGCCTGAAATCAGTTACCTCCCTGAGGTTGGGATTCAGGTTGCCCATTATCTGTATGATTGTCCTGGCTGCCTGGTTCCTCTCTTCCGGATCCTTGATTGTCTTGACATGCTCGATCATCTTCAGGACATTCCTCCCGTATTCAGGCAGGGCCATTCTTTTCCTTTGTGTGTTGTAGTCGAAACTCATCTGATTTATTTTGTGCAAAGCTAATTATAATATCATTCTCAGAGACCAAGAAACTGGATAGCCAGTCCCGAGACTGCAATTGTTCCTCCTGCAATTACATTCACCCAGCGTTCAAGTGGTTTCAGGTTGATACTGCTCAGACCAAGCCTGAAAGCCAGTACGACTGACATCATGGTTGCTATTGTAACTGCGGAGAAGAGCAGTGAGACAAGGATCACCCCGCTGATGTTATTTTCAGCTGCCGGGTACATCAGAATGGGTATCAGCGGTTCACACGGGCCCAGCACGAAAACCAGGAACAGGATCCATGGTGTGAGGTTCTTCCGGTCATTCATGTGAATATGTGAATGGCCGCTGAAGTGGTCATGCCTGTGCTCATGGGCAGTGCCGTCAGCATGTGTATGAGTATGGACATGCTGTTTTCTGCGATAGACATTACGCAGGCTTATAAGCATATACACCAGACCGAATGCAATCAGCAGCCACGCTGCGATATTTCCCCTGAATCCTTCGAAGAATTCAAGTTTTGAAATAGAGATCCCTGCCGCAATACCAATGAATCCTGCTATTACCGAACTGAGGACATGCCCGAGTCCGCATAAAAATGTGATGAACATCGTTTTTCTGATTGTCCATTTCCGGGCTTCGCCCATTACTATGAACGGCAGATAGTGGTCCGGTCCCACGATTGTGTGAACGAACCCGATTGTAACCGCTGTGCCTGCAAGAAGTATTGTCGATCCTTCCATAACTGATTCCGGTAGTGCGTAAAGATAATTATATTGCGTGTTCTGTTACCGGTCAACCCCGGTCCACTTTCCATCTGTCAGGGTCATCTCCCTGAATCCTGTTCCATGATTGTCAAGCAGCCGCCTGGCATCAGCCGTGTAGAGCATCATTGCCTTATAATGCCCGGGTGATTGAAAGAATTCAGGCTTCTTTTCAAATTCGGCGCAGGGCAGGATATAAAACTTCTGTTTGCCGTTTTCTACCGGAGTGTAGACCCAGGTGAGGACATATCCGGCATCTGAAATATATGCGGTGTCATTTTTTGCGGTGATGTCAAGCCTGATCATCAGTCCGCCGTCTCTTCTCCTTGTCCTCTGGTTTGAAACGAAGTTGCCCATTGACCATACCACGGGGTGCAGGATAGCTGCGGTGTCTTGTTCCGCCTCTACCGGCTGCACCACATGCGGATGGGATCCGATGATTATATCGGCTCCGGCCCTCCTCAGTGCCGCCGCCGTCTTTTTCTGTTCAGCCGAAGGCAGGGTATCATATTCAATGCCCCAGTGGATAAATATTACATTCAGGTCTGCATCGAGCCATTCAGCCCTCCTGATGTCTGCAGCAGCACGAACGGTATCTATATAGGCCACCGTCGCCGGCGGCGGCACCACTATCCCGTTTGTGCCGTAGGTGTATGCCAGCAGCGCTATCCTCAGGTTATCATGGCAGACCATGAGGGGAGAGATGATGTTACGTTCCTCCGGGCTGATCCATGTACCGGTATGTCTTATCCCCAGGCTGTCAAGCACCCTTATTGTGCGGAAGATCCCCCGTGGCCCCCTGTCGGCTGAATGATTGTTAGCCGTTCCCAGGATATCAAAACCGGCATTGCGGCATGCCGCTGCCAGCTCATCCGGGGAACTGAAAGCCGGGTACCCCTTGTATGGAGGGCCTCCAAGGGTTACCTCGAGGTTGCCTGTGGCCACGTCGACGGAAGAGATGAAGGGAGCAATATGCCTGAAGACACTGTCATATTCATATATGCCGGAGGAGTCATTGCGGGCAGAGGCTAACTGCCCGTCATGCCCCATAATGTCGCCGGTGAAGAGCAGCGTGAGAACAGAGTCACTGTCCTGCCCGGCGACTGCCTGGGCAATGCTGAGACAGAGCAGCATAACAAGGATTTTAAGTGATCTCATCACAATCGGGTATCGGGGTATCTGTTTCAAAAATAGTCATAACTTAGCAAGTTCAAAAATGTTTGTCTCTGTCATGGAACATCTTAACACAGATCTTGTTAACTATGTCCTGCTACCGCTATTCATCTTCGTGGCCAGGATTTTTGACGTTTCACTTGGTACTCTCAGGATCATCTTTGTCACAAAGGGGATAAGGAGTGTGGCACCGTTCGTGGGTTTTTTCGAGGTGCTCATCTGGCTTCTCGCTATCAGCAGGATCATGCAGGACCTTGATAACTGGATCAGTTATGTAGCTTATGCCGGGGGATTCGCTACTGGTAACTTTGTGGGGATGTACCTCGAGGAGCGTCTTGCAATCGGCCATGAAATGATAAGGGTAATCACACGCAAGGATGCCACCAGCCTTATTGAGGACCTCAGAAACAAGGGTTATGGCGTGACATCGGTGAAGGCCGAGGGAATAGAAGGGGAGGTTGCAGTTATCTATATAATTGCGCGCAGGAGCATGATCAAGGAGGTGCTTGACGAAATCAATATTTTCAATCCACGGGCACTGTATACGGTAGAATCAATCAAGTATGTCAACAAGGAGATTTTCCACAGGTCTGAGGAGGAACGTCAGGAAAGCTGGCTTGCCGGCAGAATGAGACGCAGAGGCAAATAGCCTTTTCTACCTGCTTCCCTGTGCGTTGCTCACAACCACCGTGTCCCTGACGTTATCAGTGGTGCTCATCCAGAAGACTATGATATGGTTACCTGTGCGGGTGGGGGTGAAGGTAAGGGTAGAGTCAGCACTGACCTCAGCGGCAGGGCACTCTCCGTTTGATTGAAAGTCAGCTGCTGCCCATATCTCAAACTCACGGTCATCCTTCTGAACAATCCTGAATGTGATGTCTGACCAGCATCCGTTGTCTGCAGCAGTGCTGACCCAGATATTCACAGGTTGATTCGTGACTCCCGTCTCAGGCACGTTACGCTCATCGATCGGGATCACCAGATCAGAATACATAGCATATCCGGGGTCAAGGTTGCATGACGTCACCAGGGTTGTGATCATCAGCATTATTATCAGTGAAGGTTTCATGATTCAGTTTATTGTTGTGAGGAATTCGTAAACAGCCTCTCAATGCCACAATAACCATACCAATTCATTCGGCATTGTATAGTGCGAAGGTACTGATATATGGTGTGGCCCGTGAGGAGACAATTGTCAGTCTTATTTCGTCAGCCTTCACCTCCGGGAACCGTATCAGTCTCTTATACCCTATAGTGGTGCCGGTGGCGATTGTATCCCACTGGGTGCCGGAGAGGGCTTCGATAATAAATTTCTCAACCCGCTGACCCTTGCTTATGTCTTCCTGAAGCATTGCCACGTTGAATGTTGCGGCTATGGCCGGAACGAATGAGGCCACCGGTTTACGGCGCGGGCTCCAGGAGGTGGTGTTGTCTCCGTCAGTCAGGTTCGATGATCCCCGTCCGTACGGTCTGGAACCGTTAAGCAGGTCAGTGGCATAAAGCTTGTCTGTCCAGGCTTTCAGGCCCCGGAGACTGCTTATATCATGATCGGTTATAAGTCCGCGGTTGTCAGGCGGTACATTTAGGAGCAGAACGGCATTGCGGCCAACAGAGCTAATGTAAATGTCAGCAAGCTTTGCAACGTCCTTGACCAGGGAATCTTCAGAAGCATGCCAGAACCATCCTGGTCTGATTGATACGTCTACCTCGGCCGGGTACCAGAACAGATGTTCAGCCTTGTGCAGAAGGCTGCTGCTCCCGAGATCCTCTGACATCGCATTGATCCCCAGCGCTTCGTTGATGCTGACACTCTCCGCGGTCCCTCCTGGTGCCAGCACTGTAGCGCTCCATTCGGTTTCGCGGCCGTAGCCGCTCTCAGTTCCAACCCATCTCACATCCTGACCCATTATGGCTGTGACGGCATCGGGCTGTAGTTTCCTGATAAGGTCATAGTATGCCTGCCAGTCGTACTCCTGCCGCCGGCCGTCAGGCCCTTCGCCGTTGGCGCCG
This sequence comes from uncultured Rikenella sp., assembly GCA_964579645.1. Classification (GTDB taxonomy): domain Bacteria; phylum Bacteroidota; class Bacteroidia; order Bacteroidales; family VadinHA17; genus SR-FBR-E99. Next base: position 13 of record CAZOHL010000107.1, on the reverse strand, counting down.
TCGAACCACACCT
>CAZOHL010000106.1:0-9551 GCA_964579645.1 uncultured Rikenella sp. | reverse complement strand
ATTCTATATCCAGCCTGAGCTTCTTCTTGCCACGGCAACCAACTCGTTAACGTATGAAGATGTTGAGGCCGGAGGTGCACCGGTGATCTACAACCAGATATTCAACAAACTGAATATCCCGGTTCTTCTAGGGGTGAAGGTGGGTCCGCTCAGACTCAATGCAGGACCTGCAGCATCAGTAATGATAACTGATCCGAAGGAGATTATTGAAGGAGCCACCTACAAGCGGGCAACATTCGGATACCAGGCAGGTCTGGGTTTCGATCTCTTCAAGAGGCTCACCTTTGACCTGAGGTATGAAGGGAACCTGAACCAGTTCGGTGACCAAATAGAAATTGCCAATCAGACCTTTACTCTTGATGACCGCACAGGAGCGCTGCTTGTGCAGGTGGGGCTGATCTTCTGACATCCGTAACATACAAAAGAGCTCTTCCGCAGTCTGCCGGAAGAGTTCTTTTTTTATATTTACGGGAGTATGTGAACTGAGGCGAGATGATCCTGGCAGGGAACACTTTGTATATTATCAGAAACGTCCTTTCAGTTATCTACCTGATAGCTGTTTTTGCCATTTGTCTGATGATTGTCTTTGAGAACCGTAATCCGCTCAAGACCCTTTCATGGCTCCTGGTGATTCTGTTTGTTCCCGTCGTGGGTATGATTGTCTATTTCTTTTTCGGCAAGAACTACCGTAAGCAGAAAATGTATACCCGGAAGAGCATGGCTGACAGCGCCAGGCTGACTGACCACGCTGACAACCAGGTCAGGCTGCTCTCATCAGTACTGGCCGGCGAGAGCGATGCAATCAGGGCAAAGGGGCATCTCATACACCTTATGCTCAGGAACAACAGGTCGCTGCTTACCCTTGACAACAAGATTGACCTGCTTGTAAACGGCCGCCAGACATTTCCTGCAATGCTTGACGCCGTGGCCTCGGCCACCAGCTTCATTCACCTGGAGTTCTACCGCATTGAACCTGACACTATCGGGATGGAATTCAGTGAGCTTATGATCCGCAAGGCAGGGGAGGGGGTTAAGGTAAGGGTCATCTACGATGATGTCGGGAGCTGGAACATCCGAAAGCCGTATATAAAAATGATGCGTGATGCCGGAGTGCAGATATATCCTTTTCTCCCGGTTCGTTTCCCGAGCTTCTCAAGCAAGATCAACTACCGGAACCACAGGAAAATACTGGTGGTTGACGGAAAAGTTGGTTTTGTGGGCGGACTGAATATAGCAGACAAGTATTTGCACGGATTGCCTCACCTCGGGCCATGGGTTGATACCCATCTCAGGGTTGAGGGCGAAGCTGTTGCTGCGCTCGACAGGGTTTTCCTGGCCGACTGGGATTTTGTGAGCGGTGAGGAGCTACCCCCGGACGGTTCGCTGAAACACGTTGTCCGCACCGGCAACAGGTGCCTGGTTCAGGTTGCCTCCAGCGGACCAGATACGGACTGGGCCACGATAATGCAGGTTTACTTTTCGGCAATTGCCACAGCCAGATCGTCAATTTATCTAACCTCACCGTACTTCAGTCCTGACGAGAGCCTGCTGACAGCCCTGAAAACCGCCGCCCTGAGCGGCGTGGATGTGAGAATGATTTTTCCTGAAAATTCAGATTCGATTATTGCGAACTGGAACACCCGCTCATATATAACTGAATTGCTGGAGGCCGGTGTCAGGATCTTCCTGTACCGAAACGGATTCATCCATTCCAAATACCTGCTGGTTGACAACATCTTTTCATCAGTAGGATCCCCGAACGTTGACGTCCGCAGTTTCGACCTTGACTTTGAAGTGACTGCCCTGATCTATGATGAAGATTTTGCCCTCCGCCTCGGGGTTCTGTTCGCCGAGGACCTTAAGAACTGTACCGAGATAAACATACATGAATGGAACAAGCGTAAAAGAAAAGAGAGATACAAGGAATCACTGGCACGGATATTCGGACCTCTCTATTAACTTCGCACCCGATGAAAAAGGTTTTTCTGACACTCTTTTATGTTTTTCTTGCTGCAGGACTTGTACTGATACTGTTCCTGTGGATTATAGTGCTAAGGGAGAACGTAAAACCCGGCGAACCGGTCAGGATATATCTTCCCACAGGTTCTGATTTCAGATCTCTGACAGACAGCCTTGACAGCGCAGATCTCCTGCGGAACAGGGAAAGTTTTATAATTACCTCCCGGCTCAAGTCTTTCGGTAAGACAGTCAAGTCAGGTTCGTATGTAATTGAACCTGGAATGAGCAACAACAGCCTTGTCAACATGTTACGGTCGGGCCGACAGACGCCTGTCAAGGTCACTTTCAACAATATACGCACGCTCGATGAGCTTGCCGGCAGGATAGGGGGTCAGATTGAAGCTGACTCTGCATCCCTCTCGGAATTCTTCGGTGATGAGTCTAATTACTCAGCTGACGGATTTGACATAAGAACGCTGATAGCTGTTTTTATTCCTGATACTTACGAGCTTTACTGGTCAGTTGACCCTCGTGGTTTCTACCGGCGAATGCTAAAGGAGTACCGTGACTACTGGAATGATGACCGGACCTCGATAGCTAAAGGGTTGGGCCTTACACCGCAGGAAGTATCTGTGCTGGCATCCATCGTCGACGAGGAAGCGTCAAGGGTGGATGAGAAACCCCGTATTGCCGGACTCTACCTGAACAGGCTTGCCACGGGTATGCCGCTCCAGGCCGATCCGACTGTGAAGTTTGCCGTCAATGACTTCACTCTGAGACGTATACTGAATATCCACCTTGAGGTTGAGTCACCGTATAACACATACAAGTATGCCGGCCTGCCGCCCGGTCCGATCCGCTGCCCGTCACGCTCAGGCCTTGATGCAGTGCTGAATGCAGAAGAACATGAGTACCTGTTTATGGTTGCCAGGTTTGACGGAACGGGTTATCATCATTTTTCCCGGACACTTGCAGAGCACAACAGGTATGCCGCAGCCTACAGGCGCGAACTGAACAGGAGAAGGATATACCAATAAGAATCTGACTGGGCGTGTGCCCGGAGACCCGGACAGCCTTTTCATTCATTAAGTACGATAATCCGGGAATAATGACCCATGATCAATTCCGGCATAATAGACTACAATTATAATTCTGGATTATAGCTGTCGATTGTCTCGACAATTTTTTTTGCATTGACGTCATTATCAGCCACATCCTTGAGGAGAATGTTTCGCCGTGCTCTCATGTCACCGGTAAAATCCTCCTTCATCAGCCTGTCTGTCAGGTTGATCCAGTCAATTGGCCTGACTGCAACATGGCAGAGTTCACCAAGGCCTGTCCCCGACACGATTGCCGGTGAAGCGATTACGTGCCGGCCGGAGTTCAGTGCATTTATAAGTTTCAGCTTCATGCCGGTAGGTTGGGTGGCATTAAGCAGGCATACCTGCGCGTTCGAGATGAGTTCATTCATCTGGCTCATTGATGGATTGGGAACCAGTTTCACATGCCTGAGTGCCGATGCTGCATCAGCAAGTTCCGCCGATGGCCTTTTGCCTGCAATGACAGTCCTGAATTTCCATTGAGGCGCCACCTCTTTAAGAATAAAAAGTGCAGCTGCATCGTTCTCCGCAGTGGAGAAATCACCATGAATCAATATATAATCTCCCCTGCCGTTGTCAGAACATGACCCGTCTGCAGGGTGGAACGGACCAACAAAGAGGGCATTGCCATATTTTGAACTAAAATACTCGGTGTCGCCCGGAGATATCGAAAGCAACCATGTGGCACCTGCAAGTTTCGGCTCATACCGCTCAAGCTTCCTGGCTTCAGTGTTGTAGTAGATTTTTCTGAAGGGATTTTTCTCATTTACGGCAAGGTTACGGTAATAGACATGCTCAATGTTATGAGTTCTTACCATCGTGATCCTTCCTTCCAGAGCCTTATGACCAAGATAATGAGTGGTATGCAGCCCTTCGAAAATAATCGGGTGACTGTCGGTCAGAAGGTCTTTGAGCAGCATATCGTTCCTGCGTGAGAATACGATGAACGGGTCCTTGCGGAAGAGGTGAAAGAGATTGAGTTCCCTCCTGTAGTAATGTACCCTGAGGCATTCGCGCTCAAGCGTTCTTGAACGTCCCCGGCCGTAGCTGAAACAGTGCAGAATTACCCCTACACCCTGTTTCTTGAGTGAGGTGATCTTGTAGAAAACATCCATTATCCCGCCGTAGTCAGGAGGGTAAGGAATGTTGAAGCTGACAAGATGGACTATTCTGGTTGCGGGAGATCTCTCCATGAAGCTTGATACAATGCACAAACATAGCAAAATTTTCTTTGTATCTTACACGAATCATTATGATGGCAGTATAAATGATATTAAGTGTAAAGATCATATAATGAGGGCAATAATAGCAGTAATCAGTGATCTCTCAACTGACATGCGGGTAAAAAAGCATGCTGAATTGCTTTCATCAATGGGCTTCACGGTGACTCTGATCGGAAGACACTGCGGACGCTCACTGCCTTTATCTTTCCCGAATGTAACAGTGTCAATGATCAGGGTGCCATTCACAAAGGGGCCGATGATGTATATTTCGTTCAATATGACTTTGATGTTCAGGCTTTTCCTGCTTAAAAAGCCGGATCTATATGTTGCCAATGATCTTGATACACTGGTTCCATGTCACATCGTTTCGTGGTTGTTCAGGAGACCTCTCGTCTATGATTCCCATGAATATTATACCGGGCAGTATAGTCTTACTGAGAGAGATTTCAAGCGTTCCCTCTGGACGAAGGTTGAGCGCCGGCTGTTGCCGAAGGTGCGTTATATGATAACGGTATCAGAATCAATCGCAGACCTGTACAGGCAGGAGTACGGATGTGATCCTGTTGTGATCAGGAACCTTCCCTTGCCGGCATCGGATATCCTTCCGCATAAGCGCAGCGATCTGGGTGCCGGGGCAGATGATCTGCTTGTTGTGTTTCAGGACGGCTCCGGTGACAATCCGGGCAGGGGTGCTGATGAGCTGCTTGAGGCAATGACGCTTGTCGAAAACGTCAGGCTTGTAATCATTGGCACAGGAAAAAGAATTGAGGAGGCCAGGCAACAGGTGCAGAAGCAGCGGCTTGATAGCAAAGTCATCTTCCTGGACAGGATGACATGGGAAGAGATGATTCGCTTCATAAAGTGCTGTGATGCAGGATTATCAATTGATGCTGACACCTGTATCAATCAGCGCTTAAGTCTGCCTAATAAATTATTTGATACAATAGGAGCAGGAGTGCCAGTTATCACTTCACCGCTGCCGGAGGTGTCAGCCGTAGTAAGCAGGTACAGGTGCGGACTGGTGCTTGATGAAATGACACCCCGGGCAATTGCCGGTGCACTTTCAGTGCTCAGGGATGACAGACAGTTGCTTTCAGTCCTGAAAGATAATGCCAGGGCAGCTTCAGAAGAGCTCACCTGGGAAAAGGAACAGACAAAAGAACGGGAGCTTTTCCAAAGTGTTATTATAGAAAACAACATTAAATGAAAAAAGACTTACTCAAAAAATATCTTCCGGAAATAATCGGAACGATTGCAGGGGCAGCAGGAGGGTTTTTATATTGGAAGTATGTCGGATGTGTATCAGGAACCTGCACTATCAAGTCAAACTGGTACCTGATGGTGCCATGGGCTGCCGTGCTCGGTTACCTGGCCGGATCAGTGGCGGGCGATATAATCAGGAAGAGAAGGAAACCGCCGGAACAGGAAGGCCACTGAGACCTGTCCGTAAGGTTAATTCCCGGAAGCCCGGCCCATGAGCATCCATCAGGCCGCATTACAACTGACCTTTGTCGTGTTTCTGTAATCATGTAACTTTGTATATTGCATGCATAATCCATTTTGAAACTAACCTAACCATGAGAACCAACAGAAGGAATTTTCTCCGGACTGCTGCAGTCGCCGGAGCGGGCACTCTGACTGCAGCCAGTGCAGCTTCATGTATGCGGCGCGAAAAATCAACCGAAGCAATGGCAGAGGTCAGGGCGGCAGTAATGGCTGCACACAGCCAGAGCTTCAACATGTCAGGCTATGCCGCACCGCCACTCGGGAAAGTCAGGATAGGATTTATCGGCCTCGGCATGAGGGGTCCGGGTGCCGTCGAGCGGATGGCACACATAGAGGGAGTGGAGATAGCTGCGCTCTGTGACAAGTATCCCGACAGGGTTGAAAAAATGCAGGCAATGCTTGCGAAGTTTGGTTTGCTGCAGGCGAAAAGCTTCAGCGGAAGTGAAGAAGCATGGAAGGGGTTATGCGACGATCCTGATATTGACCTAGTCTATATTTGCACACCATGGGCATGGCACACCCCGATGGCTGTCTATGCAATGGAAGCAGGCAAGCATGTGGCTGTGGAGGTGCCGGCTGCAAAGACCGTGGAGGAGTGCTGGCAGCTTGTTGAGGTATCTGAACGGACAAAAAAACACTGCATGCAGCTTGAGAACTGCTGTTATGACTTCTTCGAGCTGCTGACACTGAACATGGCACGACAGGGACTCTTTGGCGAAATAGTGCATGGCGAAGGAGCGTATATCCATGATCTGCGATGGGACTTCACCTATGACAAAAACGGCTATGCCGACATGTGGAGGCTGAAGGAGAATGTGCGCAATGGAAACCTTTACCCGACTCATGGCCTGGGACCGGTCTGTCAGATAATGAACATCAACAGGGGTGACAGGATGGAATACCTTACATCACTCTCATCGAATGACTTCGCCATGGGACCGGAGCTGGAGCAGCTGGCGAAGGAGGATCCGTTCTATGCTCCCTTTGCCGGGAAGAGTTACCGTGGCAACATGAATACCACCCTTGTTAAGACAGCGCTGGGGCGGAGTATAATGATACAACATGACGTTTCGAGTCCGAGACCATACTCAAGAATTCATCTTGTCAGCGGCACCAAAGGATTTGCCCGGAAGTGGCCGTCACCGGCAAGGATCGCCCTGGGCCATTCATGGCTTAAAGAAGAGGAACAGGCTGCACTTGAGGCTCAGTACACACCTGAGATTGTAAAAAGGGTGGGAGAGATGGCAAAAGTCATCGGTGGCCATGGCGGTATGGACTTTATAATGGACTGGAGATTGATAGACTGCCTGCGGAACGGGCTTCCGCTTGACCAGGAGGTATATGATGCCGCACTGTGGAGCGTCATCACCCCTCTCAGCGAATGGTCGGTTGCAAACAGGTCGTCATCAATTGATGTACCGGATTTTACCTGCGGGTCATGGAAGGCCAACACCCCTGTTGACCCCAACATCGCTGCAGGCGGAAATACAAAAGTGATAGGTCTCCAGGGCAACAGCAACCAGCTGGAGGTATAACCGGTCAGTTCTGACTTAGTCCGGTTTAAAGTATAACCGGATAATTTATTTTTTACATTTGCGGGCAAATTGCCGGATTAATGTTTGGATCAACAGCCTTTCTGGTCATTATTGTTCTCACATTGCTTGTCTTTGCAGTGCCTGAATGGCTGAAGTATTACCTCACGCTGGGACTGCTGGTTGCAGGGATTGCCCTTACCTCCTCATGGAGTGCCGGCATTCTGGCTGGTGCCGGGCAGGCTTATGAGCTGCCCTTGTTCACTGCAGCGACCGGAACCAGGATGGTGCTTGTAGTAGACCGCCTTTCTGCCTTTTTCATACTTGTCGTCAATTTTACCGTACTGATTGGATTCCTTTATGCCAGGGGATACCTGGAGCCTTACCGGGCCCGGATGAACGCCCTCCGTTTTTCGATCCATTATTTCTCGTACCTGTGGTTGTGGATTTCAATGCTTATGGTTGTGATGATCCGCGACGGGGTCGCCTTCCTGATTGTCTGGGAAATAATGGCCCTCTCTTCATTTTTCCTCGTAATCTTCGATGCGGAGGAGAGGAGCATCATGAAGACCGGCATCAGCTATCTCATCCAGATGCATGTTGGTATGTTCTTCATTCTTGTTGCCTTCCTCCTTGTTCAGCATGATACCGGACGGATGAGCTTTGACGCACTCGGCGAATATTTCAGCAGGCGCCGGAACCTCCCGCTCTTCCTTCTCTTTTTCACCGGTTTTGCCATCAAGGCCGGATTCATTCCACTTCACACATGGCTTCCCGAGGCGCATCCGGCCGCCCCGTCACATGTTTCAGGGGTAATGTCAGGGGTGATGATCAAGATGGGCATTTACGGGATTGTGAGGGTACTGGCTTCAATGCAGTCAGATTTGCTGATTACGGGTGTCATTATCCTTATCGTGTCACTCGTATCAGGAGTTTTAGGCGTGATGATGGCAATAGTCCAGCATGACCTGAAAAGACTGCTTGCTTATCACAGCATCGAGAATATAGGAATTATCGGAATCGGAATTGGCCTGGGTGTCATCGGCCAGGCAACCGGCAATGGCACCCTTTCCCTGCTTGGTTATGCGGGAGGACTTCTGCATGTCCTGAACCATTCACTTTTCAAGTCGCTTCTCTTCTTTAATGCAGGTTCTGTATACCATTCTGCACATACACGCAACATGGAACTGACTGGAGGCCTGATGAGACGGATGCCATGGACTGCCATATTGTTTCTGACGGGGTCGCTGGCTATTTGCGGACTGCCGCCCTTCAACGGTTTCATCTCAGAGTATCTTATATATATGGGGATGTTCGGCAGCCTCTCCGGCGCAACCCTTTACCACTCAATACTCATTGTGGGGTCAATCGCAGCGTTGTCGCTTATTGGCGGACTGGCAATCTTCTGTTTCACCAAGGCATTCGGTATTGTATTTCTTGGCGAACCCAGGTCAGAGCAGGCCTGTAATGCCCGTGAGGCAGGGAGATCCATGATTTTCCCGCAGCTGGCAACCGCAGCTCTGATACTCTTTATCGGGCTTGGATCGCCACTTGTTGTGAGACCGGTTTTTGATATTGTTGCGCAGACATGGAACCTGGGCTCACAGCCATTGGTCACAGGAGCTTTTGCCGCCAATCTTGCTCAGATCAGCCTGGCAGGAGGGATATTTGTTGTCACCCTTGCCGCACTGCTGCTCTACCGGAGGTTTCATCTCAGCCGCCGTGTGGTGGAAGCCGGCCCCACCTGGGGTTGCGGCTATACGGCCGGGACTCCGAAACAGCAATATACAGCAACCTCGTTCGCTTACAACTATAACCACATAGCCAAGCCCCTGCTGCAGACCCGGAAGGAAATTGACGAAATCGGTGAGGAGGAGATATTCCCCCGGAAGAGGAAATTCCTTTCGCACAGCGAAGACCTCTTCAAGCGAAACCTGGTCGACAAACCTGTAGACTGGGTCTCAGGATTGCTTAAGAGGATAGCCGTGATGCAGACCGGGCAGATACGACATTATATTTTGTATGCATTTGTTTTCATGTTGCTTGTATTGCTTCTGGCAATGCTCAAAATAATCTGATGATGGCAGGATTCATACTTATAGCGGTTGCAGCCTTCTTCTTCCCGGGAGTAATCCTCCGGACGAAGAGCATCGCCTCCGGGCGTAAGGGCCCGGGTATATTCCAGCCATGGAAGGATATAGCTGTCCTGTTCAGGAAAGGGAGTGTCTTCA
>CAZOHL010000105.1:0-9616 GCA_964579645.1 uncultured Rikenella sp. | reverse complement strand
CTGAACAGGTACAGGCTTGAGAAGGAAGACCCGCTCGAGATCCTCGAGGTTGATAACAGCGCCGTGCGCGAAGCCCAGTTAAGGAGACTTGCAGAAGTAAAGGCGGGACGTAACGAAGAAGAGTGCCGCAGGGCGCTCGAAGCCATCACACATGCAGCGGAAACCGGCGAGGGCAATCTGCTCGAACTGGCCGTTGATGCTGCATCAAAGAGAGCAACTCTCGGTGAGATATCATACGCATGTGAAAAAGTAGCAGGGAGGTACAAAGCAGTGATAAGAACCATTTCAGGAGTATATTCATCAGAGTACAAATCAGATTCTGATTTCGAAGAAGCAAGGGCAATGGCAGCTGAGTTCGCCGCCCGTGCGGGAAGACAACCCCGCATCATGATAGCTAAAATGGGCCAGGACGGTCATGACCGTGGAGCCAAGGTGATATCGACGGGCTACGCCGATATAGGATTCGACGTCGACATCGGGCCTCTCTTCCAGACCCCATCCGAAGCAGCAAGACAGGCAGTGGAGAACGATGTGCACCTTCTCGGGGTTTCAAGCCTCGCCGCAGGCCACAAGACTCTTATACCGCAGGTAATCGGCGAGCTCAAGAAACTGGGACGGGAAGATATTCTCGTGATTGCCGGCGGGGTAATTCCGCCGCAGGACTACCAGTTCCTGTATGACGCCGGTGTGGCGGCAATCTTCGGCCCCGGCACATCAGTGGCGAAAACGGCAAAACAGATATTATCTTTGTTGTTGCACACAGTATGAAAACTATTCTGATTATAATCGTCATTGCTTCCCTTGGCCTCCTTGCCGGCTGCAGTGCGAGCCGGAAGACCAGAGCCGTTACGGTGGAGCCTTCACCCGCGGCTGTAGCAGAACCGCAGTCGCCTGAGGCGCAGGTTCCGGAGGTCGCCCCCTTCGGCAATGCCGCCCTCGCCGGTAAACCCGAAGAAGGAGAGGCAGCTGAACATGTATGGGATTTCCGGGATGCCACAACCTGGCTGCTGGGAAACCTGTCACTTACGATGCTGAACAACCCTCCTCACTCAGAGTGGTACACTAAAGGATACGCCGCATACCAGCCTGACCAGGGAGTGATGGCCGAACTAATGGAACTCGATAAGGATGACCTGACAATCACAATCGTGCTGGGCACATGGTGCCCCGACAGCAGGAGAGAGGTGCCACGCTTCATCAAAATTACCGACCTGTGGGGATTCCCGCAAGCGAAAATCAAATTCATCGGGGTTGACATAAACAAGGTCGCACCCCTCGAAGACTACCCGCAACTGGGAATTGAAAGAGTTCCTACTTTTATTTTTTATGTAAATAATGTGGAAAAGGGACGCATCATTGAAGTTCCTGTGACGTCTTTAGAACAGGATACACGAAATATCCTCAAAGAAAATTAGGAACAATTAATACTCGAACCAATGGAAGAAGAAAAATCCGCCAGACAGTCAGGAGTAGGTGTCGGAGCTCTCGTTACCGCCATTATAGCATTTCTCCTGGCAGTTATACCCTGCATAGGCCTGATTGCAGTAATCCCCGCAGTGATAGCAATAGTCCTCGGCATAATAGGACTCTCCAGACCCCAGGGCAACCAGGGGATGCTCGTCGGCGGGCTCGTAGTGGGCATCATTGCCCTCATGATATCAGTTTCACAGAGTTTTGTCCTCGGCAAGATTGCAAACAAGTCGGGCAGCTGGGCGACTGATATCGAGAAGGTTATCAAGGACGTTACCGATGATCTCGAAAAGGAGTTCGGTGACAACGAGGTGACAATAAAGATCAACAGCGATGACGAAACCGTTGAGATAAAAGCTTCAGGAAAGAAGGGCGATCTCCACGACAGACTGGAGGAGCTTGAAGGAACCATTGACACCCTTAAGGGCCAGTCTGACACCACAAAGGGAGAGTGGTGAGAACCAATCCGGATACAAGCCCGTATCTGCTTCTTAATATAATACTTGCCGGAGTAATCCTGTTGATCATGGGTTACTCCCTTTTTTATTCACCTGATGAAGACAGATACCCTGTCCCCTGTATTCATGAAAAACTTACCGGTGAACCGTGTCCCTCATGCGGGCTGTCACATGCGTTTTCACTTATTGTACGTGGCAGGGTGGATGAGGCGCTGACGTGGAACAGCCAGTCATTAAGGGTATTCATCTTTTTTGCACTGCAGCTTCTGATGAGAGCAGGGCTTGCATTGGCGGCCCTGAAGGCGAAGGGGAACCTGAAGGTGGTTGCCGTCACTGATGCTGCCGTTTCCGGCGCTATGGCCCTGACTGCGTTTTATCCGTTCCTGAGGATGTTGTGGATCAGCCTGTTCTGAGCCTGAGCAATCTCCAGCCAGGCAAGTGGAGGGAACTTCAATCAGTCAGCAGCGAGTTGATTGCATCATACACGAGATGGCTCTCGAATCCCTTTCCCAGTGCATGCCTGAGAAGCTTTCCCTTGAGATCAAGCCTGTTCTTTGCCTTTATCTTCCTCCGCTGGTCAACCAGTATCTTCTGCAGCAGTTCCAGGTATTCTTCTTCACCTATTGATTCCATCCCCGATGCGATGGCTTCCGGATCAACCTTCTTCTGTTTCAGTGCCATGCTGATCTTTACCCGTCCCCACTGGCTGTGCCTGAAATGGTCGAGTACGAATGCCCTGCTGTAGCGGTGTTCGTCAACAAACTTCTCCTTTACAAGTCTCTCAATGACCCGTTCATGCATCTCTTTGCTATCGGCGCCCCAGCGGTCAAGCAGCGCCGAGATGTCACTGATGCAGTACTCCCTTTCAGAGCAGGCTCTCATTGCCCTCTGGAGCAGTTCCTCCCCCTGTTTCTGTTCAGCCATGTTTTTCAGCTTTGATAAATCTTTCTTTTCCCCTCATATCCCTTATGACCTGAACCTCACTGTAGAGTGACGATGAAAGCAATGCCGCAGTTTCCTGTGAGTAGTTTTCATTCACCTCCAGCCACAGGGTCCCTTCCGGCATCAGGCGCGATTCAGCCACGGCAGCTATTGCCCGATAGAAGAGCAGCGGGTTGTCGTCAGATACGAACAAGGCTTCATGAGGCTCGTGATCAAGCACATTCACGTGCATTGACACCTTCTCCTGCATTGTCACATAGGGCGGATTGCTGACGATTATGTTGCTCAGAGGCACAAGCGAAGGATCATCGTTGATTATGTCAGCCCTGATCAGGGTCACCGCTGCCCCGGTGCGGCTTATGTTCCGACGTGCAATCTCAAGGGCCTTGCCTGACAGATCTGTCGCTGTAACGGAAGCGTCCGGGAATGCCAGGCCGATTGCAATTGCAATGCAACCGGAGCCTGTGCAGAGATCAGTGACTGTGCCTGTGAAGCCTCTGTTTTCACTGATTATCATCATAGTCATCTCCTCGGTTTCGGGCCTTGGTATCAGGACTCCCGGCGCCACCTCAATCCGGTGTCCGCAGAAATCAGCATACCCCAGGATATACTGCAGCGGTTCGCCGGCTGCGGCGCGGGTAACGGCATTCTCTATACGGGCGGCGGCACCAGCATCAGGGACACGGTCCCCGAATGCCATCTGCGCCGCCCTTCCCATCCCTGTATACTCAGATATAATGGCTGACGCCAGCGCCGCAGCTTCCTCAGCCGGCCATCCTGCCTTAAGCCTTTCAGTTGTCTGAAGACGTATTTCGCTTATTGTTCGTACCTTTCCGGCCATGATTCAAAGATAGGAAATTGAGCTCATGACCCGACCTGATGACCCTATATGGATGAGACGTGCCCTTCAGCTTGCAGCAATGGCCGAGGGATGCACCTCACCCAACCCGATGGTGGGAGCGGTGGTGGTGTATAACGGTGTTATTATCGGGGAGGGTTATCATCTGAAGGCGGGAACACCCCATGCCGAGGTGCACGCCATCAAAGCTGTGAAAGACCGAAGCCTTCTGCAATCTTCAACACTATATGTCACCCTCGAGCCATGCTCTCATCATGGACGCACTCCGCCTTGCGCTGACCTGATAATCAGCAGCGGCATACGCAGGGTGGTAATTGGTACAACTGACTCCAACCCGCTTGTGGCAGGCAGTGGAATCGCACGCCTGAGACAGGCTGGCGTGGAGGTTATCACAGGAGTGGATGAGGATGATTGCCGCCGTCTCAACAGGCGCTTCTTTACATGGCATGAGAAAAAGAGACCATACGTGATCCTCAAGTGGGCCCGCAGCGCAGACGGTTTCATCGACCTGCGAAGGAAATCCGGTGATGCCATTGCACCCAACTGGATCACAGGAAAGGCAGAACAGGTTCTCGTCCATCGCTGGCGTGCCGCAGAAGACGCAATCCTTGCCGGCGGAGGAACCATACGGGCTGACAATCCGTCACTCACAGTAAGATTCTGGAGCGGCAGAAATCCTGTCAGGGTAATAATCAGCCGCAGCGGCAACCTTGATCCTGACTCTTCCGTATTCGACGGATCCGCGGAAACAATTCTCTTTACCTGCAACGGTAAGGCACAATTCAATAACGCAACAACAGTTGCACTGAAGGGTGATGAATCCTTCCTCAGCGAGGTGCTGGAATACCTCCGTAATTCCGGAATACAGTCACTCTTCGTGGAGGGTGGTGCATTTATAATCAGAAGCTTCGTTGAAGCCGGGGTGTGGGATGAAGCATGGCGCTTCACCGGTACTGCCTGCTTTGGTGACGGGGTGCCCGATCCGTTCCCCCGTTTCACCCCGGATGAAACAGTGATTTTTGACAAAAGTATTCTGGAATTTGCGTATCATTTTTGATTGAATTCCGTATAACTGATGTTAATAACTGCTTTTATTTGTTAGTAAATAATAATTCGTATTTTTGAGACCCCTACCGGGAAAGGACCTGAAGTCATGAAGCGAGGATTCATAGTTCTTGTATTGTTGGTTTATGTCACCTGCCTCAATCTGGCAGGCCAGCCGGCCCGCAAGTATATCAAGGCCGGCGAGGAGTTTACCAGGAATGGCATGCTTGAGGATGCCATTGATCAGTACTCGAAGGCTATCGACGAGGATCCCTCATCTGCTGACGGCTATGTCAGAAGAGCCAGGGTTTATGAAATGACAGGCAGTTACGGCCTCGCCTGCGACGATTACAGGAGAGCGAACAATTTTCTTCCCGATGACACGGGCATTCTTTACAACCTGGGGCGAATGTGCAACATGCTCGGCGCTTCGGCAAAGTCAACCCCGGAAGAAAGAAACAAGTTCTATTCCGAAGCTGTTACATATTTGCAGACAGCAATAAGGAAGGAGTTCCGCAACGGGAAACTCTATACTGAAAAAGTTGTATCCCTTATTGGTATGGAGCTCTGGGACAAGGCCCTGGGTGCATCCGACACCGCAATCCAGATGCGTGATGACGCAGTCAACTATTACCACCAGGGGATCATCTACCAGAAAAAAGGTGATGACAACACTGCAAGACGGCAGCTCGAAAAGGCAGTGACCAAAGACAAATCATTCGCCGCCGCCCGCCTCGAGCTTGCAAGGGTGCTCGTCCGCCAGGGAGACGTCAACAGCGCCCTCGGTCAGTGCAACATGGTGATACAGCAGGATCAGAAAAACGTGGAGGCATACCTCACACGCGCCACTGTATACGAGGCAAAACTCGACTATCCTTCTGCGATAAATGACGTCTCAACGGCAATACTTCTGGAACCGGCCGGACAACAGCACTATGTAACCCGCGGTATCTGCTACCAGAAGTTCAACCAGCACCTGGCTGCAGTCAGTGACTTCACAAGAGCCCTCACAATTGACCAGTTCAGGCCTGAGATCTACCTCATGCGCGCCCGCTCCTACGAGGAGATACATGACTTTGAAAAAGCCGCTGACGATTATACAAGGGTGGTGGCAATGAATGAGAACAGCTCCTCGGCAAAGAAACTGCTCACTGAAGCCAACGACAGACTCTATGCTATCAACCGTGAGAGCAACAGCCCGGAAATCTGGCTTGAAACCCCGACAATCACTCCCAGAAGCGAAATCGAAATCGGACTTGACAAGAAGAGCATACTTGTATCCGGCAAGGTGACCGACAAGAGCCTCCTGGCAGAGTTGTCAATCAACAATATCCCCGTAAGGTACGAGGGGAAAGGTACGATTCCCTTTGCAGCAGAGGTTGTCATCCCTTCTGATGAAACCCTTCGCATCGTTGCCCGTGACGTCTATGACAACGAGAAGGTGCTAACCTGCCGCATCAGGCGAACCGAGGTTGATCCTCCGGAAATTCAGATCCTTGCTCCCTACATCCTGGGAGAAAATGTCCTCGTGATTGACAGTATCGCTTCAACCATTGACATCGAGGGAAGAGTGACGGACCAGAACCTTATCAGGGCGGTGAAGATCGAAAACATAAGCGCCCAGTTCTCGCAGGATAACCTTAACCCTTCATTCATTGCCAAGGGCATTGATGTCCGGAACAATGACAAGGTAACAATACTCGTGGAGGATGTGTACGGCAACCGTACAATCATGGACTATTCACTTGATCGTAACGGCACTACAATATCAGCTTCCAACCCCATGGGTAACACCCTTGTGGTCTTTATAGAAAACAGTGATTATCAGAATTTTGCCGCCCTGCAGGGGCCGCCCAAGGATGCCAGCCTTATCACAGGTGTCCTCGAGGATGACTACCAGGTACTGCCTGTTAAGCGGATCCGCAACCAGACCAAGCAGGAGATGGAGAAGTTTTTTTCAATTGAGCTGCGTGACGAGGTCAGGGCAAACAAGATCAAGTCGCTCGTCATCTGGTTCGCCGGACACGGCAAATTCATCAATGACGTGGGCTACTGGATACCGGTTGACGCCCGCCGTGATGAGGAGTTTACATACTTCAGCCTCAATACCCTCAGGGCGTCAATGGAGACATATATGAACTATCTGACGCATGTTCTGGTTATCACTGACGCCTGTGAATCTGGTCCAAGCTTTTACCAGGCCATGAGGTCGGAGGTCAAAACCCGCAACTGTGCCGACTGGAGAGCCACCCAGTTCAAGTCGAGCCAGATTTTTTCATCTGCCGGCTATGAGCTTGCCGTTGACGACTCCCAGTTCACCCGCACCTTTGCCAGCACCCTGCGAGGTAATCCGAACACATGCATATCAATTGACGAGATTGTGCTGCATGTTACAAAAGCCGTTGCCGGGAACAACCAGCAGAAACCCAGGTTCGGCAAGATAACCGGCCTTAAGGATGAAGACGGGACATTCTTCTTTGTAAAGAAATAACCTGATGCGAGGGCGAGGCAGTAACTCCGGCAAATACTCAATAACCGTCTTAGCAGTACTGCTTCTGTCTCAAGTTATACTTCCTCCCCGGCTGACCAGCCAGACATTTTATTTTGAACAGTACGGTTCCAAGGAGGGACTGAGCGCCTCGAAGGTCTACACTGTCATCCAGGACGCCAACGAATTCATATGGCTCGGGACAGGCAGCGGTGTCACCCGGTTTGACGGCCTGCGCTTCGAGAACTTCTCCACCTCTGACAGCCTGGCACCGGGCGGCGTAAAGAGCATCTGTGAGGACAGCCGCGGAAGACTCTGGCTCGGGCATATTGGAGGAGGCGTTTCAATCATCGAGGACAATATCATCAGAAGAGCCTCCTTCTCACCGTCTGTCTTCATAGGAGTCGATTCTGCCCGTATTAATGACCCTCTGAGGCCCGTCATAAGCCTGACAGGTGATGTTACCGGAATCACGGAGTACGATGGCTCAATCTGGGTCTCTACATCACTCGGCGGAGCGCTGAGGCTTGACATGCCTGAACGCGGCGTCAGCCTTATGACCGGCCAGCAGTATGTCGGGCGTCAGGGACTCAGCAATGACGCATTCGGCCTGTATGCTGATCACCGTGAAAACCTCTACTGTATCACTGACATGGGCATCAAGAAGTATGACCATGCCAGTGACAGGTTCGTCCCATTCAATCCCGAGGGACTGACACGCTATTTCCTCACAACAACCATCTTCGAAGATTCCAGGGGTAATATGTGGTTCGGCACCTTCAACGGCGGGCTCTACCGTCAGGACGGCGTAACCGGGGAGATGGGCTTTTTTGATACGCGAAACGGCCTGTGGGGCAACTTCGTGTCATATATACTTGAAGATTACCGCGGCAATATCTGGGTGGCATCGATGGAAGACTGGGAAAGCAGGGGAGGCATTACGGTATTTTCCCCTGAAGGAACAGTAGTTTACAACAGCAGCAACGGCCTCCCTGCACAGCATATACTGTGCATGATCGAAGACAAGGAAAAGAATATCCTGATAGCTGACCGTGACGCGGGGCTCTTCATTTACAAAGGTGACCACTTCGCTTCGTTCACGGCACCCCGGTACATGCCTTCAAGTGACGTCTTCACCCTTGCCCAGGATCACACCGGCAAATACTGGTTCGGCACAGGCAGGGGCCTTGCGCTTTACAACCCCTCCCTGAAGGAAGAAGACCAGGTCAAGCTCAGCGGTTTCCCCGCTACGCTCGAGGGTACTCAGATCAACATCATAAAGCCTGACAATGAGGGCCATGTATGGATAGCCACTGCAGGTGACGAGGTGTACCGCTATGATATCGGTGAGATGAATTTCAGGTATGACCTTGACCTCAACGCAAGCCTGCTTTCCCTCAGGATAGCTGCCATGACAACTGATTTGAGGGGGAACCTCTGGATCGGCACTGACAGGGCCCTGATCATGTGGGACGCCATTCGCAAGCAGAGCACAACTTTTACTCAGATCAACGGTCTGACGGGAAATAACATAACCACCCTCTTCTGTGACAGCCGTGGCTCTCTGTGGATCGGCACTGAAGAGCGCAACGGCCTCACCAGATTCACCCCCGGAAGCAATACATTCACTCCTGTGACCTTCAGGTCCGATGTGCACCCGACGGCCATCACCGAAACCCCTGACGGAATGATATGGGTGGGAACAATCGACGGACTGTACGGCCTCAGGAATGATACCGTAAAAACCAAACTCACCGAGGCAGATGGCCTGCTGATGAATTCAATCAACCTTCTTCAGCCTGACAGGTCGGGTAACCTGTTCATTGGTACCAATCTCGGACTGAATCGTTATGACAGCAACACCGGCCGGATTTCATCATTCACTGAAAAGAGCGGGTTCACCGGAATTGAGACAAGAACCAATGCCTCGTTCGCCGATGATATGGGCGATCTGTGGTTCGGAACATCGAACGGGGCAATGAGACTCTCTCCGTCCCTGATACCCCCGGTTGTGACAGAACCCGAAACGCATATCTGGAGAACTCTTGTCAATTATGAGGTTTTCCCCATGCATGACGGCATACGGCTCATGCATACCCAGAACAGGATAATCTTTGACTTCCTCAGCATCTGCCTTGTCAATCCCGGAGCCGTCAGGTACCAGTTCATGCTGGAGGGCGCCGACAAGGAGTGGATAACCACCGATCAGAACCGGGCCGCCTACTCATCACTCAGTCCGGGAAAGTATACATTCATGGTGAGGGCTTCAAACAACTACGGCTACTGGAACGAGGTGCCGGCAAAACTCTCATTCTCAATCAGGGGGCCGGTGTATATGACTTCGTGGTTCATCAT
>CAZOHL010000104.1:0-9646 GCA_964579645.1 uncultured Rikenella sp. | reverse complement strand
CCTGTATCAACCACGGCCTCCGCAATGGCATGGGCAAGACACAGCAGCAGGCTGAAGATGCAGTTGCCGCAGGATACTGGCACCTGTACAGGTTCGACCCGCGCCTTGAGGCAGAGGGCAAGAACCCCTTCCAGCTCGACTCCAAGGAGCCGGATTGGAGCAAATTCCAGGATTTCCTGAGGTCAGAGGTGCGTTATACCTCGCTGCTGAAGGACTTCCCCGGTGAGGCCGACGTGCTGTTCAGGCATGCTGAGGAAAACGCAAAATGGAGATACAACAACTACAAGCGTCTTTCCCTGCAGGAATTCGGCACAGTACCCGCAGGCACTGAAACCAAAACAGAATAAAGCTGTTATATGACGAAAGGAGAGCCGGCGCTGACCGGCTCTCTTCTTTTTATGAAGTAAAACCGGTATCTTTGCGCCCGGCAAAAAACAAGGACAGAATTCCGGGAAACTGAAACACAATGGGAAGGGCACTGGCGATAGACTATGGAAGAAAGAGATGCGGAGTGGCGGTAACCGACCCCTTGAGGATCATCGCTTCTCCCCTTCTGACTGTACCGTCAGGGGAGCTGGAAGCTTTTCTGCGCGACTACATCCCACGCGAGAACGTAACGGATGTCGTGATCGGTTACCCGGTCACCGTGAACAATTTGCCCAGCGAAAGCGTAAAATACATAGATCCGTTCATTGCAAGATTCAGGAAGATTTTTCCGGATACACCCCTGCACCTTGCCGATGAACGATTCACATCACAGTTGGCAATGCAGGCAATGATAGACGGCGGAGTAAGCAGGAGCGGAAGGCGTGACAAGGCAATGACTGACCGCATCAGCGCATCAATAATACTCCAGTCGTGGCTCAGGGGCCAGGAGAATAAAAACAGGAACTGAAGAAGAGATGACTTACCCGATTTACGTATACGGACACCCGGTCCTCAGAAAGGTGGCACAGGAAATAGACAAGGATTATCCTGACCTTGACAGGTTCATCGAAGATATGTTCGAAACCATGTACAAGTCTGACGGTCTTGGCCTTGCAGCCCCCCAGGTTGGAAAATCGATAAGGCTCTTCGTCATTGACGGTGAGCCTCTGGCCGAGGATCACCCGGAGATGAAGGACTTCAGACAGGCTTTTATCAACCCGCAGGTGGTAGAGCGCAAAGGCGCCAGGGTGCCGATGAATGAGGGATGTCTCAGCCTTCCGGGTCTTCACGAGGAGGTTGACCGTGAATCGGAGATCCGTATACAATACTATGACACGCAGTGGAACTTCCATGACGAGGTTTATACCGGTTATAAAGCCAGGGTTGTTCTTCATGAGTATGACCACCTTGACGGTGTTCTCTTTCCCGACAGGCTCAGCCCGCTTCGCCGGCGCCTTCTGAAGGGCAAACTGAATGACATCAGCAAGGGAAAATTTGAAGCTGCTTACCGGACAGTGCTTCCAACCGGCAGGTAAAATGCCTGCCATTGATCCGTATCTGCATATTTCTTAACTTACATGGGTCTTAACGCTGCTGACCCGTGCATTTCAGGGATATACCGTTCCTGAGGCTTACCGTGCCGCTCTGTGCCGGAGTAATCATGGCTGAATACATCCATGGCATTACCCTTGTTGCAGTGGCTGCAGGCATCGTTGCCCTGACCGTGATGGCTCTTCGTCTTCAGCATTCCGGCTACCACTCTGACATAATTTTCGGAGTATGCATGATACTTTTTATGATAACCGCCGGCTTCGTGCTTCGTACATGGGAAGGCAGCCGGCTGAGCGATCTCGGAAGTGAGCGGCAGGAGATAACCCTTCGTTTTTCGGATTACCCTGGCAGAGGCAACAGCAGTTGTTCGCTGAGGGCACGCATAGTCAGCGTCAGATCAGGTGATACCGTAACAATGCCCCGTGGCTCGATGCTTTTATGGTTCATTGGTGATACCGTTCCGTCCGCCTGGAAGCCCGGTGACATGGCAACAGTACTTGTGAGACCTGTTCAGGTGAAGAACAACGGCAATCCTTGTGAGTTCAATTATCGCAGGTACATGAATGGCCAGGGGATCAGGTACATGGCTTTCTTCAGGGCAGATGACATCACGGCGTTTTATCCCGGCACCAACCGCACAATCCGCGAAAAGTCGGTTGTAGCTGCCCATGGCATGATTGATGTTTTCCGTCGTGCCGGACTGCAGGGTGAAGCACTCGGACTCATCACTGCTTTGACAATTGGAGACAAGGAACTCCTTGACAGGGAGCGTCTGACAACATTCTCAAGGTCAGGAGCAATGCATATAATGGCTGTATCGGGCCTTCACGTGGGTATGATAAGCATGGCACTCTCATGGCTCCTCTTCTTTTTGCGTGGGCCGATGAAGAGGTACAGGGCACTGATAATCGTCCCCGCACTGTGGGGGTTTGCCTTTATCACAGGTCTCACTCCCTCAGTATTGAGGGCAACAATAATGTTCACGTTTCTGCAGGCAGGAAGCATTCTCAACCGGCCGGCCACAGGGATGAACAACCTCCTGGCTTCAGCTTTTATTATCACTGCCATTCACCCTTCGGTAATATTTGAGGCCGGATTCCAGCTCTCCTACCTCGCCGTGGCCTTTATAATTGCCTTTTACACTCCTCTTTACAGGCTGATCAAATTAAGGAACCGCATTGCCGATTATCTGTGGCAGATGATTTCGGTTTCCCTTGTAGCACAGGCAGGGACGCTGGCGCTTTCGGTGAGTCTGTTCAACATTTTTCCCCTGCTGTTTCTCCTCACCAACCTAGTTGTCATCCCGGTTTCATTCCTGGTATTGATACTTGCGTTGCTCCTTCTGGCATCTTCGCCCGTCCACGCACTGGCGTCATTTTTCGCCATACTTCTTGATCGTCTGGCCGGTTTCACACTTGGCTTCACACGTATCATCAGTTCTGCTGACCATGGCGTGATAACAGGTATCGGCCTGTCAGCCGCAGAGACCATTATGATGACAATCGCATCCGCCCTTTTCCTTGCCGCCCTCCTGCGCATCTCGGGGCTGACTCTCAGACCGTTCCTGCTGGCCCTGGCACTTCTTCTGGCATGCAATGGCTTGAAAATGGTACAGGAGATGAAGCGCGACATGATAATCACATACAACATAAGGGGTGAGAAGCTCATTGCAAGACAATACGGGAGGCTGCTGCTTGTTCCGTCATCTGCCGCCGGCATCCCGGCTGAGGTGCAGAAGCATGCTTTCACCCGGGGGCTAAAGATCAGGATTATTGAACCGGGGTAACATTTCTTTTGTATACCTTTGCCCTGTTTTATCCTGTCGGACATGAGAATAGTTATTGCAGGTGCCGGGGAGGTGGGAACACACCTCGCCAAGATGCTCTCACAGAGCGAGCACGAAATCATACTTATTGATTCTGAAGTGGAGCGTCTCAAACCTGTTGACGCAGCCATTGACGTGCTGACGTATGAAGGTTCAGCAACCTCAATCAACATTCTGAAAGAGGCTGTAAAGAAGAACACTGATCTCTTTATTGCAGTGGCCCATTACGAGGATACAAACATCACCTCGGCCATACTTGCCAAAAAGCTCGGTGCACGGAAGGTGATAGCACGTATTGACAACATGGAATACCTCGAGCGGACCAATAAGGAATTCTTCCGTGAAATGGGCATTGACCACCTGATATACCCTGAACTCATCGCCGCAAAAGAGGTCATCAGCCTGCTGAAGGAGACCGGCACAACCGAGTTCATGGACTTTGCCGGCGGCCTGCTCTCACTCTATGTCCAGAAGCTTGAGAAAAATGCACCTGTGCTTAATCGTACCCTCGAGGAGGTGGCCAACTCCCTGGGATCAATCAAGTACCGTGCTGTTGCAATCAAGAGGCATGAGAAGACAATCATTCCACGGGG
Source organism: uncultured Rikenella sp. (assembly GCA_964579645.1). Lineage (GTDB taxonomy): Bacteria > Bacteroidota > Bacteroidia > Bacteroidales > VadinHA17 > SR-FBR-E99. The sequence continues at coordinate 5,749 of CAZOHL010000104.1, read as the reverse complement.
CAAGGAAGAGTTTAAGGAGGGCGACCTTGCATTCGTCATCTCAACCCGCGATGGCATCTCTGACCTGATGAAGTTTTCGGGAAAGAAGAATGTTCAGGCAAAGAGTATCATGATACTGGGTGGCAGCCGTATCGGCAGGCATATTGCGCTTAAACTGCAGCATGACTGCCAGGTTAAACTGATCGATATCGATATGGAAAAGTGCCGTGACCTCGCCGAGGCGCTCGAGGAGACCCTGGTTATCAACGGAGACGGAAGGAACGGTGATCTGCTGGCCGAAGAAGGCCTTCAGCATATGGACGCCTTCGTTGCCGTGACCGGCAATTCCGAGACGAATATCCTTGCCTGCCTGCTTGCAAAAAAGATCGGCGTAATGAAAACAATCGCAGAAGTCGAGAACATGGAGTACATCAACCTGGCCGAAAACTCAGGCATCGACACTATTATAAACAAGAAGATTGCCACCGCCAGCAGGATATTCAGGCATACAATGAATCCCAACGTAACCCAGGTCAAGATGATGACCGGCACGGATGCCGAAGTTATAGAATACAATGTCCCGGTGAATGCGCGGATCACCGGGGGACCGCTTAAACTTATCGATTTCCCAAAGGATGCCATCGTCGGAGGAGGGATACGCAATTACAAACCTTATATCGCCACGGGCGATACCGTGATTGAGGCAAATGACAAGGTGGTGGTTTTTGCCCTGCCTACGGCATTTGACAAGCTTAATAGATTCTTTACCGGGGACCGGCATTAGGAGAGGCCTGTCAGTATTCCAGTATGCCCATCCCCTGCCTGAGAACAACAGGCTCCGGTCCGGTACAGTCGACAACAGTTGAAGGCTCATTGCTGCCGAAACCACCATCTACTACCAGGTCGGCAAAGTCATCATACTTCTCGTGAATCAGCTCAGGATCTGTAATATACTCAATAATTTCATGATCCTCATGAATTGACGTTGTCATCAGTGGTCTTCCAAGGTCACGCACAATAGCCATTGTGATGCTGTTGTCAGGTATCCGGATGCCAAGAGTCTTCTTCTTGTGCTTGAACATGGCAGGGATCTGGTTGTTTGCCGGCACTATAAATGTAAACGGGCCCGGCAGGTTGCGCTTGAGCAGCCTGAAAAGATTGTTGTCATGAATGACAGTATATTCAGACAGCTGGCTCATCGACTCAAAAATCATTGACATGTCGGGGTTGCCCGGGTTTAGTCCCTTGAACCTCGCAATCCTGTCAATTGCTTTGGATGCCCTGATATCACAACCCATGGCATAGATCGTGTCCGTAGGGTAAATGACTATACCGCCCTGTTCCAGGACGAAAGTCACCCTGCGCACATAAGCGGGGTTCGGGTTTTCAGGATAAATCTTTATGAGCATCCCTTCGGTAAAGTGACGGCAAATATATAAACTTCTGACGAGAGGGGTTAAAAAAAAGAGGGTAAGCTACTCACATCGCACCGCTACAACCTTCTACCCTTGCTGCCTTCCGACCCTGGGGGAGTTCAAAGGGAGCTGGTCGTATGAGACTTACCCTGCGCAAAAATAGTAACTTTTATGCGGTGTACCAAATATTGGATACTCTTTATTTCGCCCGGTGATTCGGGCAAATGAAGTATATTTGTTTTCAAAATCTGAAAAACGCATTAAAATGGAAAAGAAAAGGTCAATCTGGAAAGAGACTCTTAACTACGGGATCATCTACGGTCTCATAACCGTAGTCTTCTCGGTTTTAACCTACATGTTTGATTTAACCTTCAAGACATGGATTATCTGGCCAAGCCTGCTCCTGGGCGTGGTTGTTCTCTTTTTTCTGCTCCGCTCATACCGTGACCACTATAACAACGGCTACATCTCATATGGAAAATCAGTGGGTGCAGGAGTGATTATCAGCATATACGCCGCAATCATCTCAGCAATATATATTTACGTGCTCTATACCTTCATAGACCCGGGTCTGATGGACAAATCGATGGCGGTAGCCGAAGCAAAGATGCTTGAAAAGGGTCTTCCCGAAGCGGCTATTGAAAGAGCAATGGAGATGCAGTCAAAAATGATGAAACCCTGGTTCACATCACTGATGGGCATCTTCAACAGTGTTATTTACGGGCTCATTCTCTCACTGATAGTTTCTCTTTTTGTAATGAAGAAAGGCAATCCCCTTCTTGACGAGCTGGAAGAAGAGCCGAAGCAGTAGTATGGATCTGACCGTTGTAGTTCCCGCTTATAACGAAGCGGAATCACTGCCGGAACTGGCAGAATGGATTGACAGGGTTTGCACCGGGTCATCAATCGGGTATGAGGTAATTGTTATTGACGATGGCAGCTCGGACGGGACGTGGGAAGCGGTAAAACGCATCTCAGCCTCAAACAGCCGGGTAAAGGGAGTCAGGTTCCGCCGGAATTACGGCAAGGCGGCAGCGCTCCAGACCGGTTTCGAGGCTGCCTCCGGCGATGTGGTGATAACCATGGATGCCGATCTTCAGGACAGTCCTGACGAGATTCCCTCACTGGTGAAGATGATCCGCGAAGAGGGTTACCATGTTGTCTCCGGCTGGAAGAAGAAGAGATATGACCCTTTTATAAAGCGAACCACCTCCAGGTTGTACAACTACACGGCAAGACAATTTTCCGGGATAAAACTGCATGATTTCAACTGCGGCCTCAAGGCCTATGATGGAGAGGTGGTGAAGAGCATCGAGGTATACGGCGAGATGCACAGGTACATCCCGATGCTGGTGCGTGAGGCGGGGTTCAGGAATATTGGCGAGAAGGTGGTTCAGCACCAGGCCCGCAGGTACGGAGTCACCAAATACGGTCTTGACAGGTTCCTGAAGGGTTATCTTGACATGCTGACAATAAGCTTCATCACAAGGTTTGGCAAGAGCCCCATGCACTTCTTCGGCTCCCTGGGGACGCTGATGTTCCTGGCCGGTTTCATCATGGCAGCCTACCTTGGAATCAGGAAGCTTGTGTTTGTTTATCAGAACCTTAGAGCGCCGCTAGTTACTGACAGTCCCTACTTCTACATTGCACTTGCAGTGATGATAATCGGGTCAGTCTTCTTTGTCACAGGTTTCCTTGCGGAGCTTGTCAACAGGCGCTCACCTGACCGGAACCGGTACCTAGTGAAGGAAACACTGAAGCTCAGTCAGCAGTCAGCAGCCGGCAGTCAGCAGTCTATGTAAATTATTCATTTACTGCAGACTGCAGACCGGCTACTGCCGACTTTTCTGGACTTCCCTGGCGAGGCTGCGAATTGCCTCTGTAAGCCTGTCCCAGGAGTACTCTTTTTTCTTTTCCTGTATTCCGCCTTCAAACCTGTTCTCTTCGCTTCGGAAGAAATCGCAGATTGCTACGGATATTTCTGCAGGGTCAGGTTCAACAACGTATCCGCAAACACCGTCCGGCACTATCTCAGCAAGTCCCCCTACGTTCGTAACTATCATCGGTTTGTTGAAGTGGTATGCCACCTGGGTGACGCCGCTCTGTGTGGCGCTCCGGTAGGGTTGCACCACAAGTGAAGCGGCTGAAAAGTAGTATTTGACCTCGTCATCACTGATGAAGTGTGAGTGGAAGCTTATCCTGTCTCCTATCCCGAGCTGATGGATGAGATCAAAGTAAGGCTTCTCGCTCTCGTAGAACTCCCCTGCCACGATAAGCTTCACACCCAGATCGCGTACACACTGCTCGGCCATTGCCCTGAGCAGGAGGTCAAGTCCCTTGTACTGCCTGATGAAGCCGAAAAAAAGGATGAATCTGTCAGCCGGGCATAGTTTAAGCCTCACGATGGCTTCGGCGCGTGATACCGGTACGCTGTAATTATCAAACAGGGGATGAGGTGAGACCACGCATGGCAGAACAGCCGAAAACTGTCTAAGGTCAGTCTCTACTGCCCTTGTCATCACAAGTGCGCCGTCTATGCTCTTGACGAAGAACCTTGTGAGCATCGTATCACCGAACCGTTTCTCATGAGGCACTACATTGTCGAATATAGTAATGACTCTTGTGTGCCTGTTGCTTCGTACCAGCCTTGCAATGAATCCCAGTGCCGGGGCAAGGAAAGGAAGCCAGTACCTCATTATAACAAGGTCTGGCCGGGTGCGTCTGAGACGAAGTCCGATACTGAACCAGTTCAGAGGGTTGACTGAGTTAATTGCTCTTGTTATCGGGACCCCTTCAGGGGCGTACCCGTGGTCATACTGAGTCTTTCCGGGGAACAGAAATGAGGGGTACTGAAGCTTGAACGTATAGATGGCGGCAGCGTCACCTTCCTGCAGCAGCTGCTGTGCGAGCCTTTCATTGTAGGCAGCAATCCCGCCACGGTACGGGTGGGCGGGACCGCAGATCACAATCCGCATCATGACTCCTCACCCTCGGGCCAAACCCACCCGGACAGGTGCCCGTACTGCGGTTCTATCTTCCCGCCGGAGGTAATTGTGGCACGCTGAATCATTGGTGAATTATTACCTGTAAAGAGATCATGCAGCACATTATCAATCAGTTGCCTGCCGAAATCGCCGGAGGCATCCCTGGGCAGCTCGCCGGGAAGGTTGTCGATCGACATTACTGTAATATTGTCAGGATTGCTGAAAGCATCCTCCTCGCAATGTTTCTTGCGGTTGTAGCTGTAGAACGGGTCTGCTATGGTGGTGGCCCTCAGGGTGGTGGGTATAGGACCTCCGATGTCGCAGCTTATGTCACCGATGACTGAAATCCTGAAGTCAGGCTTCTCAACATCCTCTTTGGTGAAGAACACCGGCGACTTCGGATCCCAGAAGTGGCCCGCAATTAGCACATCTGTTACTTTCGTGTATTTCAGAAAATCAGAACGGTAATCTTCAGGGTGCATTACGAAATTGTTGAAGTCAAAGGGGCGGCCGTCATGATGCTTCACATAATGCTGCGGTCCTACCTGGCATACAACTGGCACATCGTACTCCTTTGACAGGAAATCTTCCGTGCTTACCCTCAGCAGGTTATTGCAGTTGGCAAGTGTCTCCATGGCGCCGTTTGCCACCCTCCCCTCTCCCGTAACCAGTATCTTCAGCCCGGGCTTGAGCTGTATCAGTCTCAGCCCGGCCCACATCTCGTTCAGGTCATGACACTGGTATGCAGGCTTCAGTTTGAATCTGTTTGTTTTTATACCTCTGGCTCTCAATGCATTATAAGCACCAACGATGCCTGCCCAGCGGCCAAAGGCAACCACCCTCTGTCCTTTGTCGGTAGTCAGGTATTCATAATCTATAACCTTTACTCTGCGGTTGAGTATCTCCTTGAGCATTTCGAGGTTATGTTCCTGTTTCTTGGCCACATGGGCAAAGAAGAGGTATGTCTTCCCTGGTATGAAGACCCTTTTGTCAACCTCCTTTACTCCCATAAGGATGTCACAGTTGCTCAGATCTTCCCGCATGGGTATCTTGAGGTATTTGTATTCGTCGTCAGTAAAGCACCTTATATCTGACGGCTGGACAAAAAACTCCACATCGGGATATTTATCGCGCAGTTCCACTACCTGTGACGGTGTCAGTGGCACCCTTCTGTCGGGCGGAATCTTTGTCTCACGAATGAGCCCTACCTTCACTTTCTTTTCCATGTGAGAATGATTTAGTATTGCCGTGAAGATATGAAATCGGCCCGATTTTTGCTAGGACTTTTGTCAATGCAACGCAGAAATGAGTAATTTTGCGTTGTAAAATATATCAATGGGGCTGACCTGGTTTTGACAGCAAGCCGCGGTG
>CAZOHL010000103.1:0-9998 GCA_964579645.1 uncultured Rikenella sp. | reverse complement strand
TGAGCCTCGGCCATCTCGCGCTTGCGTTAATAATAATGGCTGCCGGTCTGCAATATCATCTCCACCCCCTAAGTCTCAATAAGGCATATGCCGCCACCCACGCTGTTATTCACCGTGCCGGCGCCGAGCGACCCTCCAAGGACCAGTATCACCGGCATGCCTTTATCAAGCTTGAAGTACTGCAAAGCTTCCTCACGCAACGATGCTAAATTGTCATATGCCTGCCTGACAGGATTACCCGTCAGCATTATTTTTTCCTTCGGGAAATACTTTTCCATCCCCTCGTAGGCCACACATATTCGCCCGGCCTTCTTCGCAAGCAGCTTGTTTGTAACACCTGCATAACTGTTCTGCTCCTGTATCAGAGTAGGGATATGACGCTGCTGCGCCTGTTTCAGAACCGGTCCTGATGCATACCCGCCCACCCCTATGACAACATCAGGTGCAAATTTTTTGATAATCTGTCCTGCCCTGAGCATGCTGCGGAAAAGCTTGTAAGCAACGCTGATGTTCCGGATGCTGCCCCCCCTGACCAGTCCGGCCACCGGCAGCCCCACTATCTCATAACCGGCATCAGGCACCTTCTGCATCTCCATCTTCCCCTCAGCGCCTACAAACAGTATCTTCACAGCCGGGTCCAACCGCTTCAGTGCATTGGCAATCGCAATAGCCGGGAACAGGTGGCCGCCGGTGCCTCCCCCGCTGATGATGATCCTTATATTTCTGCTCTCTTCGCTCATCCTGTTTTCATGACTTCCCGGTCACTTTTCCTTTATGCTTGCCCTTTCGGTCTCTGTTATCTCCGGTTCTCCTTATGCTTCTGTCTCACACCGGAATCTTGTCTGTCTGTTCAACCTCTGAGAGCTTTTCCTGCCGTTCCCGTGCGTTCATCACTCTCGATACGCTCAGTATTGCACCCAGTGCGAAGCTGATGACCATCACCGACGTACGCCCCCAGCTTATCATCGGCAGTGTCTGACCCGTCACCGGGAAGAGTCCCACCGCCACAAGCATGTTCAGGAACGCCTGGAATACTATCATGACTGTAAGCCCCAGCACCATCAGGGCCGGGAACGCGTAGTCACATTTTCGGGCTATCTGCACCCCCCGGTACATCAGGGCCAGGTAAGCCATTATAACTACCACTGCCCCAAAGAGGCCGTACTCCTCGACAATGATCGCAAATATGAAGTCGGAATTCGACTGCGGCAGAAGATTGCGTTGCGTGCTCTTGCCTGGCAGCTTGCCAAATATCTTACCCGTGGAGATAGCTATCTTCGCCTGGTTGGCCTGGTAGTCGGCATCAGGAGAGCTTTCTCCGCTGAAATATGCCTCAATTCGGTTTTTCCACACCTGCACCCTGTTGTCATCCTTCTTGAAGACAAGCAGCAGCGAGGCAAAAAGTATCACTGCCGCCAGCCCGAGTCCTGCATAAGTCAGCAGGAATTTGAAAGGCACACGGCCGATATAGAGAATGATCATGCTGATCATGAAAATCATGACAGCCGTGGAGAGGTTCTCTGACATGATCAGCACACATACAATCCCGATAGGTACCACAAGTTTCATGGTCACCACGCTGAAATTATTCAGTTCATGCTGATATACAGTCAGTCCCCGCGCCAGGTAGATAACCAGTGCCACCTTTGCCAGGTCAGAGGTTTGCAGCCTCAGGCCAATTACAGGTATCTCAAGCCAGCGGGTGGCCGAGTTGATGCTCACCCCTGCAAAAAGCGTAACCACAAGAAGCAGTACCGCCACAACCAGCCCGATGGTGGCAAACTGCATATATTTAATATAAGGTATCCAGTGGGTGACAACAATTATCAGCAGGCCCAGCATCAGCATGATGAACTGGGTGCGGAGGAAATAGAAGGTGTTTCCGTGATGCGACGAATAGGCCACACTGACCGACGAGCTGTAGACAGACAGCAATGACAGCAGCATGAAGAAGGCGATTAGTCCCCACAGGTACCTGTCGCCCCTGAAAAACCTCTTTATCGTCACATCAGCCATACAATCATTTTTGCCTCATCAGAAATCTCTTCTCCTTTGCTTTCAGGGAACACCTGATTCCTTGCTTCATCAGGATTCTCTTCTCATTTACCTCACCGGGAATTTCCCTTTTATCTTTCCTGAAATCACGTCCTATAGATTTCTGACACACATTTTGAATTGCCGCCCGCGGTCCTCGTAATTCTGGAACAGGTCGAAGCTGGCGCACGCCGGCGAAAGCAGCACCGTATCGCCCTTATGGGCAAGATAGTATGCAGACTTTACTGCCTCCTCCATGGAGCCTGTCTCAACGATTGTCGGAACCATCCCGCCAAAAGCGCTGATGATCTTTGAGTTATCCTTGCCGAGGCAGACAATTGCCTTCACCTTAGCCTTCACAACGGTGAAGAGCTCACTGTAATCATTGCCCTTGTCTATCCCTCCGACGATCCACACCACATCGGTCTTCATGCACTCAAGGGCATACCATGTGGAGTTGACGTTGGTTGCCTTCGAGTCGTTTATGAAGTTGATGCCCGCCACCATGATGACGGACTCAAGCCTGTGCTCCACTCCCTGGAAGTCTGCCAGACTCTCGCGTATCGTCTCCTTGCGGATATTCAGAACCTTTCCGGCGATGGCCGCGGCCATCGAGTTGTAGGTGTTGTGGCGTCCTTTCAGGGCCAGGTCGTGAATGGTCATAAGGCTGGTTTTTTCGGTTATGTTCAGAATCAGGTTTTCATTTTCAATACACGCGGCCATCGCCTCGCACCTGTCGATGGAGAATGGATGTGAATGAGCGGTAATTGTACGTGCTGCCACCTCCCTGGCAGTAACGGGATCGTCAGCACACCAGATGAAATGGTCAGCTCCGGTCTGGTTCCGGATAACTCTCATCTTGGAGTTTACGTAGTTCTGCATCTCGTGGTCATATCTGTCGAGATGGTCTGGGGTTATGTTCATCATGATGGCTATTTCAGCCCTGAAGTCATACATTCCGTCAAGCTGGAAGCTGCTGAGTTCGATCACGTAATAGTCATATCCACCCTGGGCAACCGCCATCGCGAAGCTGTTCCCCACATTGCCGGTCATGGCCACGTTGAGTCCGGCTTTCTTCATCATGTGGTAAATCAGGTTTGTGGTGGTGGTCTTGCCGTTGCTTCCTGTCACACAAACCTTGAAGGCATTTGTGTAGCGCCCTGCAAACTCAATCTCGGAAATCACCGGGATGCCCTTCTCACGTATTGCAACTACAAGCGGGTTATCTTCCCGGAGTCCGGGACTCTTTATAACTTCGCCGGCGTTCATGATCAGTTCAGGAGTGTGTTTCCCTTCTTCGAAAGGAATTTTGTGAGAGGTCAGTATCTCTCGGTATTTGTCCTTTACCGTGCCGCTGTCGCTCACGAAGACGTCAAATCCCTTCTGCAGAGCCAGCACGGCTGATCCCGCACCGCTCTCTCCCGCTCCAAGTATTACAATTCTCATATTCATTATAATTCATATCTTCAATTCTGCCAGGCCCGGGGAGTTTTTTTAAGTTCCGCCGTGCCCGGTCGGTTTTTATCTCATTTTCAGTGTCACCACGCTCAGCACCGCCAGTATGATTGCGACTATCCAGAATCGCGTAACTATCTTTGGTTCAGCATATCCCTTCTTCTGATAGTGGTGGTGCAACGGCGCCATCAGGAAGATGCGCCTCCCCTCGCCGTACTTCCGCTTGGTTCTTTTAAACCAGCTTACCTGGATCATCACCGAGAGGCTCTCCACGAAGAAGATGCCGCAGAGAATGGGTATCAGAAGCTCTTTTCTTATCACAATGGCGAATACGGCAATGATTCCGCCGAGTGTCAGGCTGCCGGTGTCACCCATGAATACCTGCGCCGGGTACGAGTTATACCAGAGGAAGCCCACGGTGGCGCCCGCGAAGGCGGCTGCGAAAATCACCAGCTCGCCGATGTTGGGCAGGTACATTATGTTAAGGTAGTTGGCATAGATTATATTACCTGAGACGTAGGCCAGAATCCCCAGAGTCACTCCTGCCACCGCACTTGTACCCGTCGCCAGCCCGTCAAGTCCGTCAGTGAGATTGACCCCGTTTGAGACAGAGACAACCACGAAGACGACCATTGCCATAAAGACCAGCCACCCGAGCAGTTGTTTTGTTTCGCCCCTGGCGAAGGGAACCAGCCACGAATAATCGAACTCATTATTCTTTACGAAGGGGATGGTTGTCTTGGTTGATTTGACATTGACAGCGGTTGATTGCTGCTGGATGGTTACCGTCCCGCTATTCACTGCATCTGCCGGATCTTCGTACCCTGCATCTGCCGAGGTTACTGTGACTCCAGCCGGTGGAGTGACATTGACGCGGACAACCACATCATCGCTTATATAGAGGGTCAGGGCAACAATGAGGCCGAGACCTACCTGCCCGATAATCTTGAACCGGCCTGCCAGCCCTTCCTTGTTCTTCTTGAAAATCTTGATGTAATCATCCATGAACCCGATAAATCCGACCCAGATTGTGGTTATAATCATCAGGATGATATAGACGTTTTCGAGCCTGGCGAAAAGCAGTACGGGCACCAGGATGGAAGCTATGATGATGACTCCGCCCATCGAGGGAGTACCCTGCTTGCGGTACTGCCCCTCGAGGTCAAGGTTGCGGATGGTCTCGCCAATCTGTTTGCGCTGCAGGAAATAAATTATCTTCTTGCCGATAAGCATTGCAATCAGGAGGGAAGTGATTACCGCGGCAGCTGACCTGAACGACAGGTAGTTGAACACCCCTGCTCCGGGGACTCCGAGTGAATCGAGATATCTGAACAGATAATACAGCATATCAACTCATTTTAAATGCTTTACGTAGTTCTTCCCTGTCGTCGAAGTGGTGTCTCACACCCTTCACCTCCTGGTAGGTCTCATGTCCCTTGCCTGCAACCAGCACAATGTCGCCCGGGGTGGCCAGCATAACTGCAGCCCTGATGGCATCAGCGCGGCCGGTGATGCGGATCATCTTTGGCACAGCGTCAGGCGACAGCCCGGTCTGCATTTCATCAATAATGGTGTCAGGATCCTCGCTGCGGGGATTGTCTGAGGTCAGTATCAGGCGGTCTGCACCCGCAGCGGCAATGCGTGCCATCACCGGCCGCTTTGTCCGGTCACGGTCGCCACCGGCGCCCACAACAACTATCAGTCTGCCGGCTCCCTGCCTGAGCCTGTTTATGGCCTCAATCACATTCTCGACGGCATCAGGGGTATGGGCATAGTCAACTATGCCTGTTATCCCGTTGACAGAGCGGATCACCTCCATCCGGCCGTCAACGGGACGAAGGTTGCTGAGTATCCGCAACACCTCATCCCTGTTGGCTCCAAGCAGTATGGCACCGCCATAAACCGCCAGCAGGTTCGAGGCATTGTAATCACCTATGAAGTGTGTCCAGACCTCAGTGCCATTTATCTTTAGGAGCATACCCTCGAATCCCTGCTCGATGATGTTGCACCTGTAGTCGGCCATGCTGCGCATACTGAAAGTCTGCTTCGAGGCGCGGCAGTTCTGCACCATTACGCTCCCGTTACGGTCATCGGTATTTACCAGCGAAAACGCTTCGGGCGTGAGCCCGTCAAAGAACTTCTTCTTGGCAGCCAGGTAGTTGTCAAATGTCTTATGATAATCGAGATGGTCATGGGTAAGGTTCGTGAAGATGCCGCCGGCAAAGTGGAGCCCGGCGATGCGTTTCTGGTCAACTGCATGCGAGCTCACCTCCATGAATGCATACTCACACCCCAGGTCAACCATCTCAGCCAGGAGTGCATTGAGTTTCACCGGATCAGGTGTTGTGTGGGTGGCATCGCGACGGGTGCGGAAGACATAGTTGCACACCGTGGAGAGGAGGCCGCACTTGTAACCCAGCGCATCGAACATATTATAAAGGAGTGTGGCGATTGTAGTCTTTCCGTTGGTCCCGGTTACACCTGTCAGCTTCAGCCTGCGGGAGGGATGATCATAGAACGCAGAGGCTGCCATGCCGGTGGCGGCGGCTGAATCGCCGACAACGATCATTGTCACTCCTTCGTGAAGAGTGTCGGGGAGCTGTTCGCAGATGACAGCAGCTGCGCCGGTCTCCACTGCCTTGCTGATGAAGGCATGGCCGTCGCTCTTCGTTCCCCTGACAGCTATGAAAAGGCTGCCCGCCCTCACCTCGCGCGAGTCAGCCGTGACACCGCTGATGATCTTCGCCTGATCTCCGTAGATGTAGGTTACACTCAGCTCTTTCAGTATATCTTTTAACTCTTTCATCACTTCTCTTTTCGTTGTCCGCGTTCCGGCTTTCACCTCAATCTCAGCTCAATTGCCACCGTTGCTCCCCTGGACACCCTCACCCCGGGCTGAGGTGACTGCTTTGCCACCCTTCCGCGGCCGGTATAATGCACCCTGAGTCCGCTGTTCTCCAGCATATATATCGCATCCCTCAAACCCATTCCCACTACATTCGGCATAACTCCCCCGGCAACCGTGAGATCATTCTTTCCCACCTCATTCGATGCTTCGCGAAGCGTAACCTTTTCGTCACCGTCCGGGTTGAGCGCATGCAGATCACGATAAAAGCTGCTTGCATATACCTTGTCTGCGATCTCCTTGAATACCGGACCTGACACCACATTGCCGTAATACACCCAGTTGGAAGGTGCATTTACCACCACGATGCATGAGTAGAGCGGATCGTCAGCAGGGAAATACCCAACGAACGATGCCTGGTATGAAATCCTGGATCCGGAACGGTATCCGTGTTTGGCATTGGCTATCTGCGCGGTTCCGGTCTTGCCGGCAATCTTGTAATTGCTGTTCTTCAGGTTCTTGGCGGTACCGTTTTCAACAACTCCCTCGAGCAGCGACTGCGCCTTGCGGATTGTGGAACGGGAGCATATTGCATTGGTTATCACCTCGGTGTTAAATGATTTCACTACACGGTTGCCGTCTCTGACCTCTGTGACAAACCTGGGCTTGACCATCTTGCCTCCATTGGCCACGGCGTTGTAGAAGGTAAGAATCTGCAAAGGCGTCATCTGCACCTCGTAACCGTGTGACATCATCGGAAGAGATATACCTGACCAGAGTTTGTCGCCGGGTGCGCGGATGACCGGTTTCCCCTCACCCTTGATCTGCAGATCGAGAGGTTTGTTTATCTTCATCGAATAGAGGCGGTCAACATACCGGCGGGGATTATCCTTGTAATTTTCATAGATAATTTTGGCAGTGCCCACGTTTGACGAGTGTTCAAAAACCTCACGGGCAGTTACTTTGCCAAGCCCTTCATCCTCATGGTCGCGGATAACCTTGTCGTAGTACCGGACCGTACCGTCACCGGTGTTGATTGTGTCATGAAGGTCAATGACCCCGTCTTCCAGCGCAACTATCATCGACATCAGCTTGAAGGTGGAGCCGGGCTCTGCGCTTTCGCCGACGGCGTAATTGTAAGTCTCGTGATAGAGCCCGTCAGAACCTATCTCGAGGTTGGCTATTGCCTTGATGTCACCGGTCTTCACCTCCATCACCACCGCGCAACCGTGATGGGCTTTATGTTTCGAGAGCTGCTTATACAAAGCGTTCTCTGTTGCATCCTGAAGGTCAAGGTCGATTGTGGTGACGATGTCATCTCCCGGGCGGGCGTGAACCGTCTCGAGGTTATCGACATCGATCCAGGCTCCTCCCGTCAGGCGCTGCTGCACCTTAAGCCCGTCCTTCCCGGCGAGGTAATTATTGAATGATCCTTCAATTCCGACGATGTTCGCGAGAGTGTCCTCGGTGATGTATCCTATTGTTCGCCTGGCAAGAAGGCCGTTGGGCATTATGCGCCTGTTCTCCGGCTGGTAAAGCAGCCCGCCGCGGAACTTGCCGTGACGGAAGATCGGAAGCTCCTTAAGGTGCTTGAGGGTCTCGTAGCTTACATGCCTCTTGATCAGGTAATACCTGTCTCCGCGCTTGCGTGCATTTGTGAGGGCGTTCTTCCATCCCTCCGGCGTGTTGCCACCGGCATATTTCGAGAGGCCACGGCACAGGCCGTTGATGCCGTTGGCCCAGGTGGTGTCAGCCATGCCCGAGCTGCGGGTATCCATGTAAACTGTGTAATAAGGGATGGAGCTTGCCAGTATGCGTCCGTCGTCAGAAAGAATGTCTCCCCTGGCTGCCATGTCAACCTGCCTGCGGAAAACGACCTTGTCAGCCATTGCTGCCCATTTGTCAGACTGAACGAATTGCAGGACAATGATGCGGATGAAGACGGCGACGGCCATCACTGCCACAATACCGTAAATAACCCCGGTACGGGCAAGGATCTGGTCTTTCGGTTTGTTCGTCTTCTTCATAGGTCAGGTTAGTGTTGTTCTGCTTGTGTGGCGGATGGAGTTTTTTATTGGGTATCTGTTCTCTTTTTTTAGTTATGGCAGTTGTGGGTCATTCATTCACAACAATCCGGTATGGCGGCTCACGAAGTTCCTCAAGGCCAAGGCCCCTTTCCTTCACCAGCTGTGTTATCTCACTCTGGCGGCTGACACTGCCCAGGTCGGCTGAAACGGAGAGCGCCTCGGCGCGAAGGTCCCTCACCTCCTGCTCCAGAACAGCTATCTCGCGCTCCACACGTTCTGCATTGAACCTGTTTGCGATGAATATTATAGCCAGCATCACAATCAGTGCAGAGTATCTCACGTCCTTGAGGATGATGCTGTCAGAGATGACGGTTCCGCTGATCAGGCCCTTCAGGAAAGCACCTTTCGACTTCCTGCCGGAAGTCTTCTGTCCGCCGGCCTTGCTCTTTTCATTTCCGGCATTTGTCTGGCGCTCATAAACTGCCGATTGCCCACTGCCGTCCCGACGCTTCGCGTGCGGGACTGGCCCTCCTCCCCGACTCGACGTGTACGGAACTTCTCCTGCGTCAGAGTCCCAACCTGCTGACTGACCGCCTGCTGTTCCGACACTCCCGACTTCATCGGGACGCGTCCGTGTGAGGGGTTGGCCCTCCTCACCGGCACCACGTGTACGGGGTTTCTCCTGCGTCGGAGTTCCATTCTGCCCGGTGTGAGCAGACAAACGCTCATCCTCCATTGCCCTTTGCACCAAACCACCCAGGTAATTATTCCTATTCTCTTCCATATCCTTCACACCTTCTCTGCAATCCTCAGCCTGGCGCTGCGTGCACGGCTGTTGTTCAATATCTCCTCGTCCGTTGGTACAATGACCTTGCGGTTCACTGCCCTGAGAGGCGCACTTACATTCCCGTAAAAATCCTTGTCACTCTCACCCTCGAAATTTCCGCTGCGAAAGAAGTTCTTCACCAGCCTGTCCTCGAGCGAGTGATATGTGATCACTGCCAGCCTTCCACCCGGTTTCAGCAGCTGCAATGCCTGGGTCAGCATCTCCTTCAGCGCGTCGAGCTCTCCGTTCACTTCAATGCGAAGTGATTGGAACAGCCGTGCCCAGAACTTGTTTTCCTCCCGCGGAGGGACAAGCCCGGCGAGCGCCAGGGTAAGGTCGCTGACCGTTGTCACCGGTTTCGCCGTCCTTGCTTTTACTATTGCTGCCGCCAGCCTCCGCGAGGTGGTAAGCTCGCCATAGTTGTAGAAAATGTCAGCCAGCCTCTCCTCCTCGTATGTCCGGAGGATGTCGGAGGCCTTCACCGGCGACTGTCTGTTCATCCGCATGTCGAGTTCGGCGTCACCGCGAAACGAGAATCCCCGCTCCTGCTCGTCGAACTGGTGGAATGACACACCCAGGTCAGCTATCAGTCCGTCGATGGCACTGATGCCGTGGTAGCGCAGGTTGTTTTTCAGGTACCTGAAGTTCTGACAGAGGAGGGTGAACCGTTCGTCATTTATGACGTTCGCGGCAGCGTCAGTATCCTGGTCAAAAGCAATCAGCCTGCCGGAGGTAAGCTTTTCGAGGATGGCACGGGAGTGTCCCCCGCCGCCAAATGTTACGTCGACATAAATCCCGTCGGGCCTGAGGT
>CAZOHL010000102.1:5488-10334 GCA_964579645.1 uncultured Rikenella sp. | reverse complement strand
AAGAAGGCACGTATCAGGGAAAAAATCTTCTAGTACCTTATACAGATACATAAAGAAACCGTCACAACAGGCGGTTTTTTTATTTGAAAACGGGGGATGCACCGGAGTATCCCCCGTTGATAAAGGGTTGTCAAACCATCAATTGCTGGACTAGTACACTGTATTTTGCGGGTTCCAGTTGCACCATCCGGATGTCCAGTTCACCGTTCCGAAAGCTCCTCTGTAGATTGTCGGGGTAAAGAAGGAGTCTGTGAGCCTGCTGTTTGTGAATGAGGCTCCCGAAAGCAGCGGTGATCCTGCTGCGGGAAGGAGATTTGGAGAAGTAAGAGAAATGAATCCTGCACCGATGATATCGGCAACAGTCATATTATCAGAGTTGCTTCTTGCAGCGGCTGTAAAGTAGGCCTGATGCTGTGCAACTGTGTAGGGTACTGCTACTGTACCGGTCTTTTCCACGTAGTTGACTGTCATTCCTGCAAGTATCGTATTTTCAATCTGCAGCTCATTCTGGTCAGCCCTGGTCGGGGAATTGCCCTTCTGACCGTCAATTGACAGACCCTGCGGAAATCCGGCAAAAACAGAGTTGTACACTGAAGTCATCGTTCCTCTCCTGAGATGCAGTGCTTTTTCATGCTTTGTTTCAGCCGGCAGAGTGGCAGTAACCGTCAGAGGGCCAAATGCTGTAATGTTTGAGAAGACAGGAGATGTGACCGGTGCAAGAAGTGATCCGTCAGCATCATTGTCACTTTCGAAGGCATTTGAGCCTGACTGGTCTGACTTCAGTGGATCCTGGATTATCAGACCGAACTGTATCTTTCCGCTGAAACCGTTATCTGTGTCAAATCCGTCATCCAGTCCGCCAAGTGCGACGATATACCTTGCATTTACATTTCCTCCGAACCATTCAAACGAATCATCACCTGAATAGGAAACCTGGATGTGGTCAATTGTCGTTCCCTTACCTACAGAGTAAAGTGTAAGACCGTTGATCTCACTGTTTGCAGTTGAGGTAAGCGGAATGCCGGGGAACTCGATCCTGACATACTGCAATACACCGGAATTGTCATTGTCATCAGTGCCGCCGTATTTTGTACCTATTCCTCCTTCTGCAATACCGACACCCGTTCCTTCGTCATGCTTGTTGGTTTTTGCGTTTCCGGCTATGACAATGCCACCCCAGTCACCTGTTGCCCTCTGTCCGGGAGACTTGTCTGAAGTAAACACGATCGGCTTGTCAGCCGTGCCTGCTGCCATTATCTTTGAACCTCTCTCAATTATGAGTGTGGCCCTGGTATTGGATACTCCCTTGATAATTGTCCCGGGTTCAATTGTCAGGGTCGCATTGTTCTTTACATACACGAATCCTGACAGATTATACTTTGCCTGTGCATACCACCTGGTATCAGCGGTAATGTCACCGGAAACGGTAATCACCTGGCCTGTCGAGGGGACAACCGTAACCTCGCACGTCGCAGCGAAAAGCGGATTTTCATCTGATGTTGCTGTAATGGTTGCATTCCCGAGGGCAACGCCGGTGACGACGCCGTCACTAACTGTTGCTATGCCGGTGTTGCTGCTGGTCCAGGTCACATTCCTGTTTGTTGCATCCAGAGGATCTATTACGGGAAGGATCGTTACCGTTGCTCCGACCTGTACCATTGCCTCCTGCCGGTCAAGGCTAAGTGAGGTGACCGGGATCTCCTTCTCACATGACACCGCAGTCAAAATTAACATGCTCAGGGCTATGGCCCGTGAAGCACTTTTAAAAAGGTTTGTCTTCATGATTTTTGTTGTTATATAAAATTGGTTTCATTAAAATCTGTAAGTAAGCCCCATCGAGTACTGCCTGCCCGGGTACCATGACCTGGTGTCCTGACTCCTGTCAAAGGATTTTGTGCCGTCTCCACCGTACCAGGACATGTCAACCAGAGCCCTGACCTGCTGCCGGTATACAACCTTCTCGCCGAAGAGGTCCCTGATGCCTGCTTTTAATTCAATCTTTTTCCCTATTTTCTTGCTTACGGCGAGGTCGGTCTCGTTTCTTGGCATCTCGTAAATGTCAGGTATGCTCTCCCATTCATTTGGAGAGGGTCTGCCTACTGCTATGATACGCTTGCCTATCCTGTTGTATACAACACTGGCCATCAGCCCCCTGTCATTGTCCTGCCAGAACAGGCCGATGTTGACGATGTATGGTGACTGACCCTGGAGTGGACGGTCAAAAGCCACCGAACTCTTTATCAGTGACAGATTGACAACGGCAGTAAGTTTTTCAAGCCTGTCGCTGACGAACCCGAGATTCTTCCGGGCTTCAGTCTCCAGCCCGAAACTGTATGCCGAGCTTATGTTGTCAAAGGAAAACTGTGTCGGGTTATTACCCCTGATTGCTACTTCGATCGGATTGGTGAAGTGCTTGTAGAAGATACCGGCATTGAATGTCTCATTGTTACCGGGGTAGAGCTCATACCTCAGGTCGAGGTTCTGAATGTAGGCTGACTTTATGTCCTCATTACCGTAAATACCGGCATTCTGATCAAAATCAACGAAGTAGAAGGGGGCTGCCTCCCTGAACTCAGGCCTGTTTACAGACATCCCGTATGTGAGTCTGATCAGGCTGGCAGAGCTCAGATTTACCGCAATGTTGGCTGACGGGAACAGGTTAACCGTATCCCTTACAACCATGACCGGGATTGTGGTTCCCTGCCTGTGGCTTGAGAGTTCCTGCCTCTCCTTTTCAACCCTTATTCCAAGCGAGAGATCAGTGGTTGTACCGAACCTGAACCTGAAATTCATATATCCGGCAAGTACCAGGGCCGAAGCATCATATGAATCTGAGAGTGCAGTTATCTCCTTAAGCCTGATGCCGTCTGCAAGGTTTATATTCTCAGGTGAGAATAACTCCTGTACCGGCAAAGTGGTAGTGCTGAAGGGGGATGTATCCACTGAAACAGCGTAACCGAAATTCCTTGCCCTGAAGCTTCTGTCCCTGTTCTCGGCAAAGAGCCCTGTCCTGAACTCCCAGTCAATGTTCCCCTTATCAAACTTCTGAGTGAAGTTTAACATTCCGGAATAATTGGCTTCCTCAAGTCCCAGCCACATTCTTGATACGGAGGAAAGATCAGGGTTGTTGCCGAACAGGATGATGAACGGAGAGTTATCGCCGTCATTGCTGATATACCTGTATCGCCTGATATCCGGCTCATTTCTTGCTGAAAATGAGTAGCCTGCGGTAAAATCGACTACTGTCATCCCCTTATTCAGGATCTGTTCTGCGCCAAGCTGTCCTGAATAGATAAGCCTGTGGGTATATTTCATCTCACCCGAGCGGACTGACCGGCCGTTATTGTACCAGTCGCGCCCCTCCCTCACTGTGACTCCTGAGCCTGCAGTGCTTGTAAAGAAATTCCTGAATTCTATTTTCATTCCCTGGTAGGGGTAGAGAGTCCAGTTATGCATCAGTCCCACCCGTGCATTCGTCCTGTACTGTTTGTCAGTGAACTCATCAAGTATACCGGGTGTGTCATAGGCGAAGTTGTATATTGAGTAGCTGTTGTTAAGGACCTCCCTGAAGGAGTTTGAATAGCTGTAGGTCAGAGATGTCACATTACCCGCAATAACGTTTCCCTTCTCAAATCTCCTGCTGATACCGAAGGCAAGCTTCTGGTCCGGGATGGCGCTTGCAGTCAGTGCTTCCCATGAGTTATTGAGGCTTCGTCCTATTTCCGTTACCCTGTTCCTTATATCCGGATTTGTTGCACTTTCATATTGATCAAGGTGGGCCGGCATGGATTCAGGAAGGGCCCTGTATTTTACTCCCATAGTCAGCCAGTCTGTCTGGCTGCCTCTCTCCTTAAGGTAATTTCCGAAAGTCGTGTATTGCCTGAATGCAGTTCCGTATGAAAGGAAGACTTTATTTTCTTCAGGTATGCCGGTTGTTGATATCTTGACAAAGCCACCGGAATAGTCTGCCGGGAGCTCAGCTGTTGGTGATTTGAGTATGAAAATATTCTCAATCACAGATGAAGGGATCAGATCAAAGGAGAAAGACCTGACGTCAGCTTCCAGGCTTGGTGCGGATGCGTTGTTCAGCCAGACGTTATTATATCTTGAAGAGAGTCCCCGTACCACGATAAACCTGTCATCCACTATTGAAACACCTGGCAGACGTCTTACAACCTCGGAAGCATCCTTGTCCTGTGTGCGGCTGATCAGCTGCGCTGAAATCCCGGAGACAACCACCGGGCTGCTCTTGATGCTGTTCATGACAGACACTTCACTGCCGGTGCGCCTGGTTGCCACCACCACGATATCGTCGAGTTCCACCGACTGATCTGACATAACTGCATTTATCACTGAAACTGACCCGGTCTTAACCTCTACTCCTTCTACCCTCAGAGGCTTGTAGGAAATGAATGTGAAGTTCAGGGTGTAGCTCCCGGGAGCTACCGAATTGATTGTAAACTCACCGTCAGGGCCTGTGGAGGCGCCCCTGAGTGTACCTTCTATTACAACATTGACACCGGGCATTGTCTCTCCGGTGGACTGGTCACGTACGACCCCGGTGATTGTACCACCCAAATTCCGGGAATATGAAAACGCCGGGAAACTTAGCAGTAAGAGGAAAATAAGTTTAATTGACAGGTTTTTCATTTGATGGTTGACTTTGTTTTCAGTGCAAAAGTCATCCCGTATTGTTACAACTGTGTAAAAAACCTGTTACGAATCCATGACACTTATGTTACACGAATGTAACAGCCGTAACCTGTGCAACAAAATAAAAAAGAGGTCATTACAACCTCCTTTCCTTATTTTTGATTACCCTGTGGGCGGACTGCCAGGGAAATTC
>CAZOHL010000102.1:0-5388 GCA_964579645.1 uncultured Rikenella sp. | reverse complement strand
TCCAGTTTATTTCAGCAATTCGTCTGCCTTTGTTTTAGCCTCTGCAAGAATTGAATCTGCCTTATTGTTGGCTTCTGTCACGAGCTGTGTGGCTTTTTTGTCTGCCTCCTGGTTAAGTGCCTCAGCAGCCTTTTTTGCTGCGGCTACAGCTATTGCCCCCCTGGATTCAGCATCCTTAACCAGTTTTTTGCCTCTCATCTCAGCTTCACTTCTTATCACCTCAGCTGATTTGACGGCCTCATCACGCAGCATCTGTGCCTTATCTTCAGCCTCCTTCAGGATTTTATCTGCCTGCTGCCTTGCAGCCTCATTTACCTTCTGAGTGACCTCCTGTCTTACAGTGTCGGCTACAGCCGCTGCCACCGACGTTACACCGCCGCCTGCAAACGAAGGGGTTATTGACGGATCAAGGACAGTCCCGCCAACATTAAGGTTTAACTTAATGACATCCGGCGGGGCTGCTCCAAAACCCAGTGCAGACGCCTGTGACGCAAGGCTGCTCATGAGTGCTCCCGCTGCATCTCCGAGTTCAGTCCTGGGTATCTCTGTCTTTACGAGGTAGTGCAACGTGCGGTCGAGCCCCTGATCACCGGAAATATTGAGTTTGATGTTGCCCAGCTTAATATCAAAGGGTTTTATCCACAGCCGGCCGTCATTGATGATGAAGTTAGCCCTGATATCCTTTACAATATTTGTATAGGAAGGATTCATTTTAAGGACGCTCTTCATCCTGTCAAAACTCTTTGATTCAAGTATCTGCACTGATTCCGAGCTCAGCTCCCCGTTTCCCGATAGTGAGTTGAGAAGGGGCATCATGTTTTGTCCGAGGAGTGAACTGAAGCCGATCTTTGCTGACACGTTGCCTCCAAGTCCTGATGCGGCCGGCATCAGTTGCCTCACGGTATTGAAGGCATTGAATGTTTCTTTTATGTTAACCGAACTGATCATCATCTCAGCTTCAACCTTCGGCTTCAGCGTATCACGTGTGTCATAGACGGCATTCACGGCCATTGCTCCTCCGAGTGCCTTCATTTTGGTCTCCCTGACGGTTACAGTACCGCCACGAACTGTCACCTGTCCCTTGACGTCAGTGGCAGAAAGCCGTCCGTAGGTCAGACTTCCGACATTGGCATCAAAAGCAAAATCAATATTTTCAGGAATCGTGATAACCTCCATGGCTGCAGTATCGGTCTCAACAGTGTCAGACGGAATAATGTCCATCATCTCGTTAAGGTCAATCCGTTCTGACCTGAGTGAGAGGGTTCCCCTGACAGTACCGTCAGAGAAAAGGTAGGGAATGTAGTTTTCGAGTTTACCTGCAATGACAAAATCGCTCCCCTTTCCCATGGTGGCTTGCAATCCTGTGAGTTCCGCATAGGCCGGGTTGAATTTGAATGCAGCGGTGCTTATCTTAAGTTCAGGCATGTCAGCCATGGTGACGGCCATATCCGTGAGGGTGAGGTTTCCAGCAGCCCGGAACTTCTCATATTCCTCATTTTCAATCATTGACATCCTTCCGTCAAGATCCAGGGATATATCTATCAGTCCGTTGAGGTTTATGCTGTCAAGAGGCATTGCCTGCTGCAGTTTTGCCAGGTCAATTTTCCCCTTAGCGGCCGCGCTCACTGAAGGGTCACTCACTGGTGTGGCCAGCCTTAGGTTCATGTCGAACGGATTGCCTGCCAGCTCAAAATGGAACCGGTTGACGTCAACCGTCGTATTATCCATTTCCCTGCCGTCAGTCTTAACCATGCCGGTAATGCCTATGTCTGTTATTTTTTCCGGAAGGGAGGGATAACTGATGACTCCTTCACTGACATGCAGGTTAAGGGTAACATCAGGCAATGTACTGTCCGCTTCGCTGTAAACACCTTTTACGGCACCGTCAAGAGACACGGTACCTGAAGCTGAAAGATCTTCATATCCCTGGAGGTAAAACGCAGGGACAAGCGAGAGAAGCGACTTGAATGATGTCTCCGGTGCACTGAAGACCATGTCAAGTCCTATATCATCTCCGGGCATTGAAGCAGTACCGGAAAAATTGAATGATATGTCATTAATCTTCAGGGCATTGTCCCTGAGTGTAAATTTCATTGAATCGAGAAGGGCATCTATTCCTGCAGAAAAGGTGACGCTGGCTCCGGTCAGCCAGGCAATGTTATCCATGGTAAAGTTCACATCTGTGGCATTCATATCCAGGTCAAGACCGGTGCGTGAACCCGCCATGTTTCCTGCGAGAAGCAAGTTGAGGTCTCCGATGGCGGCAGCCATATCCGCCTCCCTGTCCGTATAGGTGATCATACCGTCAGTGACTGCAACCCGGCGAAGCATCAGATTCAGGCCGGCGGAGTTCTCTTCTTCCGGTTTTGCTTCCGCTGCCTGCTGTCCAGTCTCTCCCGCACTTTCTTTCATAATATCCCAGTTCGCACGGCCGTCACTGTTTACGATGGCGTTTACATACGGCCCGTCTATGACTATTGACTTAATCTCATAGCCGGAATTCCCGAAGAGGCTTCTCAGGTTAATCACAATACTGAATGATTTCACTGCCGCAAGGGTATCTCCTTCAAACTCGCCCGTACCGGTGACGGCAAGGTCATTGAGAGTAAAGGAACCATTCGGAAAAGCCCTGAAGAGGCTCAGCCTGTAATCTCCGAATGAGACCTTTGCGGTGAGCATGTCATTGAGTCCAGCTTCGACTTTCTCCTTTATTTTTTCCCTGAATGCGACAGGGATGATGATTGCGGCCGCCAATACAGTCAGGATCAGTGCTGACAGGATTATGCCGGAAATTTTCAGTCCTTTTTTCATAATGCTTTCTGGAATACGATACAAATAGAACGGGAAAGATCTGAGAAAAGTTCGGCCAGCTGCCTGATAATGGCGTAACAGTGAGCCGATATCACAAAAGTAAATAATCGTCTGCGATAAATGTATTCTTCCGGGGAGGATAAGGAAAAATATTATATATTTGCACCCGCAAAAGGTCCCGTAGCTTAACTGAATAGAGCATCTGACTACGGATCAGAAGGTTACAGGTTTGAATCCTGTCGGGATCACGAATATTGAACCGCCGCAAGGCGGTTTTTTCATTATAGTATCCGGCGGTGTCACCATTCTCCGGCTGACTGACAAAGGCTGTTATTCTATCCTGATCCTGTAGATGCAGGTCTTATCACCGCGTCTTACTGATGATACCACCTCTGCGTTCACTGCAACACCTGCTGCTTTGGAAAACATCTTTTCGGCAAAGCCTTCGGAGCAGTAGCAGATGGCGGGCGAACCTGCCACGGTGCCCTTAAGTACGGGGCATACGCAATAATTTTTATTTTCGTCGGCAGTGATGATTCCGGCAGCTTCATCATAATCCACCTTCCATCCCCACTCCTTTTCAAGAAATCCGATAAATTCCTCCAGCCTGCCTGCGTAACCCGACAACAGTCCATCCATGTTCAGCTGATCATAGTGAACGCCAGCTGACATTTTGATTATTTTCCTCAATTCAGCCTGGTCAACATTCCTGTCAAGGTTTTCAAGCAATGTAATCAGCCATTGCTGAGGCACCTGATTTACACTTTCCTGATCAGCCCCGGCAACATCACCTGCATTTAATGCCAACGCCCCGAAACCGCATCCGCAAACGCCTGCAATACAAACCTTTCTTAAAAAATCCTTCCTGTCCATTTCCATGAAATAAATACAAATCTAACCATTTATTTCAAGGTCGTGAACATACTTATTGTCGTCAGACAGGTATAACTCCAGGGTGACAGAGTAAGGCTTGCGGATGACCACAATTTTCTTGCAGGGACTCAGCTTATCGTCATTTCTGGCTGTACAGTAATAGTACCTGCAGACGCCGTCAAAGCGGTCATCCCTGTCCTCTGTCAGGTATACATCCAGATGCAGAGGCTCCGTGTTGCCGTTGAGATAGTTAGTAATCACAATTTCCTTATCGCTTATAACTATCGACCTCTCCGTCCGGTCTATCTCAAAGCCTCCCCTCCTGATGGTTGCAGACCTGCTCCTGAATGTCTGTGAAAAGGCACCAACACCCACCAGTAAAAAAAGCAGCAGCAGAACTGTCTTTTTCATACTACAGGAATTCGTTACATATTTTGACTTAACCGGTTATACGGATAAAAGGAGATTTTGTTCTGTCCGGGATCAGACAAAACCTACGAAAAACAACTGTCGGTCAACACACTGGTGCTGAAGGTCAAAAATGACTTCACCGGCTTATCGCCATTTGGTAAATTTGGTTACAGTTAATTTCCGCTTGCTATGAAATCATTCGTTCCGGCGGTCTTGTATGCCGCCATTCTGGTGTTTTTTACTCCGGTGGTCGCGGGGCAGTCAGTGAGCTCCCCGAAGAAAGTGCTCGAGGCTCTTGCCAAAAGCGATTTCAGGAATGCCGTCCTGCTTGCAAAGACAGTCGATAACCCGGATTATTCTGACAAGTCCGGAGCCACCCTTCTTATGTGCTCGGCTGAGACAGGAGCGAAGGATGTATGCCTCACCCTGCTCGACAGGGGGGCCGACTGCAACCGCAGGTCCGTCAATGGTACTACAGCGCTTTACCTGGCCGCACAAAACGGTCACACCGGGGTTGTCAGCCTGCTGCTGGAAAGAGGTGCAGGAACGGACCTCAGTCCTGAAAACGGCGCAACTCCGCTTATTGCAGCATCCCAGTTCGGTTACACTGACATTGTCAGGCTGCTGACCGAAAGGGGTGCAGCCGCCGACCTGCAGGACATGCACGGGTCCACAGCCCTTATCCTTGCAGCACAAAACGGGAACAATGATATCGTGAAAATCCTGACTGCCAGTGGGGCAGAACCGGATATACCTGACAGCAACGGCTCAACAGCACTTATCCTTGCATCACAGGAAGGAAATGAGGAGGCAGTGAGGATTCTGCTTGAAAGCGGTGCCAATGCCGACAAACAAACTGTGAACGGCAACACGGCTCTCATACTGGCAGCACTGAAGGGTCATGGCGATATCGTACAGTTGCTGCTGGATAAAGGAGCTCAGGTGGACATGAGAACCAGTACCGGCGCAACAGCACTGTTCGCAGCTGCATCGAGAGGCCACAGCCAGACGGTGAGCATGCTTCTGGAGAGGGGAGCCGATCCGCTTGTCACTGACAGGGAAGGCAAGACCGCCTTCTTCTATACAAAGGATTACAATGTAAAGGCAATTCTGACTGCCTGGACCAAGAAATAAAACCTCACTTCATCAGCTTTTCAATTTCTTCCGGCTCCTTCGGGATAGCCGCAGAAAGAACAATATTGCCGTTCTCTGTTATCAGGACATCATCCTCGATCCTTACGCCTATATTTTTATACTTATCATAGACCGGTCCCACCGCTTCAATGAATTCTT
>CAZOHL010000101.1:0-10397 GCA_964579645.1 uncultured Rikenella sp. | reverse complement strand
TGGCACCTGCGTCAGCCGGGCTGACGCAGAGCGCCGCGCCGCCGCTCACCTCGGGAAGTGACGAACTGTCTGACAGAATGCACGGCGTACCGCACCGCTGCGCCTCCACTACCGGTATGCCGAATCCCTCGAACCACGGCACAAACGTCAGAGCCTCCGCAGCTCCGTAGAGCCTGCGAAGAACATCGCGCGTGACCGAACCGGTGAAGAGAATATCGTTACCATACGGTGAAGCCTCAAGGCGCCTGTCCATCTCACGCGTCAGGTAAAGCCTTCGCCCGGCAAGCAGCAAAACATGATCACCTCCTCCTCCCTGCCTGAAGATTTCAAAAGCCCTGATGACAGCCTCAACATTCTTCCTCGGAGAAAAATTGCTCACAAACAGGAAATAGGGCCTGCCGCCTGTGTATTGTCTCCGGGTCTCATCTGCCTCGCCCGGTTGCGGAGGAGAAAAGACCTCAGCAACACCGTTCGGCACAACATCTATTTTGTCTGTCCTGATCCCGTAGGTTGCAGCTATGTCTCCTGCCGAGAACTGCGACACTGTCGCCACACGTGCTCCCTTCGCGGCGAAGAGCGGGAACCGCCTGCGGTAATACCGGCACTCAGCACGAGGTATATCGTCTGGCCGGTGTTCATGATTGAGATCATGTATCACCGGTATGCATGGCACATCCGTCCGCAGGGGGATCATCCCGTCAGGTGCAATGAAAACATCGGCACTTATCCTCTTCAGAACCGGCGGCAACAGAAATTCATGCCACACATGCCAGAGCAGCGGATGAACTGTCCGGAGCGGCATGGTGACATACTCAACATTCCTTCCTTCAACCGGAAATCCTTTATATTTTTTCTTACCTGCAGCCGGAGAATCCGGGTCATGCCTGAACGCTTTTGCCCGCCTCCCGTCATACCTCCTGTCACCAATCAGCACAAACCGGTGCTCAGGATGATCACGGATCATTCCCCTGACAACCTCAAGGGTGAACCACCCGATACCGTCACGTGGCACTGCCATGAGTGTACGTGCATTAATTGCAATGATCATTTTCCGGTGTTGCTACTGAAATACAAATGTGGCAATTAATTTATAAATTGGCATTGATTCTTTTATCCACGGCAGACTGATTTGAGGCGAAAGTTCCTTATCAATATCACCTTCCTCCTGACGGTGAGCATCCTGGTCAAGGCTTTCTGGGTACTGGGAATAGACCGTTCCGTTCAGAACGTGGTTGGCGAGACCGCCTACGGAAGCTATTTTTCACTCTTCAGCTTCTCCGTCCTCTTCACCCTGCTGCTTGACATGGGGCTGTCTGGTTTCAACAACAGGGCTGTGGCAGCCGATCCCTCACGGGTGAAGCTCTGGTTCGGCAATGTACTTTTGCTCCGGCTCCTTCTTACAGCGGCCTACTTTCTTGTAACTATCAGTGTGGCTTTCGCCCTTGGCTACCGGGGATGGCAGTTAACCCTGCTCCTTATTCTGATGCTGAACCAGGTGATGGCTTCAATGATCCTCTGGCTCAGGTCAAACATAAGCGGCATGCAGTATCTCTTCCTTGACAGCATTCTTTCCGTTGCTGACAGGCTTGTGATGATCATAATCTGCTCGGTGCTCCTCTGGGGCGGTATTGCAACCGGAGGATTCAGGATAGAATGGTTCGTATGGGCTCAGACAGCTGCCTATTTTACAGTTATGTGCGCTGCTTTTATAATAGTGGTGCGCAAGGGGCAGGTTTCAGGGGTGAAACCTGATATCAAAGTGCTGAGAAGCATAATTGTGACCGGGCTCCCCTATGCGGCCGTAGTTTTTGCAATGACAATTTACTGGCGCATTGACTCGGTGATGATTGAGCGCCTGCTGCCTGACGGGGCCACACGGGCCGGGTACTATGCACAGGCCTTCAGGCTGTTCGATGCATTGGCAATGATTCCTGTAATGTTCGGCGGAATGCTGCTGCCCATCATGACACGGGGGCTGGCATCAGGCCGGGAGATTGGGCCGCTTGCAAGGATGGCCGGGCGAATGCTCATGGTCCCCCTTGGCATCGGTGCCGTGACCCTCGCCACATTTCCGGCAGAGATTCTCGACCTGCTTTATACATCACCCATTGAAAAGACCGTGGGTGTTTTCAGAATCCTGATGATTACACTCGTACCCGTTGGAGTCATATACATATACAGCACCATGCTCACTGCCTCGTGGATGATTAAACTGCTGGTGGTGATAACTGTGTCAGGGATGATCACAAGCATCACACTTAACCTGATTCTGATTCCATGGCTCGGCCCTGCAGGAGCAGCGTACGCCGCACTGGCCACACAGTCTCTGGTAGCCGTGGCTTGCATGGTTACTGTGAGAAAGAAAATGTCCGGCATTGCCGGAAACGGAAGGATTCTGCTGTTCCTGTTGATGCTTGGACTAACCTTTATGACCGGATGGCTCCTGCGCCGGACCGTTATCCCGTGGACAGCTGTGTTTGCCTTGCAACTTGCGGCAGGCGTATCTCTCGCATTCCTTTTCAGGTTTATTGAGCCTCTCTCCAGCCTCAAACTCATCACCGAGAGGTTCGGAAATGCCTGAAAAGTGTTATTTTTGGGTTTGAAAACAAAAGGACCTTTGTCATGAAACGGTTTTCAGCCGGCATTTTCCTTCTTATGTTATGTTCAGGCATCTTCCCGCAGAAGATGTATGAACTGTCGCACCAGGTGCTGGTGCCGGCGGGCAACCTCGTTACCCACACTTCGCTGACTTACCAGCAGACGATTGGCGAGGCGGCAGTGGAGGTATCACTTCCCTCTTTTTACAATTTGTCCCAGGGATTTCAGCAGCCCAGGTTCATTCCGAAGCAGGACCTTCCTGACAGGGAGGGCAACGGGGTAGACTTCTTTCCCAATCCCGTAACCGAAAGCAGTGAAGCGGGACCGTGGATACTCAACATCAGAGTCTACGGTGTGCTTGCCAGACATTACATGATTCACATATACAGTCTGCCAGGATCACTGTTGTACACAGATGAACTCGATCTTTCGGCTGATCATGATTACACCCATCATGTAAGCCTTGTTAATTTCCGGAAAGGTATTTATTTAGCCAGCGTGATCAGCGCCGACGGCGTTATCAACAGATCATTCAAGATTGAAAAACTGTAAACCAAAGGGTATGAAAAGAGTCTCTTCTTTTGTGACGGCGATTCTGGTGGTTCTGGTGGCAGCGACTCTGACGGCAGGTGCACAGGGAACTGTTCCCGGCGGAATCAACTACCAGGCGGTGGCCCGCGACAGCAACGGCAAGGAACTTGTAAACACGCCGATTGAGGTGCGGTTCTCAATCAGGTCAGGTTCCCCTACCGGTCCGGTCATCTTCCAGGAAGTATTTACAAATGTATCCACATCGAGGTATGGGGTCTTTTCGCTTATTATAGGCAAGGGCGATCCGGTTCTGGGCACCTTCGGAGCGATAGACTGGTCGACTGCCAATCATTACCTGCAGGTTGAGGTGAAGTTTGAGAATCTCTTCATGGATATGGGTACGATGCAGTTCATGGCTGTGCCCTATGCGCTCTATGCCGCCAAATCGCTCGAACCCGGCCCCGCAGGCCCTCCGGGACCGAAGGGTGACCCGGGTGATCCTGCAACTGATGACCAACGACTGTCATATGACAGGAATTCCAGGGATCTGTCAATTTCGGGGGGCAATACAGTCAAGCTGGATACTGAGGTTGCTTTCAGGGCAATCAATACGACAGACATTAATTTACCGAATGAACAGAAAGTAAAAATTGTATTTGACGATGCTACTACAGCACCCAACTTCAATATAGGGGGGAATTACAACACGGCCCTTGGAGAATTTAAGCCGCAGACAGACGGAATCTATTCGTTCAATGTATCACTCAGGTTACCCACCAATGCATCTGTCATTGTAAATATTGACGACAGGGAGGAGATTCTCTTGAACTCATTCAACTCCCCTGGCAGGTATAATGGTAGCATTACGCTTAAGCTTGCGGCTTCCAATACTGTCACTGTATGGGTTGTCCAATCCACAGGATACCCAATGCCTTTGTACGCCGGAGGATATTTCTCCGGTTTCAGGGTATATTGAATAATTGAGGTCTTTGACCGGCAGGATATCGTAAGCAAGTTCATTATGCAGTATCGCATCTGGATATAGCTTCCAAAGCAACTCTCCCTAAACTCCTGAAGAGGACCGAGGTTAATAGATGCTCAACTGATTGAGTTTATTATGAAAGATGGTCAATATTGATTATCTTTGATCAGTATGCCAACAGTATTGTTAATAAATGGTTACAGGTTTTTCTTCTTCAGTAATGAAAGAAATGAGCCGATGCATATTCATATTGAAAAGGCGGAGAAATATGCAAAATTCTGGATACAACCACTTTTTGTAGCAGTTAATTTTGGTTTTACAGGCAAAGAACTAAGGGAGATTGGCGATATTATTGAGAAGAATGAAGCACTTATAAAGGATAAATGGAATGAGCACTTTGGCAAATAAGACAGTAAATGTACTGGCTACTAAAGTATGGTTCACGAAGGACATGCTTTATGTTCAGTTACAAGATGGAAGGGAGATAGGTGTTCCATTGTTGTGGTTTCCACGATTAAGAAAGGCCAGTGAGGAGCAACTAAAAGACTGGCGGCTTATCGGGAATGGCGTTGGGATCCACTGGGAAAGTATTGACGAGGATATATCCATCGCCGCATTGCTATAGTGTAAAAGCAAAAATCAAAGAGAATTTAAAGCTGGTAAACCAGCCACAACACCAGATCACTCGTTAACCGCCTATTCGAAATAAGTGTAAACCCGTTCGAATAACATTGTAAAGCCTTTCGCATCCCTGGTGTAACTTTTTGTCCAGTTGCCATGTTCATCATACTTGCTGTAGCTGGAGACAGCACTGCTTATAACATTTTTATCCTTATCCAGAGACTTGAATTCTTCAACAAATCCTTTATCGGTATAAGTCATCGGTTGGGAGTAAATAAGCATTCCATTCCGGTAACCATCCAGTCTTGTCATCAGTCCCTTTTCATCGAAGTGATAGACATATTTAACCCCCGGCTCACCCCTGTAATTAAAATACTGTACGGTAATGGAATCATTCATGCAGGATCCGCGTGACTCAATCTTTTGGACAAGAGTGTCTGTCATTGCATCGTAACCATTGTAAATTAACGGAATTCCGTCATCGTCACATATGATCTTCTGCGTGTACCTGAGGGTGTCATCCGATATGAATTCTCCCCTGGCAAGCAGGCCATTTTCCTTGTACAGCTTCCAGATGTTTATCGGCCTGTCAATTTCATTTATCGTGGTAGATGTTACCGGGTAACCTGCTGAATCAAATACGACTATGTAATCATAGGTGTAACCTACACTGTCAAGCTGGATTTTGGAAACTCTTGGTCCCTTTATCAGGCTGTCACCCTCAGGAATAACCCAGTAAGCTTTTTCGGTAACCGACTCAACTTTGCCATTCAGCTTTTCCATGTAACCCTGGTAGGGTGTGTAGAATCCAAGCCTGGTGAATTCAGCAGGCTTTTTCTCCCTGCACGCAGCAGCAGCAAAGATGACTAACGCCACAGAAAGGATCAGCTTCTTCATAAGTGTAGGTTTTATTGATGTTTTAGACCATGATATAATATCAACTGATTGAACCTCAGTGGGTAAATATTATGCAATTTACACCGTGATTTACCTCATGTCAAGTATTCCGGGGATTATTTGCGGTCCTGCAATGCTTTATGCCCTACAGGCAACTCAGCGGTATTCCATAGCTGTGTATACAATGCTGTAAGGCCTGCGGCCTATATCGTGTTACCCCTATTGCCTATTGCCTACTGCCTATTGCCTTCCATTTACTATATTTGCGCAAAACATTAACTGACCATGATTACAAATGACCAGATAAAGGACCTCATTGAACGCCGGGACGCGTTAAGGAGGTATCTTTGACGTCGATGCCAGACTGAACGAAATCAAAGAGAAAGAAGAAATTTCCCACTCGGCCGGGTTCTGGAATGACCCTAAAAAGGCGGAGGAACTCATGAAGGAGATCTCAGGCATCAAGAGCTGGACAACAGCCTTCGCCACAGTTGACACTGCCGTGGAAGACCTGCTGGTCCTCTACGACTTCTTCAGGGAGGGCGAAGTCACCGACGAAGAGATGGGCCAGCAGTATGATAAAACACTTGCTGCCGTTGAGAGGCTTGAGCTCCGCAACATGCTCCGCCGTGAGGAGGATCGCCTTGGCGCCGTCCTCAAGATCAACGCAGGCGCCGGCGGCACAGAAAGCAATGACTGGGCACAGATGCTGATGCGAATGTACCTCATGTGGGGCGAGAAGAACGGTTACAAGATCACCGAAGCTTACTACCAGGCAGGCGATGAGGCAGGCATCAAGACAGTCACCCTCGAGTTCGAGGGCGAAAACGCCTACGGATACCTCAAGAGCGAAAACGGAGTTCACCGCCTGGTACGCATCTCACCTTTCAACGCGCAGGGCAAACGGCAGACTACATTCGCTTCAGTCTTCGTGGCTCCGCTGGTTGATGATGACATAGTAGTCGAGATCAATCCCGCCGATATAACCTGGGAGACCTTCCGCTCGTCGGGGGCCGGCGGCCAGAATGTCAACAAGGTTGAGACAGCTGTAAGACTTCGCCATGCACCCACCGGCCTCGTGATTGAAAACCAGGAGTCGCGCTCACAGGGGCAGAACAAGGAGAACGCACTCCGCCTCCTCAGGTCTCACCTATATGAAATGGAATTGCGCAAACGGATGGATGAACAGGCAAAGATCGAGGGTGCCAAGAAAAAGATCGAGTGGGGCTCACAGATCAGGTCATATACCCTGCACCCCTACAAGCTTGTAAAGGACCTCCGCACAGGTTACGAGGCAGGCAACGCCCAGGCCGTCCTTGACGGCGGGATAGACGAATTCATCAAGGCCTACCTGATGGAGTTCGGCGGAAAAGAGTGAGCCGTCATGATAAAAAGCATGGTTTAACATCCTTACAAAACATTAATTTACAACCCTCAGCAACACAAATCCTGATGGATAAGAAAAAGAAACTGTTCGAACAATTTCCGCCTGTTTCCACACAGCAATGGATGGACAAGATCACGGCAGATCTCAAGGGCGCCGAGTTCAATAAGAAACTTGTCTGGAAAACCCGTGACGGCCTTTCTGTAATGCCCTTCTACAGGCAGGAGGATCTTGACACACTGCCACACAGCAACCTGCTTCCCGGTGATTTCCCGTTCGTAAGGGGAGTGGATGTAAAAGGGAACAACTGGCTCATCCGCCAGGATATTGTTGTTACTGACTATAAGGCTGCCAATGCCAAAGCCCTTGACATACTGATGAGAGGCATCACCTCGCTTGGCTTTGTAATCGCAGACCCGCAGTCAGCATCTCCTGAAACGGTTGCACAGCTCCTTAAGGATATTCATCCTGAGAGCATAGAGATAAACTTTTCAATCGCAGGCAGGGCAAAGGAACTCGTTGCAGCGCTGAAGGGATACCTCCGCTCAGCAGGAGCTGACCTGAAGCAGGTTAACATCACAGTATCGGCTGACCCCCTCGGCAGGCTGGCTGCCAACGGCAGGCTTTGCGTCCCCGTTGATCAGGGCCTCGATTACCTGGCCGGCCTCGTCAGTGATGCGGCTGAGACCCCTGGTATAAGGTGCGTCGAGCCATCAGGCACGATCTTCAGCAACTCCGGCGCCGGCCCCGTGGCGGAACTGGCGTACACACTTTCGCTGGGAAACGAATACATGGCAGCACTAACCGAAAGGGGGATTGACCCGGACATGGCAGCCTGCGCCTTCCGGTTCACATTCGGCATCGGTCCTGACTTCTTCCCGGAAACAGCCAAACTGCGTGCAGCCAGGATGCTCTGGGCAGAGATAGTCAGTGCCTGGGGCACGAAACACCCGGAGTCAGGCCTGATGCACATCCATTCGGTAACCGGCAGGTGGAACAAGACATTATATGACCCTTTCGTCAACATGCTCAGGACGCAGACCGAAGCTATGTCGGCTGTCATCGGAGGAGCAGAGTCAATAACAGTGGAACCCTTCGACACCGTGTTCCGGACAGCAAACGATTTCTCCGAGAGAATCGCCCGTAACCAGCAGCTGCTGCTTATGGAAGAGGCACATCTCGGAAAGGTTGCGGACCCCGGAGCCGGATCATATTATATAGAGGAGCTGACATCCATGATGGCCCGTGAGGCCTGGAAAATTTTCCTCGAGGTTGAAAACGAAGGAGGATTCCTCGCTGCACTCCGCAAAGGGATGATCCAGCAGCGCATCAGTGAGGCTGCTGCAACGCGCAAGGCTGACATGGCAAAGAGAAAGGAAATTCTCCTGGGTACAAATCAGTACCCTGATTTCAGGGAGAGAAAGTCACCGGAGCATGACCAGGAAAGACTCTTTGCTGAATACACCCCTGCTTCGGAGGATGAGGTAAAGCCATTAATCCCTGCCCGCGGCGCAGATGAGTTCGAGAAGCTGAGACTGGCAACGGAGAATTCGGGCCGCAGCCCGCTTGTTTTCATGCTCACAATCGGTGATCTCGCAATGCGCAGGGCCAGGGCACAGTTCTCTTCCAACTTTTTCGCGGTGGCAGGTTATGAAGTCAGGGACAACAACGGTTTCGCAAGCGTCGCCGAAGGCGTCAATGCCGCCATTGAGGCTAAGGCAGATATAATTGTCATCTGCAGTTCTGACGAAGAGTATGCCACCCTGGCGAAAGAGGCCTTCAAGGCAACGGGAGACAGGGCCCTCTTCGTGGTGGCCGGAAATCCGCCATGCACGGAAGACCTGAAGGCAGAAGGAGTGGAACACTTCATCAGCATCAGGTCAAATGTGCTAGAAACACTGCAGATGTTCAACAGGAAACTCGGAATAAACTGACGGGAGATGAGCAAAAGACCAAAATTTACGGATATTGATCCCCTGAAGGTGACAGTGCCTTCAAGAGACAAACAAAAGTGGGAGAAGGAAAACGGCATCAGCCCGAAGTGGGAGACGCCCGAAAGGATACACCTCAAAAGCGTTTATTCCCGTGAGGACCTCAAAGGCATGGAGCACCTTCAGTATGCTGCCGGCATTCCGCCGTTCCTGCGCGGACCCTATTCTGCAATGTATACCATGAAGCCGTGGACAATCAGGCAGTATGCCGGATTCTCCACCGCTGAAGAGTCGAACGCCTTCTATCGCAGGAATCTTGCTGCAGGACAGAAGGGACTCTCCGTTGCCTTTGACCTGGCAACACACCGCGGATATGACTCTGATCATGAGCGGGTTGTTGGTGATGTGGGAAAAGCCGGCGTGGCTGTTGACTCGGTACAGGATATGAAAATCCTGTTTGACCAGATCCCCCTCAGGGAGATGTCGGTATCGATGACAATGAACGGCGCCGTGCTACCGGTAATGGCCTTCTACATAGTTGCCGGGCTGGAGCAGGGAGCTAAGCTGAGCGAGCTGCAGGGCACCATCCAGAATGACATCCTCAAGGAGTTCATGGTTCGGAACACCTATATCTATCCGCCAGCATTCTCCATGCGGATAATTGCCGACATATTCAGGTACACCTCGGAGAAGATGCCAAAGTTCAACAGCATCTCAATCTCGGGGTATCACATGCAGGAGGCAGGCGCCACGGCTGACATCGAACTTGCCTATACCCTTGCTGACGGCCTTGAATACCTGCGGACAGGGGTGAATGCCGGCATGAATATAGATGACTTCGCGCCGCGGCTCTCATTCTTCTGGGCCAGCGGCATGAACTTCTTCATGGAGATAGCCAAGATGAGGGCGGCAAGAATGCTCTGGGCAAAGATCGTCAGCCAGTTCAACCCGAAGAACCCGAAGTCACTGGCACTCCGCACCCATACCCAGACATCGGGATGGAGCCTGACAGAGCAGGATCCGTTCAATAACGTCGGGCGTACCTGCATAGAAGCAATGGCAGCAGCGCTGGGCCACACACAGAGCCTTCACACAAACGCTCTTGACGAGGCAATTGCACTGCCTACTGACTTCTCGGCGAGGATCGCACGCAACACCCAGATATTCATACAGGAAGAGACCAGCATCTGCAAGTCAGTTGACCCATGGGCCGGATCATATTATGTTGAGACACTGACCCACGAGATAGCCCATAAGGCATGGGAACTGATAGAGGAGGTCGAGAGCCTCGGTGGTATGGCGAAAGCCATTGAGTCAGGCATCCCCAAGATGAGGATCGAGGAGGCTGCTGCCAGGGCACAGGCAAGGATTGACTCCGGTGCCCAGACAATAGTAGGACTGAACAGGTACAGGCTTGAGAAGGAAGACCCGCTCGAGATCCTCGAGGTTGATA
>CAZOHL010000100.1:0-10510 GCA_964579645.1 uncultured Rikenella sp. | reverse complement strand
TCAGACTTTCAGACCTTACTTAGCCCTCATCTTCTTATCGATGATCTCTGCAGCCTTGATAAGCGGATAGGCTGCCGGGGAAGATGTCAGCAACGGGTGCGTACCGATCTGGGTGATAAGCAACGAGTTGATTGTCATCCTGTTCTGGATGATCATACCTATGACATTGGTCAGCTCACCTGCGCTGAGTCCGCCAATAACCTCTCCGCCAATGATGACACCCGAGTTGGTGGCAGCAATAAGCTTGACAGCCTGCTTGTGAGCTCCGGGCAATGTTCCTGGATGACGGTCAATACCTTCAAAGAGTCCTGTCAGGACTTCAATATTCTCAGCTCTGGCAGTGGCTTCTGTCAGTCCTGCAGTACCAAAACCGGTGTCGCCAATGGCTGTGGCATAGATGGCAATAGTGCCAGAGAAAGTTTTGACTGTATTAAGGCTGTACAGGTTCATTCCTGCTATGCGTGCCTCGGCACAGGCCGTTGATGCAAGCATAGTCGGTACCCGGCGGCGCGTTACGAAGTCGCGCTTCTGTGCACAGTCGCCCACTGCAAAGACATCAGTCTCATGTGTGCGCATATACTCATCAACTGCTATAAAGCCGCTTTCGTCAACATAGATGCCTGATTCGCTGGCCAGTCCTGAATTCGGCAGGTAACCCATTGAGAGCACCACTGCATCAGCATCAATGACTTCTCCATTCTCCAGTTTAACACCCTTCACTGTATCCTCCCCGACAATCTCCGTTACGCCGGTGCCAGTTTTTACATTCACTCCGCGATCCTTGAGAAGCGTATCAATCTTCTCTGACAGCTCCGGGTCAAACGCAAGGGCAAGAATATGAGGAAGTTTCTCAACCAGAACCACCTCATGACCGTGCTTCGCAAACTCATCTGAAAACTCCACCCCGATGAATCCGGCTCCTATAACCACCACGCGACGGCATCCGGCCAGCTTCTCCTTCATCTCATCAAGATAGATCCTGTCCTTTGGAACAGTAAATACATTCTTCTTATCCCCGCCCTTCAGCCATTTGGGAATCACAGGTATTGACCCTGTTGCCAGTACAAGCTTCTGGTATTCTATGATTTCACCGTCAGCCATCCTTGCACTTTTTGCCGCCTTGTCTATGGCAACAACCTCGCCTATAAGAGAAGTCACCCCGGCCTTTTCCATCATGTTGTCAACCGGCATGATATTTAACTGAGAGCTGTCGAGGGTACCGAAGATGTAGGGTATTCCGCATGGCACCATCACATCCTTCTGTTTCTTGATCATTGTGAAGCTCTTCTCGGGATAAGTTGCCTTACCTGTCAGAGCGACCACCATTCCGGCAGCGCTGCCGCCTATTACTAAAACGTCTGTCTTTTTCATTATTTCGTAATTTCTATTTTGGATTTCAGGTTTTCTGTTGCCTCCATTACCTGGCCGGCAAGCGTTTCAAATGCCTCCACGGCTGTCTTGCTTGTCTGCTGGAATACCGAGCGGCCTGCCTCTGCAGCCTCGCCAACCTCCAGGACAAGAGGTATCTGGCATAACAGATTCGTGTCATACTCCTTCGCCAGCCTGGCGCCGCCACCCCGGCCAAAGAGATAGTAATGCTCCTCAGGATGTGCAGCCGGTGTGAACCATGACATGTTCTCCACGACACCCAGGATGGGAACCTTGAGATCGGGATTCATAAACATCGAAGAGGCTTTGCGGGCATCATTGAGGGCTATCTCCTGCGGAGTGGTCACGATGATTGCCCCGGCAAGATTCAGCTTCTGCACCGTTGTAAGCTGAATATCGCTGGTCCCGGGAGGAAAGTCGATTATCATATAATCAACCTCGCCCCACTGCGTATCCTCAAAGAGCTGCTTTACTGCATTGGCAGCCATCGGGCCGCGCCAGATAAGCGACTGGTTGCGGTCAATGAAAAACCCGATTGAGATTATCTTTATCCCGAATTTCTCGATGGGAAACATCACTTCCTTTCCTGCGATGGACTCAACCCTCGGCCGGGCATCCTCCAATCCGAACATCGTCGGTATCGAAGGGCCGAAGATATCAGCATCCACCAGGGCCGTCTTAAGACCGTTTCGCGCCAGCGCAATTGCGAGGTTGGCTGCTACGGTTGATTTGCCGACACCGCCCTTGCCGGATGCCACCACTATAATGTTTTTGATACCAGTCATGGGTATCTTGTCAAACAAATTATTCTTTTCCATTTGCCAAAAATTTATTCCAGATTCTATTTATCGCTTTGCTGATCTCTGTATCAGGGTACATCTCGA
Source organism: uncultured Rikenella sp. (assembly GCA_964579645.1). Lineage (GTDB taxonomy): Bacteria > Bacteroidota > Bacteroidia > Bacteroidales > VadinHA17 > SR-FBR-E99. Next base: position 8,237 of record CAZOHL010000100.1, on the reverse strand, counting down.
CTACACTCCTGCCGGCTACCATGGCATCCGTTACCCTTCTGTCAAAAGGCAGGCGTCCCAGCAGGGTGCTGCCCTGTGCTGCACACCATCCCTCTATTCTGTCTGCCATCGCTTCGTTAAGGTCAGACTTGTTGATTATCACCCCAACTTCGGATGTGAATTTCCGGGCCACCTCATGGACTCTCTTAAGGTCTGCCAGTCCTGACATGGTTGGTTCGGTGACTATTACTATCCTGTCAACACCTGTCACTGTCGAAATAACCGGACAGCCTATCCCCGGAGGACCGTCGAGGAGAATAGTCTTCATTCCCTTCTCTGCTGCAACCCTCTTCGCCTCATCCCGTACCATGCTCACCAGCTTGCCGGAGTTCTCCTCCCCCGGGGCCAGCCTGCCATAAACCATCATACCGTTCCTGAAACTGCCGGAGTACATTCTGCTCTTATCACTGCGTACCATTGATATGGCATCCATCGGGCAGATCCTTGAACAGAAGAAACACCCGTCGCAGGAGGTCTCTGAGATTACTATCTTTCCCTCCTCTTCCCTGATTGCATCGAACCTGCAATAGCTTTCACAGATGCCGCACACGGCGCAGAGGGTGTGATCCACTGCAGCCTTGTGACCTCCGATGTATACCTTTTCAGTATCATGTTCAGGATTGAAGAGAAGGTAGAGGTTTGCCGCATCAACGTCACAGTCGGCCACAACCAGCTTTTCGCCCAGAGTGGCAAATGCTGCAGTCACGCTCGACTTGCCTGTCCCGCCCTTACCGCTGATTACTGCCAGTTCCATGTTCAGAGATAATTTTTTCTGCAAGACCGGTAAAGAAACCGGCTAATTCATCGTTCTCATCAGTTATGAGCCTGCCCTCGGAATAACTTCTTGCGATGCCTGTATCATAATTAATCACGCCCAGCAATGGGATATTTTCCTGATTGAGATAGCTCTTCACCCTGCTGTCTCCGATGTCGGCGCGATTGATGATCACCCCGTACTGTTTATTCATCGTCTTAAGCGTTTCAACGCTCTGCCTGAGATCGCTCAGACCGAATGGGGTGGGCTCCGTCACTAGCAAAACATAGTCAGCCCTGTCAACGGTCTGGATAAAGGGGCATGAGGTTCCCGGCGGTGAATCCAGAACTACCGTTCCCTCTTCCCCTGCCTCTTTTATGGCAGCTTTGATAACCCTGACAGGCGACATCTCATTGACACGCATGCGCGCTTCAACCAGCAGATGGCCCCTGCCGGTCGTGTAATTGTTGACCGTTCCGAGTACCACGGGCTTTTTCGTAATAGCACCGGAGTTGCAGGCGAAGTTGCACGCACCGCAGCCGTGGCAGAGATTCTCAATGACCTCTATGACTTTTGCCGTCGGTACATAGAAAATAGCGTTATAGTTGCACCAGCGGCTGCACCGTCCGCACCATGTGCAGGCATCTTTATTGATGACCGGAACCTGGTGGGTTACTTCTGATTCTGAAATCTTCTCCGCCGTGAAAAACAGGAGGTCATCCGGAGCCTCTGCATCACAGTCAACCAGGGTGACTTTATCGCCACGTCCGGAGAGTACATTAAAAAGATTTGTGGCGACAAAGGTTTTGCCTGTACCTCCTTTGCCGCTTGCAACAGCTATCTTCATCAGCTCTGCTTCTAGTCGTAGGCCAGCCTCATCTTCTCGTCGGCCAGGGTAGGTTTGATGAACCGCTGCATGGCAGCACCTTTCCAGGTGCCGAGGTTCATGTGCGTGGTGTAATATTTCTGGGGGATGGGATGTGTTCCTACCACCACCTCGATGCCGTATTTCTCAGGTATAAAGCGGGTGAAGTAATCAAGCCTGGGACACGGAGGGTAGCCTACAACCAGGCCGGTGGCAAGGTGAATGACGCTCACACCGTTCTTTATCATTTCCTCCGGAGTATACTCTACATTCCCGCCAGGGCAGCCACCACAGGTGGTGAAAGCAGCGATCTCAGCATCTTCATCCCTGTACCTGTCAAACGCACCCTCTCGGTTGCGGAAGGACCTGAAGCACTTGCCGCCGGCACAGGTATGGTACCTGTCGCAGATGATGATGCCAATCCTCTTCTTTTCCATGACAGTCTGTTAATGGTCACAATAATTTGCACCGGCCTGAAGCCTGTCGTTGATCAGGTCTGCTGCAAGCTCATCCGGGCTCTTCACGGGTGCACCTACAAAAACATTGATTGAATGCTGGTTGAAGAGTCCTATTGCTCTCTGACCCATTCCTCCTGCTATCACGTCTGTGATGCCTTTCTCTGCAAGCCATCCTGGCAGCAGTCCGGGCTCATGAGGCGGGGGAGTGATGAGTGTCTCGGCTGTAATGGTTCTGTCTTCGGCATCAACTATTGCGAACTGCTCGCAGTGACCGAAATGTGAACAGAGAATACCTCCTTCAAGAGGAATGGCTATACGTTTTTTCATTATTGGATTATTGATTGTTTAACATGTAAATCACTGACTTAACCGTCTTCTCCGGCTCCTTGTATACCACCATCTGGATCTTCAGGCTGTCAAGAAGCGACTTGATTTTTACCCCAAACTCGCCGGATACGATCTTCTGCACCTCCTTTGACGCCACCAGCTGGACTGAAGCCGGACCGGCTCCCTCCTCGGCATCCCTGTTCGGGTTAGGAAGTATCTCTACTCCTCCTGTCTCAGTGTCATAAATAACGAAAAACGCACAGCGACCGAACCGCTGGTCAATAGTGCTTTCAAGGCTCTGCCCTGTACTTGTTATTGCTACTTTCATATCTTTTTTTATATATCTTTTGCCAACAGGTTGTTCTTCCTCATAAGATGGTTTCCACATACAGGACATGCTTCCTCCTTGCAGCGCTGAGAAGGCTCATGATTCTTCTCGTATCCGCATGAAGGACAGACACAGATATCAGAAGGAGCCCGGCGCGTAACCGGAGTCGACTCATCCACAGGGACATAATTGACTATCTCGTTGCTTCCGCATAACGGACATTTGTCAGGAACAACACTCTTCTCCGGCTGGTTGAAAAGGCAACTGCAGCCGTTGCATTTGTACCACTCGCTGTCAAAGTAAATCTTGCCTCCTTCGATAATGATCTGCTTTCCTGTTACCAGTGCATCCGCAATCTTTGCCCTCGCTTTTGCATATATGCGGGTTAAAGTCGGGCGCGAGACATCCATCACACGGGCAGCCTCATGATGGTTGAGATTCTCATGATCGCAGAGCCTGATAACTTCATACTCTTCAAGGTGCAGGAAGACCGACCCGGCCTGGCCGCCATTGGCAGTCCCGCCGTAAGGCCGGAATCCCGAGATGCCCGGAGGATTGCTGACTCTTCTTAATCGTGTTGGACGTGGTGACACTTTTTGATCATTTGTTCGCTACAAAGATAATGAACATATGATCATAATACAAAATTCAATGCAAATTTTACAAGGCAAAGTTGCAGCCGGAAGTATTAATTCGTATTTCAGTCAGGCATATTGGCCGGAATCCTCTGTGATTACTGACCGACGCCGGTTTCAGTTATATTGCGAAATATAACACTGCGGAGAAAAATCTCCATATTCTCATTATATTTGCGGCGAATAATTCATATATTTGCCGCAGGCTCAATAATCAGAAATGGCAAAATATATTTATCAATACGAACAGTGGCCACATTTCACATGGGATGACAGGGAGGTAAATGGAATCCTGGGCAAGGTGCGCCACCTGCAGGGAAAAATCATGGGACAAATGGTTTCCCTGGGTTTCTCCACGCAAGAAGAGGCCCTGCTGTCAACCCTGACTACTGATGTCATTAAATCATCCGAGATAGAGGGTGAAAAATTGAACTATGAGCAGGTACGTTCTTCAATTGCCAGAAGACTGGGAATTGAATATGCCGGGATGGTACCTGCATCAAGAGATGTTGACGGTGTGGTTGAGATGATGCTGGATGCTACACAGAACTTTAATGAACAATTAACCGAAGAACGGCTGTTCGGATGGCATGCAGCATTATTCCCCTCAGGTTGGAGCGGCATGCAAAAAATAAACGCCGGTTCCTGGCGGGAAGGTGTCATGCAGGTGGTTTCCGGCCCCATGGGAAAAGAAAAGATCCATTATCTGGCCCCGGCACCACAGAGAGTAAAACAAATGATGGATCAATTTCTGGCATGGTTTAACGCTGAATTAAAACAGGATTCTGTACTAAAAGCAGCCATCGCGCATTTCTGGTTTGTAATCATACATCCATTCGATGATGGCAATGGTCGGATTGCGCGGGCACTCTCTGATATGTTACTGGCACGTTCCGAAAGCAGCTCACAAAGATTCTATAGTCTCTCCAACCAGGTACTGATTGAGAAAAAGGGTTATTACGCAATCTTACAAAAGGTTCAGCATAGTACCGGGGACATTACAGAATGGCTGGAATGGTTCCTGAATTGTCTGCATCACGCATTGGAAACCACTGAAAAAACAATGCAGAACATACTTCAAAAAGCAGACTTCTGGGATAGAAATAAAGAGACTTTGTTAAACAGCAGGCAAAGACATATGCTGAACAAGCTTCTTGATGGGTTCGATGGCAAACTCAAAACATCAAAATGGGCCAAAATAACTAAATGTTCTTCTGATACGGCATTGAGAGATATCAGGGATCTTATTGAAAAAGGAATTTTAAAACCGTCCGGATCAGGCGGAAGAAGCACAAGTTATGAATTGATTGATCTTTGACCGAGATGTGAATATATTCCAGATAATCCGGATTTGAATGAAAATAAGAACCAGAACATGAACCAGGTCAGCGTCAAATACGTCAGGACAAGGATTGGCGAACTGATCCTGGGATCATATGAGGGCAAGCTTTGCCTGCTCGATTTCCGGTACAGGAAAATGAGAACTGCCATTGACAACAGGATCAGATCAGGACTGAACGTAGAATTCATCCTCAAGGATGATGAAACTCTGGAGCGGACACGAAAACAGCTAGATGAATACCTTGACGGGACCAGGACTCGTTTTGACATTCCAATACTAATGGTCGGAACAGATTTTCAAAAAGCCGTATGGAATGTCCTGATGGAGGTGCCGTACGGCAAAACCGCCTCATACCTTGACCTGGCAATAGCCATTGATAACGGGAATGCCGTAAGGGCAGTTGCCGGTGCGAACGGGGCAAACGCAATTGCCATGATCATTCCATGTCACCGTATTATTGGCAGCAACGGCGAACTTGTCGGTTACGGGGGCGGACTGGCGGTCAAGAAAAAACTCCTGGATCTGGAACAAGGGCACCGGAGTCTGTTTGAGGACCCGAAATAAAGGCTGCCGGCTTACGAGATCTCAATACTGGTCTTACTTTGTGAAAAATATTAATTATACGCCTGGGTGAAGTTACTTCACAAAGCGCACACAGGACGGAGCATTGAAAGAGAGGCCCGGAATATCATCTGCCGAGCCTGCACCATCATTGACTACTGATATCGCATTTGATCTCTGGTTCGCAACCAGGAAGAATTTGCCGGACGGGGACACGGCGAAGTTGCGAGGCCAGTTCCCTCCGCAGTCGCGGTGAGACGACTCGGACAAAGTCCCGTCTGCCCCCACCCTGAATGTAACGATGCTGTTATGCCCACGGTTTGAACCGTAGATCTTCTTCCCGCTGCGCGAGAGATGTATATCAGCACAAAAACTTTTCTCCGTGTATCTCTCAGGAAGAGTGCTGACAGTCTGTCTGGCAGTCACGGTATCGGAAAGAATATTGTATACAGACATCGAGGAGCTGAGCTCATTGATTACATAGAGGTTTGCAGAGGATTTGTCTATAGCCATGTGCCTCGGGCCGCTTCCGGGCTCACTGTTGAAGTAAGCTATGTCTGCATTCATCAGAAGCCCCAGGGTGGTGTCGAGCTTAAGCTGATGCACCCTGTCGAGGCCCAGGTCGGATACATAGTAAGTATGAAGTCTCGGATTATGGATAGTCATATGGGGGTGCGATTTCTCGCCGTAGAAGATAACATCGGTGACTTTTTCGGGTATACCCTCGCTGTTCAGTTTCACAACTGAGACCGAGCCGCTGCCGTAGTTGGCTGTAATCAGGTATTTGCCATCAACTGAAACCTCAATGTGACATGGTCCTCCTCCACCCTGGTTCATAGAACTGATTTTTTCGAGGCTGTTGCTCTTCTTATCATATCGTAAGGTGGTGATTCCTCCCCCGGCTTTCATGTCAAAAGTGTCGACCTCATTGACAAGGTAAATCAGTCCTTCCCGTCCGAAGGTAAAATATGAGGGATTATCCCCAACGGTTATCTCAGATATTTTTTCTATGCTGCCTTTGCCGGTCAGCCGGCACAGGAGAACATCTGCGGTGCCATCGCCCGAATAGCCGGACACTATGAACGTTTTCTCACCCATATTACATGAAGAAAAAAACGCAGTGAGCACCACCGTCACAAGTATTAGTGTTTTTTTCATCGGTTTGTCTGAATATCATTGTTACTGGAGTCTGCATCCATAGTCAGGGGTTGGTCTGACAAATTCATTTTACCTGTCCCGGACATATATTTCCCTTCAAAGAAACATCATTTTGCATTGAAAACAAGACAATATTTTCTGTCCCAACACTCCGCCTCAAAGAATTGGACGAGTGTTCGTGAATCCGGGTAATGAAAAAAGAGCGAAAGGATTCACCTCCGCTCTTTTTCAATTTGAATCTCCGGATAACCCGATTTATATCCGGGATTTTATGATTAATTGACTTTCATAGCTCTGACGTGTGTAAAGCCACAATAGTTCGACTCACCGTTATGTGACCAGGTAGAGGGATCGGAATCAATGACTGTATATGTCCCCGCCTTAATCTTTGTCAATGGATGAAAAACCCAGTACGCATTTGTTACTCCGCCCTGACCTACAATACCCCAGGTTTGCCAGGGACCGTAAATTGTTCCGTCGGAATGCTTCAGGGAAATTGTTCCAGGCAGAGCTCCCCCATTAAAATAATGATAATTATGTATGTACGTGATCAGTCTTTCTTTGTCTGTTGTGAATACGGTTGGATTAGTCGGACCATTCTGCACACCACCAATGTTTTCATTGCTGAAGATCAACTCATCATCAATTGCTGCGTCTGAAACGGTTATTTTCACAGATGCCTTCTGATTCGGATCAGCTACCAGGGTGGCAAGAACTGTATAGACACCATTCTCCACAGGGGCTTTATAAATTCCCACATTATTATATAAAGGGTCTACTGTAATAATTCCCCCGTTTTCCGGTTCCACTGACCAGGTGACGGTTTGATCGGTTATACTGTTGTCGAACACGACCACGAATGGTCTCGACTCGTTGATTACCATATAGGCTTCATCAACACCAAAAGAGAGATTCTTGTTTATCTCAGTTTCAGGAGTCTTTTCACATCCAAGTACAAGGAATGACAGTGCAAAAAATAAAAGCTTTCTCATTTTATGGGGTTTAAGTTCACTCCCAAAATAATGAGAAATGAAATTAATAATGTCTCAACCGGGCACTTGATGATTATGTTTTTGATAAAGAAGCAAGATTCAATGATCAACGTCTTCCGGTGAAATATTTCCCTCACATTTTATGGGACATTAGATCTGATTTTTCTCTGCCATTGTATGAAGCCGTAAATCGCCATTGTGAGGAAAATGACGTACTGAACTGAAACCAGCATAATGCCACGCATGGCGTACATAGCGATACTCATTATGTTGACGAGGATCCAGAGTATCCAGTTCTCGAGCTTCAGTCGCGCACAGAGTATCGATGCCGCAATGCTCATCACCGCAATCATGGCATCAGTATAGACGAAAGTTGCCCTGACGGGGAAAAAGTCAGGCAACCAGAGATGGATCCGTCCCATCACTGTGCCCATAGCCAGCGCCATGGCGATGATGCCCGCCACCCAGAAAACCCTTGCCTTGTGACTTAACAGCGTCACAGGCTCGCCGCCGTTGGTGCTCTGTCTTTTCCAGTTGAACCAACCGTAGATGGCATTAAGGAAGAAAAAGAACTGAAGGATCATCGCCGAATAGAGATTCACCTGGTAGTAAAGCATGAAGAAGAGCACGGCGTTGATGAGTGCAAATACCCAGGTGATTATGTTTGCCCTGGCTGCATACCAGACTGCTGCCAGCCCGGTGAGTACGGCGAGAAGCTCGAGGAGGCTCATCCGGTAGCCGAGGAGTTCGAAGAGGGTGGTGTCGATGTTAAACATAG
>CAZOHL010000099.1:0-10761 GCA_964579645.1 uncultured Rikenella sp. | reverse complement strand
TAAGGCATTGAAGGAGCCGAACCACCATAGATGGATGAACAACCTGTGGCGTTGGAGATTACCATCCTGTCACCGTATAGCTGCGTGATAGCCTTGATATAGGGTGTCTCGCCGCAACCTGCACATGCTCCCGAAAACTCGAACAGCGGCTGTGCAAACTGTGAATTCTTGACGTTCGTGTACTTGTCAACAACTGTATCCTTGTACCCGACCTTTTCATGCATGTAAGTCCACCTGTCAGCCTGTTCAAGCTGAGACTCCAGCGGTTTCATGATGAGTGCCTTTTCCTTGGCAGGGCATACATCGGCACAGTTTCCGCAACCGGTGCAGTCAAATACGCTGACCTGGATCCTGAACTTGTGACTCTTTGTGTTACCGATACCCTGTTTTGCAGTGGTGCCGGCCGGTGCTGCTGCAAGCTCTTCATCGGTGAGGAGGAATGGACGTATTGCAGCGTGAGGACATACATATGAGCACTGGTTGCACTGGATGCACTTGTCCATCTGCCACTCAGGAACGTTCACGGCAATTCCACGCTTTTCATAAGCTGATGTTCCGGCCGGGAATGTTCCATCCTCGCGTCCTACGAACGCACTGACCGGGAGATCATCACCCCTCTGGCCGTTGATGACATCCACAACCTCGCGTATAAAGGCCGGTTTGGTGTTGTCTTCCTTTACTGTGGCTGGCTTTATGCCTGCCCATTCTGCAGGTATCTCAACCCTGACAACGTCACCACCGCGATCGATAGCGTCATTGTTCATCTTTACAACGTTTTCACCCTTCTTGCCATAAGCCTTGATGACTGCATGTTTCATCTCATCAACAGCAAGTTTATAGGGAATTACTTCCGATACCTTGAAGAAGGCGCTCTGCATTATTGTGTTGGTCCTGGTTCCCAGGCCCAGTTCTTCAGCAATGCTGGTTGCATTGATGATGAAGAAGTTGATCTTGTTTTCTGCAAGGTACTTCTTCATACTGTCAGGCAGTTTGCTCTTCGTCTCTTCGGCATCCCATATTGAGTTCAGAAGGAATGTACCGCCTTTCTTGAGGCCGCGGAGCATGTCATACTTGTCAAGGTATGAAGGTACGTGGCAAGCCACGAAGTCCGGAGTGTTCACAAGATACGGGGAGCGGATCGGATGATCACCGAAACGGAGATGCGAGGTTGTCACACCGCCTGATTTCTTTGAATCATATGCGAAGTAAGCCTGGCAATACTTGTCGGTTGTCTCACCTATTATTTTTATCGAGTTCTTGTTGGCGCCGACAGTTCCGTCAGATCCGATGCCGTAAAATTTGGCGGAATATGTGCCCTTATGGCTCACGTTGATCTCGGGAAGCTGCGGAAGCGACCTGAACGTCACGTCATCAACGATACCGACTGTGAACTGGTTCATAGGCGCAGCCTTCTTCATGTTCTCGAATACCGAGATCATCTGTGAAGGAGTGGTATCCTTGGAGCTTAGGCCGTAGCGTCCGCCAAGGATGACAGGCTGCACCTTCTGATCATAGAATATTTCCTTGACATCGAGGTAAAGGGGATCACCGTTGGCACCCGGTTCCTTGGTGCGGTCGAGAACGGTTATGCGCTTCACACTCTTCGGCAGGACGTTGAACAGGTATTTTGCTGAGAAGGGCCTGTAAAGATGGACACTGATGAGACCGAGTTTTTCTCCCTTTGTCTCTGCAAGGTAATCGATAACCTCCTTTATGGTTTCCGTCACGGAGCCCATTGCAATTATGATGTTCTCTGCATCGGGTGCGCCGTAGTAGGTGAAGGGCTTGTAGGTACGGCCGGTAATTGCATTGATCTTCTCCATGTACTCGTTGACTGTGTCGTCAAGGTTGGTGTAGAAACGGTTTGACGCTTCTTTTGCCTGGAAGAAGATATCAGGGTTCTGTGCGGTACCCCTTGTAACAGGTTTGCCGGGATTGAGTGCCCTGTCACGGAATGCCTTCAGGGAGTCAGTGTCAACAAGCTTCTTCATCTCTTCCATGCTCATCTCCTCAACCTTCTGGATCTCATGTGATGAACGGAACCCGTCAAAGAAGTGAAGGAAAGGAACCCTTGATTTGATTGATGCAAGATGAGCAACACCCGCAAGGTCCATAATCTCCTGAACGCTTCCGGTGGCAAGCAGGGCAAATCCTGTCTGTCTGGTGGCATAGATGTCACCGTGGTCACCGAAGATTGAGAGTGCATGTGCAGCAACAGTACGTGCGCTGACATGGAATACTCCGGGAAGCAGTTCGCCTGCAATTTTATACATGTTGGGGATCATGAGAAGAAGCCCCTGTGATGCTGTGAATGTTGACGTCAGTGCACCTGACTGAAGCGATCCGTGTACTGCTCCTGCAGCACCGGCCTCACTCTGCATCTCAACCACCTTTACCTCTTCACCGAACATATTCTTAAGTCCGTGTGCAGCCCACTCATCAACATATTCTGCCATGGTGGATGAAGGTGTAATTGGATAGATACAGGCCACCTCGCTGAACATGTAAGCTATGTGCGATGCTGCCTGGTTGCCGTCACAAGTGATGAATTTTTTTGTTGCCATTTCTGATTATAAGTAATTATTGATCAAATAACCTTTAAAAAAATAAATTGCAAATGTACTCATTTTTTATGAGAATTTTACTCGCTGTTCATTGAAATGAGGAACTCTTCATTCGAGCGTGTCTGGGTTATGCGGTCACGCAGGAATTCCATGGCTTCCACTGAGTTCATGTCAGTCAGATAGTTGCGGAGTATCCATATTTTGTTGAGCATGTTCTTGTCAAGAAGCAGGTCTTCACGCCTTGTGCTTGAAGCCGGAATGTCAATTGACGGAAATATTCTCCTGTTTGAGAGCTTGCGGTCAAGCTGAAGCTCCATGTTGCCTGTCCCCTTGAACTCTTCAAAAATTACATCGTCCATCTTCGATCCTGTGTCTGTAAGAGCAGTGGCTATGATTGTAAGAGAGCCTCCGTTCTCAATGTTACGGGCTGCACCGAAGAAGCGCTTCGGTTTGTGAAGGGCGTTGGAGTCAACACCTCCGGAAAGCACCTTGCCTGAAGCAGGAGCGATTGTGTTGAATGCTCTTGCCAGACGGGTAATTGAGTCCAGCAGGATGACCACGTCATGTCCGCACTCAACCAGCCTTTTGGCCTTTTCCTGAACAATAGTTGCTATGCGTACGTGCCTTTCTGCCGGCTCATCAAATGTTGATGCTATAACCTCTGCATTCACGTTACGGGCCATTTCGGTGACTTCCTCGGGACGCTCGTCAATGAGCAGAATCATAAGGTAGACCTCGGGGTGGAATTTGGCTATTGCGTTTGCAATATCCTGCAGGAGTATTGTCTTACCGGTCTTGGGCTGTGCCACAATAAGACCGCGCTGACCCTTGCCAATGGGGCAGAACATGTCAACTATGCGGACTGACAGGTTGCCTTCGCCCGGTCTGCAGAGAGTGAATTTCTCGTTGGGAAAGAGAGGTGTCAGATAATCAAAGGGCACCCTGTCACGGATGAAGTCCGGCGTACGGCCGTTTATTTCCTCGACTTTAATGAGCGGGAAATATTTTTCACCCTCGCGCGGCGGACGGATGGTTCCCCTGATTGTGTCACCGGTCTTCAGCCCGAAGAGCTTTATCTGCGACTGTGATACATAGATATCGTCCGGGGAACTCAGGTAGTTGTAATCAGGTGAGCGCAGGAATCCGTAACCGTCAGGCATGATCTCAAGGACACCGGTGTTGGCTACAATTCCTTCGAAATCATAAGCTCTCTCCTTCCTTTCTTCCCTGACAGGTTCATGTGCCTCGGCCTGCGGCACGCTTGACTCTGCCGGAACAGGCGGAATGACCACAGCACCTTCCGGTGCGGCTGCCTCCTCAATAATACGGGTTTCACCTTCAGGTTCAGTAAACCTGAGGAGATCCTGTTCACTGTCGGTGACTGATTCGGGGGCAAAGAGAAGCTTGTCTGCAGGTGGTGGTACCTGTTCATTCTGGAAGTTTTGTTCACGCGGCTGTTGTCTGGCCTGCTGAGGCGGCTGTGAGGGCGCCTGCAGTTTGTCGTCATAACGGGGCAGCTGTTGCTGCTGTTGTTGCTGCTGGTTGCGCTGCTGGTTTGCATCAGGCCTGTATTGTCCCTGCTGGTCATTTCTGAAGTTGCGCGGGCGCTTTTCGCGGTTCTGCTGCCACTGTTGCTGCCTGTACTGTTGCTGACCCTGTTGCTGACCCTGCTGCTGACCCTGTTGTTGCTGACCCTGTTGCTGACCCTGCTGCTGACCCTGCTGCTGCTGTCCCTGCTGCTGTCCCTGCTGCTTCTGTCCCTGACCTTGCTGCTGCTGACCTTGTTTCTGACCCTGATTCTGACCCTGAGACTGCTGTCCCTGAGGCTGAGCCTGTCCCTGCTGCTGTCCCTGAGACTGCCCCTGAGCCTGTGGTTTTCTCTGCTGCTGGTCATGCTGCTGTCTGGGAGGTTTCCCCTGGTTCTGATGCCGCGGCTGTTTTTCTCCGGGCTGCTGTCCCTGGTTCTGCTGACCGGGCTGGCGCCGCTGATCAGCATCCTGCACAGGTCTGTCAGGTTTCCTCTGTTTGTTTTGCTGACCTGGCTGCTCCTGCCTCCGTTCAGACGGCTGGTTTTCGACCCTTGGTGCCTTGCGGGTCTCAGCAGCGTCAATAGCCTGCTGGTCAAGGATCTTGTATATAAGATCCTGTTTCTTGAGTAGTTCTACCCTTTTAATTTTGAGCTGCTTGGCAATTTCCCTCAATTCGGGAACAAGCATCTCGCTCAGTTCAAGAATATCATGCATAGTGTAAAATGTGTAGAAGAATTAATTTCGATTGTATTTGATGAAGCGGGGAATATGAAAGAGTCCCTCCGACAGAGTAAACGACTTGCGTCATTATTCCGGTGCAAGTATAATTAATAATTGGTTAATATGCAAATTGCCAGCACAAAAAGTGGTATCCGGGCTTTCCTGATGTTTCGCTTATGCACCTGCCATTTATTAAAGGCTTTTGGAAAATACCTGTTTCGTACCATTATTATTAAAAGTTGCACATCTCTTGTTTATCTGAGAATATTTTGCTAAAATTGTGAGCTTCTGCTTAAAGGAAACGGCAGGAAGTCCGCTAATTAATTGTCAATGCGTCAGTTAAAGATAACCAAACAGGTTACCAACCGCGATACGCCTTCTCTTGACAAGTATCTGCAGGAGATAGGAAAGGTTGAGCTGATCTCCCCGGATGAAGAGGTGTCGCTGGCACGTCGCATCCGTACGGGTGACCATGATGCGCTGGCAAGGCTTGTTAAGGCCAATCTTCGGTTTGTTGTGTCTGTTGCGAAGCAGTACCAGAACCAGGGCATGACACTCCCTGATCTGATCAACGAAGGAAACCTCGGACTGATTAAAGCTGCGCAACGTTTTGACGAGACCAGGGGCTTCAAATTCATCTCATATGCGGTCTGGTGGATCAGGCAGGCCATATTGCAGTCGCTTGCCGAACAGTCAAGGATTGTCAGGCTGCCGGTAAACAAAATCGGGTCTATCAACCGCATCAACAAGGCATATTCCAAGCTGGAGCAGGAATACGAAAGGGAGCCTTCGGCACAGGAGATAGCCGACCTTCTTGAAATAGCTCCGGAGGATGTCAAGGAAGCCATTCGCACGAACGGACGCACTCTCAGCATGGATGCCCCGATAAGTTCGGAGGAGGACAACAACATGTATGACGTCATGCAGAACGAAGAGACTCCCAGTCCTGACCGCAACCTTATCAATGAATCATTATCTTATGAAATAGAAAAGGCTCTGAGTACCCTGTCACCACGTGAAGCGAGGGTACTGAAGCTTTATTTCGGGATAGGCATGAAACACCCCTTCACGCTTGAGGAGATAGGAGAGGAACTGAAACTTACCCGCGAACGGGTCAGGCAGATCAAGGAGAAAGCCATTAAACGGATTCAGTTCACTACCCGCAGCCGTATACTTAAATCATACCTGGGCTGATCATAAAAACGATATTCTTTCAGTTATGAGCCACCTTGTTGCACCGTCACTTCTTGCTGCTGATTTTGCCAATCTCGCATCCGAGGTTGAAATGATTAATGACAGCGAAGCCGACTGGCTTCACCTTGACATAATGGACGGTCTTTTTGTTCCCAACATCTCTTTCGGTTTCCCAGTCATGGAAGCTGTCCGTGACCTCTCTTCGAAGCCTCTTGACGTGCACCTGATGATAGTTGATCCGGAACGGTATCTCGAACGTTTCAGGGAGGCCGGCGCCTCGAATCTTACAGTTCACTATGAAGCCTGCCATAACCTTCACCGCACTGTCACTGAGATACGCAGATTGGGGATGAAGGCGGGGGTGACACTTAATCCACACTCACCCGTTATTCTCCTCAAAGACATTCTGCCGTATATCGATATGGTACTGCTGATGACAGTTAACCCTGGCTACGGCGGGCAGACCTTCATCCCCGGAAGCATAAACAAGATCGGGGAGCTGCGGAGCATGATAGACGAGGGAGGCTATGACGTGATGATAGAGGTTGATGGCGGAGTGGATCTGCACAACGCTCCAGTGCTCGTGCATGCCGGGGTGGATGTGCTTGTTGCAGGAAACACCGTATTTTCTTCTTCAGATCCCGCGGATGTAATACGGCGGCTCAGGGAAGCGGTCTGAAGCCGACATCGTGCCGTCAGGCCCTTGTCAACCCTTTCCGGCCGGTAAAGCTACTCTTCCAACCGTTGTCCGATCCATGATACGATCATTTCTTGCTGTGACGCATCGAACCAGTTAATCTGGCTGTCCCTGTTCCACCATGTGAGCTGTTTGCGGGCATAGCGCCTTGTATTCCTCTTGATAAGCATTACCGCCTGTTCACGTGAGACCTCTCCGTCAAACCATCTGAACATCTCGCGGTAACCCACTGTATTTAGGGCATTCAGATTCCTGTACTGTTTAAGTGAAGCAGCTTCCTCTTCAAGTCCTTCTTCAATCATCCTGTCAACCCTCATGTCTATCCTGCGGTACAAATCTCCTCTTTCAAGGTTCAGTCCGGCCTTAATTATCCTGAAATCGCGCTGCCTTACCGGTGCCGTGAGGAACGCGGAGTAGGGTTTGCCTGAGCTTTCAGTTAACTCAAGTGCCCTCAGCAGGCGACGTGGATTGTGAAGGTCGACCCTTGACCATGATACCGGATCAAGTAGCTTCAGCGCAATTCGGAGGCCTTCTATGCCTTCATTATTGTACATCTCAAGATACTTCTGCCTGACGGCAGGATCTGTGTCAGGGATGTCATCCATTCCCCTGCAAACCGCATCCAAATAGAGCATCGATCCTCCGGTCATGATTGCCACCGGATTTGATTCGAACAGCAATGGCAGAAGCGCCATTACATCCCTCTCGAAGAGACTGATGCTGTAATAGTCGGTAACAGAAAGAAATCCGACGAAGTGATGTTTAACTCTCTCAAGTTCTTTCGGGCCGGGAGCTGCTGTGCCGATCTTCATCTCACGGTAGAACTGCCTGGAGTCACATGATATAATGTTACACTTCAGCCTTTCGGCAAGCTTAATTGCAAACGCCGTTTTACCCACGCCGGTGGGACCGGGGAGGACAATCAACGTATTTTTCATGGGTTCTGACTGAAGGGGCGGTTATTCCTCTTCCTCCTCCTCGTCACTGTTTTCGATATTGTCGAATTCCGACAGGTCATCTTCATCCTCACCTTCGAAGAAGATTTCGTCATCAACGACCTCTTCGTCAACTACAACATCGTCATCGTCATCATCTGTAACAACGAGGTTGTTGTATTTTTTGCGCGAGACACCACCAAACGTGACCTGTTTCGGAGGAAGACCCTTGGAGTTGATGCAGACCGGATACTCTTTGTCATCCTCTTCCTTGAATTCACCTACGTATTCGACGTAGAGAGCCCTGTCATTGAAAAAGTCAAAAACATAGAGCAGTTTCTGGTTTTTACGGAAGATGATCTCCTCAAGTATTGCATTCTCCATTGTCGATGAGCCTGCTCCCATATCAAACAGTGTGAATTCCTCCTCTTTTTCCCAACTCTCTGTAGCCATGAAAAAGGAAGCAATCTGGGAACGGTCAAACTCCAGCTCTTCCTGCAATGCATTGTGAAAATCAAGCAAAGTCTGACTGTCAAGAAACTCAAACTCTCTTGCAAACGCCTCATCCTCATCAGATAACACCACGAATCTGTAAACCATAACACTCACTTTTTCAACTTGTGCAATTTAATATTTTTTATAATAGATTCACTTCCACTTATTTTTTTAGCAGGAAACTGATTGTGTCAATATTGTCAGCGTAATTCCACAGTTCCGGTTGCTGTGTTGTTCCGAAGGGCAGATGGCCGTGTCCTGCGATGCATTGCAGCAGGTCCGGGCTCATTTCCGGGCTTTTGTAAGGGCCTTGTCCGGTGTCATAGAACTCATAGTGAAGCACTGCCATCGGGGGTGTGAGGGAAGACGACTCCCTGAGCATTATAAAACGACCGTCAATGTAACTTTCCCTGTTCACAATCATCACCGCCCTGTGATGGTCATAATTGACCATGTACCTGTAATGAGAGCGGAGTGATTCAAAGCGTTCCCATCGGGGCAGGAGAGATGCCGGGTCATATCCCCGCGGAAGGTAAAGTTTTGTAACGTTCCGGCAACCAAGTCCGAAATATGAGAAGATGTCGTCACCCAGCAACTCCAGTTCCCTGTCACTCTCCGTTCCGTCAAGGATGGCGATGCTGTTCCTGTTCTTCCGGATGATGGAGGGAACATTCCTGAAGTAGTATTCAAAGTATCTGGAGGTGTTGTTGCTTCCGGTGGCAATCACTTTTCCGAATCCCGTGAGTCTGTCAGTTGTTAGTCCGGCGATGGAATCATAAGCCGGTTCAATTTCAGCGAGCGTGACTGCTACGGCCCTCATAAGCAGCTCATCCCTTGTGCTCAGCCTGGCCAGAAGGCGGTTCCCCGATATCAGCACGCAGAGCAGGTCATGAAACCCCACCATCGGGATATTGCCGGCCATGACAACCCCCACCGTTACCGGGTCACGTGGTTCTTTCAGTTCGGGGTATTCTGATAACCACCGGGTAAGATTCTCTTCGGTGAGAGTCCTCCCGACAGCAGAAAGAGCAAGCCTGACATTTTCAGGGGTGAACCATGGATTTGAGAGATACAGGGTCCCGATAAGCTCATGAAAGCGTCTGCCGGCTCCGGTACAGGCGCCTGCTGCTCCTTCGCGCATTGCGCTTCCCAGCTCTGCGAAGGCTTGAATGCCACGTTCGGTTGATGGAATGTAGGTCTTCACCCGGGCAAAGGTAAAAAATGAAGTGAGAGTACCGGAAGCAGAAATAAAGAAAAGATGTATCTTAGTTCCATCTTTAGCAGAAGGAAGGACAGTGAAAGGATTGACATTATTCTGGGAGAATGTCAGGGTTGCATTCAAGGCAATCAGGTCAAACCGGGTAAGGGCGGCGCTGACGATGGCCATAATAGCTTTCGGAATCATGGCCCTTGTTGGAATACTAACCGCAATTGACGGGCTGAAAAGCACGCTCACCGAGCAATTCACAATGATGGGCGCCAACTCGTTCACAATAACTTCACGCTCCATGAGGATTTCGGTAGGTGATCAGCATATCCGAACCAAAAACCATTCCCAGATCACATACAAGGAGGCCATGACTTTCAAGGAGAGGTTCCGTGAACCTGCCTGGGTCTCCATATCTTTCAACGCATCCGGCATGGCCGAATACCGATTCGGTAAAAACAAGACCAATCCCAACATATCTGTCATCGGTTCGGATGAAAATTACCTGACAATAGCGGGACAGGAGCTTGAGTCAGGACGTAACTTTTCACAGGAAGACCTGGCTGGCAGCCGTCATGTGGTCATTATAGGGCAGGATATTGTCCGCTTCCTCTTTCCCGGCGTTGAGCCTATCGGCAAGGAGATAAGCCTTCCGGGCCTGAAACTGACTGTAATAGGCGTGGTCAAGAGTTCCGGCGCAAGCATAATGGGAAGTGACCAGATGACAATTATCCCGATTACAACAGCCAGACAGTACTTCTCGAGACCCAACATTACATATAATATAGGTGTGATGCCACAGAAGTCAGTCAGCCTTGACATGATGACAAGCGAGGCAGAGGGTATATTCAGGATAGTGCGGAACCTTGATCCCCGTGATGAGTCTGATTTCAATGTACAGAAGAGCGACTCTCTCATTGAGATGCTGATGGAGAATATCAAGTATGTGACGCTGGCTGCAACAATTATAGGCCTTATTACTCTTTTCGGAGCAGCTGTGGGGCTGATGAACATCATGCTGGTTTCAGTTACAGAGCGGACAAGAGAAATAGGTGTGCGAAAGGCACTCGGGGCGCGGAAATCAGTCATCAGGCAACAGTTTCTCTATGAATCTGTCATTATCGGACAGATGGGAGGGCTCCTTGGCATTGTGACAGGGATCCTTATGGGAAACCTCGTTTCCCTGGGGATGGGTTCAAGTTTCTCCGTCCCATGGGTATGGGTTATCGGAGGGGTAATAGCCTGTTTCCTTGTAGGTATAGCTTCCGGATACTTCCCTGCCGTTAAAGCTTCGGCGGTTGATCCGATTGAGGCGCTTCGCTATGAGTGATGCAATACGATTAAGATGATCCATATTCTTTACTGAGGCATTCGTTCAAGAGATGAGTATTGAGATAATTCAGACAGGATCAAACAACAT
>CAZOHL010000098.1:5920-10892 GCA_964579645.1 uncultured Rikenella sp. | reverse complement strand
AGGATGAGGTACATCATCCCGATCATCTTTTGCCGCGGGGTTTCTTTTCCCTTAGACATTTGCGGATAGTTTAGATGTTAGCGGATATATTGATGAAGCAACCATTACTTCACATTCATGGCAGCAAGCATGTTGCCGTAGACGTTATTCAGAGAGCTGAGGTTCTCATTGAGTTTGGCCACCTGTTCACGATATTTCTTCGTGTCATCGGCTGAACCGGTAAGGTCTTTCATCAGACCTTCCATTCCCTTGTAGATTGTTTCTGCGCTCTTCACGTGATCATTGGTGCCGCGGAGCTGCAGTTCATATGCTGCATTGAGAGCTGAAAGGTTCTTGTTGAGAGCCTCAAGCTTCTCATGGTATGATCTGCCGCCTGTCTCGATTGTCTTCGATGATTCGCCGATAGCCTGGTAGACGTTGCTTGTGTCAGTCATTGACCTTGCAGTCTGCCTTACGGATTCGGAAAGGTTCATGAGAGACTCGTTGGCCTTCTTTATTGTGCCGGCATACTCATTGGTTGTAGCTGCCAGGTCACCCATTGCGTTGAAGTTCTTTGTGGTTTCAGTGAGCTTCTTAAGTCCCTGGCTGAGGCTGTCAAACACTGCAGGAGTGATTCCTGCGTCAGACAGCATCTTGTCAAACTGGGAGAGGCCGGCTCCGCCGCCACCGCCGTAACCGTAACCGCCGCCACCGACAGCTGCAAAACCGACATCCTCGCCAGAGTAGTTCGGATCAAGCTGGGGATAAACGAGTTTCCAGTCCGGTTCCTCCTTGAGAGGCTCGAAGGCCGAAAAGAAGAAGATAACTGCTTCTGTGATAAGACCCACAGAAAGGAATAGTCCAGCCATCGGATAGTGCTGTATCTTGAAGAGTGCACCGATGATCACGACTGAGGCACCCCAGCCGTAAAGTTTGGACATGAATGCTTTCCATTTACTGGTGTGAACAAGTTCCGAGAGGCCCATATAATTAAGTTTTTAAGGTTAACGGTATTAGTTATTTACTCCGATGTAAGTTCTCACATTGCGGAACCCGACAAATGATTTTGTTGAGTCCTGGTATTCGTAATCCCTCGTTGATGTCTGAAGGAACAGTGCGATATCCTTCCATGAGCCTCCCCTGATAACCTTGCGCTTGAGCACGGGCGGATCGTCCGGGCGGGCGTTGTATTCGTAGTCAGGGTTGAGGTCATGGGTAAAGATGTATGATGAGGGATGGAAGGCGCACGATGTCCATTCGGCCACGTTTCCTGCCATATCAAAGAGTCCGTATTCATTGGGTTCGAAGGATGCCACCTTGATTGTATAGACGGCTCCGTCGTCGATGTAGTTACCACGCAGCGGTTTGAAGTTTGCCAGGAAGCAGCCCTGGTAATTGCGTGTGTAGGGACCGCCCCACGGGTACATTGAGAGGTCAAGTCCGCCGCGTGCAGCATATTCCCATTCGGTCTCCAGCGGGAGACGGTAGTTGTGCACGTCTGCGATGCCCTGTGCACGCAGGTGTTCATTCATGAAGTTGGTACGCCACACACTGAATGCACGTGCCTGTATCCATGAGACTCCCACAACAGGATAGTCATCATAGCCGGGGTGCCAGAAATAAAGTGTGGCCCATGGCTCGTTGAATGAATATGTAAAGTCCCTGATCCATGCAAGAGTGTCGGGGTAGATATTAACCTCGTGATGCATTATAAATGATGACCGGTCCTTGACTTCAGTCGTATTGCCGTCGAGGTCTGTAACCGTACCCTCGTACTTCTGTTCCTTGTAGTTGTACCTGGCTTTTGCTGCCTGTTTGTAATCAACCCAGAAATATGAGTAGTTCAGGAGCCGGGTGTCCCACTGCTTGTTCCCGTTGAATCTCTCTTCGGGGGGGTAGTACATGCTTTCAAGCACAGCCTGGACGTTCTCGTCTTCATAGTCAATCTCCTCATCCCAGTTCAGTACGTTGGGCTCCATGACATTACCCTCTTCATCTGTCCTGAAGAATTCGTAACCCTCAATGCCTTCCTCTCCCAGTCTTGTCCTGAGGATGGAGTCACGCACCCAGTAGGTGAACTGACGGTATTTGTTATTGGTGATCTCGGTCTGGTCCATCCAGAAGGCTTCAACCGTAACTGTTTTTGAAAGGCTGTTCATTGCGCGCAGAGGATCCTGGTCACTCGGCCCCTGTATAAAGGAACCTGCCGGAATGAAAGCCATCTCAAACGGCTCCGGCTCGTAGAACTTCTTCCTTCCCTGAACGCCTGTCAACTCGCCTGATTCGTAAGAGCCACAGCTGCTTAAAATCAAGATCAACGCAAGAGCTAAAAGGGTTACCTTTTTCATATACTCATTAATTTAAATATGCAAGTAATTTTATTTTTTCCTGTCTTTTAAAGGAAACGGATACTCTTGTATTTGGTAACGCTCTTCCCGAGACCGATGTCGAAGCTGTAAGAGACAACGAACTCATGTGAGCCGCTGGTTCCTTTTCTAATCTCCGATATCGGGAAGTCATATCCATATCCAATCTTTAGACCGTTGTATAATTCTATGCCTGCGAATCCTGTGATTGCGTCACTTATCCTGTAAGAAACGCCACCCCATATCTTTTTATTGTATCTAACCATACCTGTGGCTAAATATTGTGTTGTGGCGCCGTCATTTACTATAAAAACCGAAGGGACAAGCTCAAAGGCAGGGTTTGGAAGCTGGAAGTAATAGCCGGCAGTGAAGTAGTATTGGCGGCTGACGTAAGTGGCTGTTTGCGAATATTTTATTTTGGGCTGGTTAAGGTGTGTGACTGACAGCCCGGCATAGTAGTTGAGTCCCTGGTAGTATACTCCGGCGGAAAAATCAAGTGCAAGATAAGATTCATCATTTTCAGGAATCAGCGGGTCACCTGCAGGAGGTGTATGGCCCGGGCCTGACGGGATGAACCATTCAGGGGAAACGGTTTTGTTGAGCACCCCGACGCTGAAGCCGGCTCCGAGGGTACCTGTTCCGACTGAGAACAGGCCTGAATAGGAAAGAGTGATGTCTATATCATTGCTGAAGCCGTACTTGTCAGACTCAACGAGGAGACCGGCTCCGCTGCGGAATCCGAAGAGGCTGAAGGGCATGTTGATATTGAAAAGCATTGTGGAGGGTGCACCGGGGAATCCCACCCACTGCTGACGCGTGAGGGCAGAGGCTGTAATCATCCCTGACATGCCGGAATACCCGGGGTTATATGTCTGGGTATTGAACATGTAGTGGCTGAACACCGGGTCCTGCTGACCGCAGACGATGCCTGCCGGGAGAAATAATGCGAGGATAATTATCCTGATTTTATTCATATTCAGGGAGTGCCTGTAAACCCAAACATATAACGGGTAAAATAAATAAAAAAATATACATGCCACAAAATTGAGGCCAAAAATCAGTGGCCGTGACGGAGCATTCCGCGGGTCCATCTCACGGGTACCTGATCACGGTTGGCCATAAGGTAGTCTTCATATGAGCAGGCAAGATACTGCGGTTCGCCACGGTTGTTCCGGATTTCCATCCACCAGCGTTCGGTAATTGTGCTCTTGATGAATATCGCTTCGCTTTCCAGGTCACTGAGAGTCACATGATAACGGGTAAACCTGCTGTTCGCCTGGTCACCCAGGTAGGAAACCTCGTACTGTTTCTGAGAGAAGCCTTCAAGAAAGAACCAGATAAGCTGGGCCGCCAGGTGCGAGGTCTGCATCCGGCTGTCAAGTGTCGGGTTGACCTCCATCACCGAGAAGATCTTCATGTTATCCGACAGTCCTGCATACCTGGCAAGCAGGCATATCTCCTCGCCATAGAAGCCGTTGGCTGAAGGAAGGAATGTTCCCGGGGCGTCAGACTGCCTTACTGATCCGATGTCAAAAATCGCGGCAGCGGCATCACGGAAGAGAGGCTCTGTTTCATGCACTGCCGAACGCACCTCGCCGATGCGGAGCATGTCATAATGACGGCGGTTGAACCGGTTCACCACCTGTTGGTCAGTAAGATAGGTCTGATGCCCTATGGCTGAAAGGTGTGAAAGACAGCTCCCGTTGCGGTAGATCAGGTCATTCATCCAGTTGAGTGAGTCAGCTGGTCTTTTTTCAGCAGTAAAATCAATCCGGGAATCAACCGACACCATTGACCATTTCTGTTTTCCTGCAGAAAGAGCCCTGTCAAGTGCAGGCATCAAGGCGCTTGTTCCCCCTATGATCACCGGCACAATGTTCTGCGACAGCAGTTGAAGCAGCACGTCGCGCAGGCCTGCGATTGTGTCACCGAATGAAGCTCCGGGTCTGAAGTTACCCAGGTCAGTGACCTTCATCCTGCCGGGCAGCCTCGAGAAAGTGTAGAGACTCTTCCTGACTGCATCAGGTGCCATTGCCGCTCCGGTATTCACCGAGGAACGGTCATCGGGCACACCCAGAATGGCCACTGCAAAACCGTCAAGGTCACCAATGGGCTCATTCCCGGTATTCACAACCACATTGTGAGGGAAGGCTGAAGACCCCTTAAGGGGTTCCACGCCCGGTTTGTCAAGGCAGACGGGATCAATATACTGGTTCAGGTCAATCATATTATATAAGGTCACTTCTTCTTCCTTCCCCTGGTGCTTTTCGTCTTGCTGCCCTTCTCAATTATTGCAAGGCACTCTTCCCTTGTGAGCTTATGGGGATCGGTTCCTTTCGGGATGCGGTAGTTGGTTTTGTCATGCATGATATAGGGGCCGTATCTTCCGTTCAGAACCATGATGTCTCCCAGCTCGCTGATGACCTTCTGCTTGTCGCCTTCCCTCTTTTCCCTGATCAGTTCAACTGCTCTTTCCTCACTGATTGTATACGGGTCATCGACGCCTCTCTTCAGGGAGTAGAATTTGCCTGCATGTTTGACATATGGTCCGAATTTGCCCACCCCGACTGTCATCTCGCTGTCCTCGAATGTTCCCACGGCGCGCGGCAGCGCAAAGAGGGCGAGGG
>CAZOHL010000098.1:1523-5910 GCA_964579645.1 uncultured Rikenella sp. | reverse complement strand
CTCAAGCAGCTGGTCACGCCTGAGGTTGGCAAAACGGGGTTTATTTTCTTCGGAGGCCTCGCCCAGCTGTACAACGGGCCCGAAACGGCTCATCTTCACAGCAACCGGCAGGCCCGTTGCAGGGTCTGTCCCAAGCTGCCGCGCGCCTGTCATTTTTGCCCTCGTGGCAAGAGATTCGTCCACAGTCTTGCGGAATGGGCCGTAAAATGATGAGATCATCTTTTCCCATTTCACCTCCCCTGATGCTATCTCGTCAAATTCCTTCTCAACACCAGCCGTGAAGTTATAGTCAAGAATGTCAGGAAAATTTGCAATCAGAAAATCATTTACAATCATTCCGATATCCTTCGGGAAAAGTTTTGACTTCTCCTTCCCGGCAATCTCTGTCTTTTCACTCCTGGTTATCTTTCCCTTTGCAAGTGTCAGCTGTGCGAGGGTCCGCTTCTCACCAGGCCTGTCCTCGCGGGCCACGTAGCCCCGTGACTGAATAGTAGATATAATTGGTGCGTAGGTTGATGGTCTGCCAATTCCGAGTTCCTCGAGCTTCTTCACAAGGCTGGCTTCGGTGTACCGCGGCGGAGGTGATGTAAAGCGTTGCAAGGCTGTGATGGTTCCGGGTGTCAGGCTCATACCTTTGTCAACGCGCGGCAAAATAGCCTTTTCATCCTCGGCCGCGTTACTGTCATATGACTCTGTATAAACCTTCAGGAAACCGTCAAAGAGAATTACTTCACCGGTTGCAGTAAAATTGACGGGTGATGCTGACATGCCAATTGTAATTGTGGTTTTCTCCACCTTTGCATCAGCCATCTGTGAAGCAATCGCCCTCCTCCATATCAGTTCATAGAGCCTTTTTTCATTGTTGTTTCCGGTAACTTCCTTTTTGTCGAAGTAGGTTGGCCTTATTGCTTCATGCGCCTCCTGGGCCCCTCGTGAGTGGGTCTTGAACTGCCTTGTCCGCGAGTAGCCGGCACCATACTCGTTTGTAATCACTTCCCTGGCAGTGTTGAGGGCCAGGGTTGAGAGATTGGTCGAGTCGGTTCTCATATAAGTGATCTTTCCGGCTTCGTACAGTTTCTGTGCAACTGACATCGTCTGAGCCACAGAGAAACCAAGCTTGCGATAGGCTTCCTGCTGCAGGGTGGAGGTAGTAAAGGGAGGCGCCGGTGAGCGGGTGCCGGGTTTGACAACAATATTTTCAACGGTGAACGATGAACCGTCACACTTTTCGAGGAAGAGCCGCGCATCTGATTCAGTACTGAATTTCTTCGGGCACTCTGCCTTGAGCTGCACATCGGTCCCTTCACTGTTGGTACCGCTGAATGTGCCGGTAACCCTGAAGGCGGAGTCGGATACAAAGCCTATTATCTCCCGTTCGCGGTCAACAAGCAGGCGGACAGCAACAGACTGGACCCTCCCCGCCGAGAGTGAAGGCTGCACCTTTTTCCACAGGACAGGTGAAAGCTCAAAGCCTACCAGCCGGTCAAGGATCCTTCGCGCCTGCTGGGCGTTCACAAGGTTCATGTCTACCTGGCGCGGCGATTCTACGGCACGGGTAATTGCATCCTTGGTTATCTCATGGAATACAATACGGCGGGTCGTCCCGGGGTCAAGTCCGAGAACTGATATCAGGTGCCATGCAATGGCTTCCCCCTCACGGTCCTCATCGGAAGCTATCCATACAGTTTTGGATTTGTCGGCAAGCTTCCGCAGTTCAGCAACAACCTTCTTCTTGTCTTCAGGTATTTCATAAACCGGTGCGAAGCCTTTGTCAACCTCAACCCCAAGGTTGTTTCTTACAAGGTCACGTATGTGCCCGAAGCTGGACACAACCGTGTAATCCTTTCCCAGAAATTTTTCTATCGTTTTTGCCTTGGCAGGAGATTCAACTATTACCAGATTATCAGTCATCCGAGTTTTTTTAAAAACAGGGCAAAGTAAATGAATAAGGGCGCCATCTTCAAAATTTTGAGAAAATTTCTGTATTAATCATTAAATTAGCGGCCTTATAATGAGGGTATCATGAGGGATAAAAAATTCCGGAAAAACGTTATCTGGTTCTGGGTAATAATATCTCTGCCGGCAGTCTTTCTGCTGACACTGTTCTTGCTGATCTCTACAAACAGGCTTGGTCCGATTCCTTCGTTCGAAGAGCTTGAGAACCCTGCCAGCAATCTTGCAGCAGAGGTATATTCAGAAGACAACGTCCTTCTTGGCAAGTTTTACATACAGAACCGCACATGGACCGAATACGAAGATATATCACCCTATGTGATTGATGCTCTGATAGCCACTGAAGACATCCGTTTTTACAGGCATGCGGGTATTGACTTCCGCGGACTGGCGAGGGTGCTTGTCAAGACAATACTGCTTGGCCAGAATACCGGCGGAGGCAGTACTATAACCCAGCAGCTGGCCAAGAACCTCTTTCTGCCCAGGGACCTGTCAAATGATCCGGCCATAGTGCGGGCATCGAAGCTTGCCGTGGCCAAGTTCAAGGAGTGGCAGACGGCAGTGAAGCTCGAGCGGAGCTACACGAAGGAAGAGATTATCACAATGTATCTCAATGTGTTTGACTTCATCTATAATGCCGTTGGCATCAATTCGGCTGCACGCATCTATTTCAATACAACCCCAGACTCGCTGAACATCGAGCAATCAGCCATGCTGGTGGGGATGCTCAAGAATTCGGTTGCCTACAATCCTCTCCGCAATGAGGAGACTGCACTGAAGAGGCGGAATGTGGTTATCTCCCAGATGGAGAGGTACGGTTATATCTCACGTTCGGTTGCTGATTCAGTCAGCCAGCTTCCGCTGGGTCTTGACCTGCGCGAAGACAGTCATAACACCGGCCCGGCAACCTACTTCAGGGAGTATATAAGGTCAACCATGAACAGCAAGGAACCGCAGAGGGAAAGGTTCTTCTCTGACGATGCCTACAATGAGGCTCTCTGGCGCTGGCAGAATGACCCGCTGTATGGCTGGTGCTACAAGAACACGAAGCCTGACGGCTCACCCTATAACATTTACCGTGACGGTCTGAGAATCTACACCACCCTGAACTCGAAGATGCAGACCTATGCTGAAGAGGCCCTGGTTGAACACCTTTCCAAAAACCTGCAGCCGGTCTTTGACAAGAGGGCAAAGAATTACCGGAATCCACCCTATTCAAATGACCTTACCACCACCCAGGTGAACCAGATCATGGCAAGGTCAGTCAGGCAGAGCGACAGGTATCAGAGCATGCGAAGAGCAGGTATCCCCGAGGATTCGATCACCCTCGCATTCAACACTCCTGTGCCGATGAAGCTCTTCTCGTGGAAGGGCGAAAGAGATACTGTGATGACACCGCTTGATTCGATCAGGTATTACAAATTCTTCGTCAGGTCATCATTCATGGCAATGGACCCGCATACAGGACATGTGAAGGCTTATATCGGAGGACCCGACTTCAGGTACTTCAAGTATGATGCGGTAACCCAGCAGAAGAAGCAGGTGGGCTCCACAATCAAGCCCTTCCTTTATACACTGGCGATGCAGGACGGTTATTCGCCATGCTACGAGGTTGAAAATATCCAGCGCTCCTTCGAGGTAAATGACACAATCTGGACACCCAGAAGTTCCGGTCCGGAAGAGTACCATGGCAAGATGGTGACCCTGAAGTGGGGGCTGGCACAGTCGGAGAATTATATCTCAGCCTGGCTGATGAAGCAGTTTTCGCCGCAGGCGGTGGTTGACATAATGCACCGTATGGGAATAAGGAGTTTTGTTGACCCTGTAGTCTCAATATTCCTTGGTACATCCGATCTTTCAGTTGAAGAGATGGTGGGGGCTTACGGAACCTTTGTCAACAAGGGGGTTTATACCCGGCCGCTCTATGTGACGCGAATAGAAGACCGCAACGGCAACGTCATCTCCGCATTCACCCCGTTCATTGATGAGGTTATCAGCGAGGATGATGCCTACCTCATGACCTCGCTGCTGCAGGGTGTTGTAAGCAGCGGCACAGCCGTGAGGCTGAGGCTTACATACAAGCTGACAAACGAGATGGGCGGAAAGACCGGAACAACACAGAACCATTCAAATGGCTGGTACATGGGCGTCATGCCTGATCTGGTGGCCGGTGTATGGACAGGCTGGGAGGATCAGGCTATCCATTTCGAGGATCTCTCTATGGGTCAGGGTGCAAACATGGCTCTCCCGGTATTCGGGATTTTCATGCAGAAGCTGCTGGCTGACAAGGATTTCTCTGTGGTTGCAGAATCGCAGTTTGAAGCACCTCCGGGGTTCAATGTTGACCTCGACTGTGACAGGGTGAAGAGGGAGCAGCAGGGGAATCCGTACAGGCAGAGGGAGTACTAGAAGGTCTGAAGGTCTGAGGGTCTGA
>CAZOHL010000098.1:0-1423 GCA_964579645.1 uncultured Rikenella sp. | reverse complement strand
GTCTTGCGGTCTTGCGGTCAGGGATCTGTGAGTCTGAGGATCAGGGTGATCAGGAAAAGAGCAGTCTTACCAGCCCCTCAATCTTGTATACTTTGGATATCTTGAGTCCGGGAACCTCCCTTACGTCGCGGTGAAAACCTGAGATCACAATCTCGTTGAATCCCATCCTGGCAGCTTCCATGATACGCTGTTCTATCCTTGCAACGGGCCTTACTTCTCCCGAGAGCCCCACCTCGGCTGCAAATGCCGTGTGATGGTCAACGGGGGCATCGAGGTTCGACGAGAGTACGGCAGCGGCTACGGCCAGGTCAATAGCAGGATCGCTTACCTTCAGTCCGCCTGCGATATTCAGGAAGACATCCTTGACGCCCAGCCTGAATCCGGCTCTCTTCTCCAGAACGGCAAGCAGCATATTCAGCCGCCTGGTATCAAAGCCGGTGGAGCTGCGCTGCGGTGTGCCGTAGACGGCGCTGCTTACAAGTGACTGGGTTTCAATCATGAACGGTCTCACCCCGTCAACTGTGGCGGCTATTGTCACTCCGCTGGCCGGGTCACGGTCACGGCGGATGAACAGCTCCGAGGGGTCGGTAACCTCTCTCAGGCCTGCTGGACCCATCTCGAATATGCCGATCTCGGCTGTTGAACCGAAGCGGTTCTTTACCGGCCGGAGGATACGGAACACGTAGTTTCCGTCTCCCTCGAACTGCAGCACTACGTCAACAATATGCTCGAGCACCTTGGGCCCGGCCAGGGTGCCATCCTTCGTTATATGACCTATCAGAATCACAGGTACACCTGATTCCTTGGCATACCTGAGCATCATAGCCGCGCATTCCCTAACCTGGGTGACAGACCCGGCTGACGACTCAAGCATTGAAGAACTGAGTGTCTGTATCGAATCTATTATCAGCAGTTCAGGCCTGATGGCTCCCGCCTGTGTCAGTACACTTTCTGGTTCAGTCTCGTTATATATGAAGCAGCCTTCATTTTTCCCCTCTAGCCGTTTGGCCCTGAGTTTAACCTGACCCTCGCTCTCCTCGCCTGATACGTACAAAACGGTTCTGCCGGGTGTGGCCAGTGCTATCTGAAGAGCAAGGGTTGATTTGCCGATACCGGGCTCACCACCCATGAGTATCAGGGAGCCTTTCACCATCCCGCCGCCGAGTATGCGGTCCACCTCCCCGATGCCGGATGTTATGCGGTCATTCTCATTAGCCTCTATCCCGGAGAGGAGCTCCGGTTTTCGCCGTACGGCGTCCCTGCCCGGAATTGAGGGTGATGCAGCTGTGACAATCTCTTCGCGGTAGCTGTTCCACTCATGGCATGAGGGACAGTGGCCAATCCATTTGGGTGACTCTGCGCCGCAGTTCTGGCACACGTATACAGATTTGTTCTTCGCCATTGGAAAAGGAATATGCAACAG
>CAZOHL010000097.1:0-11340 GCA_964579645.1 uncultured Rikenella sp. | reverse complement strand
GCCTATTGCCTTGCTAACGCTTCCTAACCGCCATCTTTGACAGGTCACCTCCTTTGGCAACCATTTTCATGATCTTGCGCGTCTCATCAAACTGTTTGAGAAGCCTGTTCACCTCCGTGACTGTTGTACCGCTTCCTTCAGCAATTCTTTTCCGGCGGCTCCCGTTGAGCAGCACCGGATTCGATCTCTCGGCCGGGGTCATGCTGGAGATGATCGCTTCTATTCCCTTGAATGCATTATCGTCAATATCAAGGTTTTTGATAGCCTTGCTCACACCGGGGATCATGCCCATCAGGTCTTTCATGTTCCCCATCTTCTTGATCTGCTGTATCTGGGAGATGAAGTCATTGAAGTCAAACTGGT
This sequence comes from uncultured Rikenella sp., assembly GCA_964579645.1. GTDB lineage: Bacteria > Bacteroidota > Bacteroidia > Bacteroidales > VadinHA17 > SR-FBR-E99. The sequence goes on along the minus strand of CAZOHL010000097.1, from coordinate 10,977 downwards.
CTTTGGCAATCTTCTTCTGCAGCTTCCGTGCCTCAGCCTCGTCATACTGTTCCTGTGCCTTCTCAACCAGGCTGACGATATCACCCATACCCAGGATCCTGTCAGCCATTCTTTCAGGGTAGAAGATGTCAATTGCATCCATCTTCTCACCGGTACTGACGAACTTGACGGGCTTGTTGACAACTGATCTTATTGAAAGGGCTGCACCACCCCTGGTATCGCCGTCGAGCTTGGTGAGAACCACACCGTCATAGTCTATTCTTTCATTGAACTCGGATGCGGTGTTTACTGCGTCCTGGCCAGTCATTGAGTCAACCACGAAGAGTGTCTCGTGCGGGGTAACAGCGTTTTTGACGGCAGCTATCTCGTTCATCATCTCCTCATCCACCGCGAGACGTCCGGCAGTGTCTATGATTACAAGGTCATTGCCGTTCTTCTTAGCTTCCCTGACAGCATTCCTGGCAATCTCCACGGGATTACGGCTTCCCTCTTCTGTATAAACCGGGACCTCTATCTGCGAACCTAGCACCTTCAGCTGCTCAATTGCCGCCGGCCTGTAGACGTCACCAGCCACCAGCAGAGGGTGTTTGCCTCTCTTGCTTTTCAAAAGCTTAGCCAGCTTGGCGCTGAATGTTGTCTTGCCGCTTCCCTGAAGCCCGGCTATCAGTATTATTGAAGGGTTGGCCTTGATGTTTATCTCGCTCTTCTCCCCTCCCATCAGCTCCACCAGCTCATCGTGCACAATCTTTACCATCATCTGCGACGGTTTGACTGAATTGAGCACGTAATGACCCATCGCCTTTTGCAAGACGGAGACAGTAAACTGTATGGCTATCTTGAAGTTAACGTCAGCATCGAGAAGCGCCCTTCGCACATCCTTGAGGGTTTCCGACACATTGATTTCAGAGATCACCCCTTCTCCCTTCAGTATCTTGAAGGAGCGTTCCAGTCTTTCACTCAGGCTTTCAAACATAATTATCTGACAATATAAATTTTACATTCTTTCAGGGGCTTCTATTCCCAGAAGGTAAAGCCCTTTTTCCAGCACATTACCGGTCAGTTCCGACAGCCGGAGGCGGAAATTACGTACATTTTTGTCTTCCTCACCCAGGATTGAGTAGTCATGGTAGAACTGGTTGAATTCCCTGGCAAGGTCATAACAGTAATTGGCAATCAGGGCAGGACTGAGTTCCCCTGCTGCTTCACGCACAACCTGCCGGAAATCGTTCAGGAGCCGTATCACACTGATCTCTTTGGCGTTGGGGATCAATCCATCAGGATAATCCGAATGGTCCGATATGCCGGTTTCTTCAGCTTTCTTCAAAACTGACCTGATACGGGCGAAGGTATATTGTATGAACGGGCCGGTATTGCCATTAAAATCAATTGATTCCTGCGGATTGAAGGTCATGTTCTTCTTCGGGTCTACTTTCAGAATGAAATACTTCAGCGCTCCCAGACCTATCTGCCGGCATATATTCTCTTTCTCTTCCGGGCTGTAACCGCCCAGTTTGCCGAGCTCCTGCGACATCACAGTGGCTGTGGCTGTCATCTCCCCGATGAGGTCGTCGGCGTCTACCACTGTACCTTCGCGCGACTTCATCTTTCCTTCGGGCAGTTCAACCATTCCGTATGAGAAGTGGTGGAGTCCGTCAGCCCACTCGTATCCCATTCTCTTCAATGCAAGTGTAAGCACCTGGAAGTGATAGTTCTGTTCATTTCCAACCACGTAAATATGACGGTTGAAGTGGTAGTCGTTGTACCTTATTACAGCTGTACCAAGGTCCTGCGTCATATAGACAGCTGTGCCGTCGGACCGGAGCAGAAGCTTCTGATCCAGTTTGTCTGCGGTGAGGTCGATCCATACGGATCCGTCTTCCCTGCGTGTGAGGTGTCCCTCTTCAAGGGATCGCAGGACGATTTCCTTGCCTACCTTATAGGTTTCAGACTCATAATAAATCCTGTCAAACTCCACACCTAAGGCCTTGTAGGTAACGTCGAATCCTTCGTAGACCCATGAGTTCATCATTTGCCACAGCTTTACGGTTTCCGGGTCACCTGCCTCCCATTTCAGAAGGAGACGGCGTGCCTCCTGCATCAATGGCGCATTTTCGCGTGCCTCTTCCGGTGTTGCTCCTGCTTCAACAAGTTCTGAGGCCTGCTCTTTCAGCTTCTTTTCGAAAAGGACATAAAAATCGCCCACGAAGTGGTCGCCTTTAATCCCTTCTGAAGCCGGAATGCGTCCATTACCGTACTTCTGCCATGCGAGCATTGACTTGCAGATGTGGATACCCCTGTCATTTACAATATTGGTTCTCACGACCTTGTTTCCGGCTGCGCCGATGATTCTCGAGAGGGAGAAGCCAAGGAGGTTATTGCGTATATGACCCAGGTGGAGCGGTTTATTTGTATTCGGGGAAGAGAATTCAATCACTATGGTCTCGGCATCATGGCCGGGCTGTGAGAAACCGTAACGGGAGTCAGAGTGCATTTCAGCAAGCCTTCTGCCCCACTCTGCCGGTGATATTGTCAGGTTCAGGAATCCCTTAATGACATTGTATCCGCTTACTGCGTCAATATTTTTCCTCAGATATTCGCCAATCTCAGTGGCAGTCTGTTCCGGTGAACGGTGTGAAGTTTTAGAAAGCGGGAAGACCACCAGGGTGAAGTCGCCGACAAATTCCTTCCGGGTTTTCTGTATCTGCAGGAGATCATCATCAGCCAAAACACCGTAAAGTGTTCTTACAGCCTCTTTTATCCCTGATCTGAGCAACTTTTCCATCCTGTTTCGGTTACGGCTGCAAATATAGTATATTAGTTGTTTAAAGAGCCCTTCAAATGATCAGTCGGTGATCAGAAATTGTTCAAAAAAGTTGATAACTGTTCATTATTTTTTGACGAAAACTCCTACATCATCTTGAAAAACAGGTTACCTTTAGCTTGTACATTGGGGCATTAGTACAAGACATGGGAAGGAATTAGACTTTATGGTAAAACTACAGGATATTCGAATTGAGGCTACCTCTAAAACTCCGCAGGTAAGTTTTACGGCAGCCACCGGGAATCTGACATTTACCGGCAAATCATTGCCGGAAAACGCTTCAGGTTTCTTTGAGCCGCTGTATAAGTGGGCGTCAGAGTACGCCAAGAATCCGGCTGAGAGCACGAATCTGAAATTTAACGTTGATTACTTCAACACCTCTTCTGTTATCTGGATGGGGAAAATTCTGAAAGTGCTGACAAAAATCAAGAAGAGTGATCATATACTGTTTGTGCATCTCTATTTTGACATCGAGGAGTATGATTCAATGGGTGAGGAAGATGTAAGGGAATCCCTCTCCCCGTTCCTGGATGTCACCGCTGATGCCACCTGCAGTGTAGGCATCAGGCTCTACGGAGTCGATGAAGACGGAAACACCCTGAAAGAGAATATAGTTCTCATCTGACAGGGTCAGCCTCGGTTTTTACCGGTTTTTGGTTTAACTTTACGGGATGCGACTGCTTTGCTATGAAAACGGTTAGTATAATCCTGGTAATGTTAATTTTTCCGCTGATGAACATTTTTGGACAGGGACATGACAGGCAACCGGTTGTTTCAGGGAGTTTCTATCCATCCGGGAGCGAAAGGCTTAAGAGTGAACTTGCAGGGTATTTTGCATCATGCGGCAAGCCTGATGCCGGAGCAATGGTCAGAGCCATAATTGTACCACATGCCGGGTATGTTTATTCCGGGCACACGGCAGCTGCAGGTTTTGCTGCAATACCTTCTGATGCTGCATATGACAATATCTTCCTTATCGGAGTCAGTCACAGGTATGGTTTTGAGGGAGCCGCAGTATTCAGCGCCGGGAACCTTGCAACCCCGCTGGGAACTCTGAAGGTCAACATGGAACTGGGTGAAAAACTCAGGTCGACAAACAGGTGGTTCATCGAAAAGGATGAGGCTCACGGGCCCGAGCATTCGCTCGAGGTACAATTGCCATTCATACAGTATCATTTCACGAAACCTCCGGCTATCGTACCGATACTGATAGGGACAAGGAACACCTCTGTTCTGAAGGCAATTGCATCAGGGCTTCAGCCGTGGTTCAATGAACGCAATCTTTTCATTATCAGCAGTGACTTTTCGCATTACCCATCATATGAGGATGCGAAGCGTATTGACAGGCTGGCGAGCGATGCCATAATAAAGGGTGATGCCGAAGCATTTATCAGGGCAATCAGGAATTTAGAATCATCCGGTACTGACAACCTTGCAACTGCCATGTGCGGGTGGCCGGCCGGGGCAGTTCTCCTTTATATGGTTGAGAAGGCTGATGGTCTGCGGTTCCGCAACGTGGAATACACCAATTCTGGTGATTCAAAAGCAGGTTCGAAGGATGAGGTTGTTGGTTACAATGCAATAGTACTCGAGAAGAGGGGTTCTTCAAGTGAAAATTTCACACTGACAGCAGGTGAGAAAAAGACCCTCCTCGGCATTGCAAGAGAGGCTATTACAGCAAAACTGAACGGAAGCAAACCTGCCACCGTGGAGGAGGGCAAACTGACACCACGGCTCAGGGAACCGCTCGGGGCATTCGTGACGCTGACCAAAGAGGGTGACCTCAGGGGATGTATCGGACGGTTCACCTCAACTGATCCACTGTTTGAAGTGATATCAGCCATGGCTGTTGAAGCTGCTTTCGGAGACCCCAGGTTCCCGGCTCTGACGAAATCCGAATACCCTTCTGTTCACCTGGAGATTTCGGTTCTCGGACCAATGAAGAAAATTAACAGTATCAACGAGATAAAGATAGGCCTTCACGGAATCTATATCAAAAAAGGCTTCAGGTCAGGTACCCTGCTTCCCCAGGTAGCAACTGAAAGAGAATGGAGCGTGGAGCAGTTCCTGGGTTACTGTGCCCGTGACAAGGCTGGCATCGGATGGGACGGCTGGAAAGAGAGTGACGTGGAGATATTTGTCTACGAGGCATATGTCTTCGGCGAACAGGAGCAGAAATGACCTATCATGTCTTAACTACAGGGGTGACCGTCCTGGTCATTTACCTTTTTTCACTTTACCTTGCCTCCTCGGGCTTTACCCCGGGGCAATCTCACCGTCGTTTCTGGAACTGGATCCTTCTGTTATCCTTTCTTGTCGCTGCAATCCCGGGTCTCTTTCTGGCGTTGCGCATAACCTACCGCTGGGAGGTGTCTTTTGCCGGGCCACTACTGCAATGGCATGTGGAAGCAGGCATAGCAATGGCTTTTGCAGCCATTATTCACCTCTCCTGGCACATGGCATACTATTTCCGCAGGTCGCGTATCCGTGAAAATGAAGTTGCTCCGCATACGACGCCCCCGGTACCAGGGGTATCTGCCGCAGGGATGCCTGCCTTACGGCTCAGGCCACTGCTGCTGCTGACGGGTTTTGTAAGCTCGGCATCGCAGTTTATACTGATACGTGAGGCTGCCATCCTCGGAGGCGGCACTGAAACCATGACGGGCCTCTTTCTATGGCTCTGGCTCATAATCGCGGCCGGCGGCGCCGCTACGGGAAGCAGGTCGGTAATCACATCCATGAGGAGGATGGTGTGGACATTGCTTGCCGGTACTGTCCTTGCCCCGGTCTGTTTCCTGATGATGAACCGGATAGTACTCAGCCCGGGTGAGACTCCAACCTTTTTCCAGGCGCTGGTTATACTGGCCGTAACCGTGGCGCCGGTAACATTTATCTCGGCATTGATATTCGTGCGCATCTCGGTATTGAGGAATGCTGCGGGTGTTGTCCGGACAGGTACCAGCTTCGCCGCCGAGACTGCAGGATCAGTGGCCGCAGGTCTGGCAACAGCACTGGCGGTGACCATCAGGATACCCAACTACCTGCTCTATATGATTATCCTCGCATCAGCTGTGGCATGTGCAGTATGGTTTCTGGGATACTCAGGCAGGATTAAGATGGCTGTAACAACAGTCATGTTAATCCTTGGATTACTGATGTTCATCTTCCCTCCTGACAAGGCTGTGAGAAGCCTTCTCATGCCTGGCGTCAGAGCCGGAAACAGCATAGACACGCCATTCGGGAACATCACCACCGGAATTTACAGTGATGTATATACCGTTTTTTATGACCACAGACCGGTCTTTTCGCCTGGTGACGTGATTTCTGCCGAGGAGAATATCCATTATGCATTGCTGCAGCGCCAAGGCTATGAAAAAGTACTGCTCGTCTCAGGCGGGCTGAGGAGACACCTGCCTGAACTGATGAAGTACAGCATCGGCGAACTGACCTACCTTGAGATGGACCCTGGTCTCATTGCAGTTGAGGGGATCCATGACACTGTCTGTGGTCGCATGAAGGTGAAGGTAGTCCGTAATGACCCGGTGGCTTTCCTGAGAGCTGACGGTGCTGTATATGATGCAATCATCCAGTTGATACCCCCTCCTTCGACACTGTCAGTCAACAGGTTCTATACCATTGAGTATTTCAGGCTGGTAAGGGAACAGCTCTCACCGGACGGCATTTTCATGTGCACTCCAATGCCCTGGTTCAATTATTCACCCGAGAGTTACAGGAGGGGATTCTCTCCTTTCTTCAATGCATTGTCAGATGTCTTCAGTCATGTGACCCTGATCCCGGGCTCCATGCTTTACGCCGTTGCCTCCGGTACCCCTGTCAACCCCGCGGTGGTGCAACTTGCCGTGGCGCGCGGCACAGAGACCAGTTATGTCAACGGCGACTACCTGAATGACTGTGAGATAAAGTCCAGGACTGAGCAGATACTGTCAAATGTCGACAGGGAAGCCGGGATGAATACTGCTCTCCGGCCGGTAACATCTCTCTTCACGAACCTCCTTTCACTGGAGAGGATGGGAATGAGGGGCGGAATTATTGGCTTGCTGGCATTGCTGATTATACTTTCATTTGCATTTATATCAAGGGGCGGTCAGGTAATGTTCGCCTCTTCTGCAGGCCTGGCCGGATTCGGAATGATAATAATCTTTATCCTGCAAATGACAGCCGGCAACATTTACATTCTCTCTTCTGTCATCCTGACCCTGTTGATGGCCGGACTTGCAGCGGGAGCAGCACTTGGCGAACGTCTTGCCCTGAAGAGCCTTAAGATTTGCATACTTATACTGACAGGGATAATCACAATTACGGGATTTCTGGCACCAGCTCTTGCTGAATCATCCTCCGGCCCGGTACTGATTTTCATTTTCATAGCTTTGCCTGCAGCCGGAGTAGTAACCGGCGCAATATACAGGATACTGACATCTGGATCTGACAACCGTATGACCGGAAGGGTATACTCGGCTGACATGGCAGGATCTGCTTTCGGTTACCTGACCGCAGCGACACTGCTCGTTCCGGCTGCAGGAACAGCAAACGGATGTTTTATAACCGCTCTGTTCATTTTGCTGTCAGGCGTTGTTGCATCTGTGACGATAAAAGAGTAGATTTACAACCGGCAAAAGAATCCATAACAGATTGAGGGACAACAGCTATATGATTTCCAGGAGGAGCTTCGCCAGGAAGAGTTCACTTGCCCTGGCAGCAGGTTTTCTTGGTCCGTTTCCGGCTGCTGCAATCAGGCCGGTCGCGGGAGAAAAGCTCGCCATGTTCCAGGAGGCAGGCCCGAAGGGGGTTGTATGTTTGATCTGCCCGAACGAATGTACTCTCAAGGATGGTGAACTGAGCGATTGTCACAACCGGATAGCCAGGAAATCAAAGCTTTATACTATGGCTTTCGGCAATCCATGTGCTATAAACACAGATCCGGTGGAGAAGAAACCTCTGTACCATTTTCTTCCGGGCACCACCGCCTTTTCAATCGCCACAGCCGGCTGCAACCTGGCATGCCTCAACTGCCAGAACTGGACAATTTCACAGACTTCACCTGACAAGACAAGGAATTTCGACCTGCCACCCGAGGATGTGGTGGCACAGGCTTCCGCCGGAGGATGCAGGTCAATTGCCTATACCTATTCGGAGCCCGTAACCTTCTATGAATATGTTTACGAAACATCGAGGATTGCCAGGGAGAAGGGAATAAAGAACATCATGGTCTCAAACGGCTACATCAACCGGGAGCCTCTGAAACAGCTTTGCCGCTACATTGACGGCGCAAACATAGATCTTAAATCATTCAGTGACAGCACATATCTAAAGCTCACGGGCAGCAGACTGCAGCCCGTCCTTGACAGCCTCAGAACTTACCGTGATGAAGGTGTCTGGCTGGAGATCACGAACCTGGTTGTTCCGGGGTGGACGGATAAGCCTGATGAGATCAGGCAGATGTGCGACTGGCTGGCTGAGAACGGATTCACTGACACTCCGCTGCATTTCAGCCGCTTCCAGCCGCAGTACAAGCTTGAGCACCTTCCCCCCACACCAGCCGGCATTCTCACCAAGGCTGCAGAGATAGCAAGGGCCGCCGGAATTAAATATGTCTACATAGGAAATCTACCGGGTGCCGGAAGTGATGATACAAACTGTCCTTCCTGCGGCAGGAAGGTGGTTGACAGGAGCGGATTCAGGATAGTGTCACAGGCACTATCCGGAGGTAAATGCACATGCGGGACCAGGATACCCGGGGTCTGGAGTTAAAATCATTATTCAAACACCTTCCGATATTCAATATGAAGCTTTCCGATGCGAAACAAAGGGTCGAAGAACTCAGGAAAACAATCGATGAACATAATCATAGATATTATGTTCTTAATCAACCTGTTATAACTGATTTTGAATTTGACCTGCTTTTAAATGAGCTTCAGACACTCGAGAAGAATTTCCCTGAACTGATTACTCCTGACTCTCCCACAATGAGGGTTGGCAGTGATCTCACTGAGGAGTTTGTCCAGGTGCAGCACCGGTGGCCCATGATGTCACTTGGGAACACATACAGTGAGGAGGAACTCACAGAGTTCGGTGAGAGGGTGCAAAAGACCCTGGGTCACGAGCCTGAATATATATGTGAGCTCAAGTATGACGGAGTCTCAATCAGCCTGACATATGAGAATGGGGCCCTGGTTAGTGCGGTTACACGTGGTGACGGCATGGTGGGTGATGATGTGACAGTGAATGTACGGACCATCCGCAGTATACCCGTCAGGATCAGTGCTTCCGGAGTCCCCTCCTCTTTCGTAATTCGTGGTGAAATATATCTGCCTCTTAAGGGCTTCAGGGAGATGAATGCTGCCCGCCTGGAGAAGGGGGAGGCTCCCTTTGCCAATCCCCGCAATGCAGCAGCGGGTACGCTCAAGCTCCTGGACCCTAAAGTCGTGGCAACGCGTCCGCTTGAATGTTTCCTGTACTTCCTCCTGGGAGACAACCTCCCGGCCGGCAATCATTATGACAATATAATGGCAGCCCGCTCATGGGGTTTCCGGACTCCTGACGTGATGGAAAGATGCAGCAACATGGCCGGTGTGATCAGCTTCATAAGAAAGTGGGAAACAGAACGAAAACAGTTGCCATATGATACTGACGGGGTGGTAATTAAGGTTAACTCACTTGCTTCACAGCAGCTTCTTGGAAGCACAGCCAAATCTCCCCGATGGGCGATCGCCTACAAGTACGCAGCAGAACAGGCAGTAACAGAGTTGCTGTCTGTCGATTTCCAGGTGGGAAGAACCGGCAATATCACTCCTGTTGCCAACCTTCGTCCCGTGCAGCTTGCCGGGACAACCGTCAGGCGCGCCTCTCTGCATAACAGTGATCAGCTAGAGCTCCTGGGGCTGCACTTCGGTGACAGCGTGATAATTGAGAAGGGTGGCGAGATCATCCCCAAGATTGTGGGGGTTGATGCCGGGCAGCGTTCAGGTGATGCTGCCGCAGTCAGGTTCCCTGAGAAATGCCCTGAATGTTCCACTCCGCTTGTGCGTAACGAGGGCGAAGCCAACCACTACTGTCCCAACTACCTGCACTGCCCGCCACAGATCACAAGGCGGATCATTCATTTTGTCTCGCGAAAGGCAATGGATATAGAGGGTCTCGGAGAGGAAACTGTCGAATTGCTGTGGTCAAACGGTCTTGTGCACAATGTGGCAGACCTGTATGATCTGAAACATGATCAGCTTGCATCACTTGACAGGATGGGTGACAAATCAGCATCCAACATACTGGCTTCACTTGCATCGTCACTCTCCGCCCCCTGGAACAGGAAGCTGTTTTCCCTGGGCATCAGGCATGTCGGCGAAACTGTAGCGAAAACACTTGCCGGCGCATTTCCTGACATTGACAGCCTGATGAACGCAACTGAAGATGAGCTGCTTGCCCTGCCCGACATAGGTCCTCGCATCAGCGCCAGCGTACGTGAGTACTTCTCCGATAAAGACAACCAGGAAATTATAAGGAGGCTCAGGCAAGCCGGGATGACTTTCGAGGGTGTCGGTCAGACCGGCGGATCAGCCGGCCCCCTGGCAGGCAAGACAGTTGTGGTGAGCGGAACATTTGAGCAGTTTACACGCGAGGGCATCAAGGCAGCTGTGGAAGCTGCAGGAGGCAAAACAGCTGGATCAGTCTCCGGGAATACCTCTTTCGTGGTTGCCGGAAGCGACATGGGACCTGCAAAAAGGGCAAAGGCTGTTTCACTGGGGATTCCTGTAATCACAGAGGAAGAGTTTGTCAAAATGATTAAAGAATAATACGGTCAGTAATCCTGATAAGCCAAAAAATCTATAGGTTTGCATTCTTATGGGACTCGTTGTCAATATGAGGTTAAAAGCCGGCAGGATGATGCTTAACAGGCGCCTTACTGCACTGAGGAGGATGAAGCAGGACTTCAGCCTTGACCGGGTCAGGAAGATTGGGATCCTTTGGGACGCCTCATTCGAGAATGATTTTCAGCATCTTGCAGCTCTCAACCGGCAGTTTTCAGAGAATGGCAAAAGTGTCGAGGTGATAGCATGGATTCCCGGCAAAAGTGTTCCTGACAGGCTCACCGGTCTGTCATACATGAAATTTCTGAGGAAGAATGATCTTAACTGGGCTTA
>CAZOHL010000096.1:0-11484 GCA_964579645.1 uncultured Rikenella sp. | reverse complement strand
GGTACATGTCACTGAAGCTTCCCGCCGGCAGGCGGTCACGGATGCCGAAATGATTAATGCAGGTGGAGCAGAGATAAATTGAAGTTCCCTTTCCGGAAAGCTCTCTGATGTGCTCAAGCACTGGTGAATCATCAAGTCCCAGCTTCACCCCGGAATTATAAAAGACTACCGCAGCAGGTGCCGGTTCCAGCAGCACGAGGGTCCTGAAGAATGAAACCATCAGTTTCTTGCCGAGTTCATCGTCGCCGCTGCCCATTCTCTCGGAGGTAATGGCCACCACAGTGTTTCGCACACGGTTTTTGTTCCCAGTGGTCTCAGTTGTGCAATATTCCTTCTCGTTTGCAGTCAGTTCGCTTTTTTCACCTCTTGTAACCGTCACAAAGGCAAGATTTCCCTCTTCCTTCACCGTGAATGCGAGGCTGTTGTCAGTCAGGAATCTTTTCACGTTACTCAGCGAGGTGGGATTGTCAATCAGAATCTGAACGGCTTCGTCAGACGCAGCTTCATTCAGTCCCTGCCTGGTCTTTATCAATGGTGCGGGGCAGGTAAGACCTCTTGTATCTACTGTTTTCATGTGTCCGAAATTGCTTCAAATATAGCCAGAAATGGTTATTTTTGAGGGATACATTATTACCTGTCATGAAAAGAATATATTACTCAGTCATGGCATTGCTCTTTATCAGCATAGCCGCTTACGGTCAGCGTACCTTCGATGATATTCAAGGTTCATGGGCCGGGAAGATGAAAACCACTTCGGGGGAACTTCAGATGGTACTCCACTTCTCAATGACGGAAGCCGATACAATTCAGGCCACGGCGGATTCACCCGATCAGGGCGTAAAGGGAATTCCATGCGGGAGAGTAACTCTGTTGAATGATACCCTGTTCGTTGATATACCAATTGTAAAGGGGTGGTACCGGGCAGGATTCCGGAGCGACTCCGTCATTTCCGGGGTATGGACCCAGCTTGGCGGCAAGTATGACCTTGAACTGAAAAAAGGGGCCAAACCCGTGGAGCCGAAGAGACCACAGGAGCCGAAACCTCCCTACCCCTATCGCGAGGAGGAGGTCACGTTCATGAACACCGCAGAGAACTTCAGCCTGGCAGGTACCCTCACCCTCCCGCAAGGCGAAGGACCATTCCCGGCTGTGGTCCTTATCTCGGGCTCGGGTCAGCAGGACCGCAATGAGACTGTCTTTATGCACAAGCCATTCCTGGTCCTGGCCGATCACCTGACCCGGAACGGAATTGCCGTATTGCGTTATGATGACCGCGGCATCGGGAAATCAAAAGGCAACGCCGCTAAAGCTACCTCGATGTCATTTGCCGATGATGCGGAGGCAGCAGTGGCTTACCTTATGCAGCACCCGGAGATAAATTCCGGCAAGATCGGACTCGCAGGCCATAGTGAGGGCGGGCTGATTGCCCCAATAGTGGCATCACGCAACAGGAACATAGCTTTCATTGTCTCCCTGGCCGGTCCGGGGGTAAAGGGATATGACGTCATTATCAGGCAGACAGAAGATATAATGAGAGCTTCGGGCACACCCCAGGCCGAAATTGACGAGACAATAGCCACCAACGGACGGCTCTTCAGTATGCTCATTGACGAGCCCGACCAGCGCAAGTTCCCGAAGGATGCCATGGAATGGTATGGCAGGGAGCTGGATGCCTTGAACCTCACTCAGGAAGAGCGCAAGGAGAAAATGGCCTCATTCACACAGGGGCTTGTCTCAATCAATTCTCCATGGATGCGCTATTTCATTGCTACTGACCCGGCTCCGTTCTGGTCACAGGTAAAATGCCCGGTTCTTGCCCTTAACGGTGAGAAGGACCTGCAGGTAAGCCAGGAAATAAATCTTCCGGCAATAAAGGCGGCTCTGCGCAGTGGCGGCAACCGCAAGATTAAGACTGTAATGCTTCCCGGTCTGAATCACTTGTTCCAGCACTCGGAAACCGGCTCACCGGACGAGTACGTCAGGATTGAGGAGACATTTTCACCAGCAGCTCTGGATCTTGTTTCTTCCTGGATCAGGAAGACGGTGAAGATGAAATAAAGTCATGCGGTCATGCGGTCATGCAGTCGTGCGGTCATGCGGTCATGCAGTCGTGCGGTCATGCGGTCATGCAGTCGTGCGGTCATGCTGATTTCTTTATTTGACTGCAAGACTGCAAGACTGCAAGACATTCAGACTATTGCCGATTGCCGACTTTATTTCTGGTTTCTGCCAAGTCTGTTTATGATTTTCCGCCCCGCGGCCTTCATCCCTCCTGCAGCATCATTGATTGCAAGCTGTACTGCCCCGGCAACCTCGTTGACCATTTCCGGGTAAAGCGAGCAGAATGATGCGAGTATCTCCATTCCGTATGCTTTAGGCGCCACAGGCACATTCGGCCCGCGCATTGCAGTCATACAGTAGTCTATCAGTTTTGCATGATGCGATTGGGGGATGTCAGTGATTGCACTCTTCGTCAGAACCCTCATGAACGACCTCTGGACGCTCTCGTTGGGAGCGCCGGGGAGAGAATCGATGATCAGTGACAGGTACGGAGCTATCGCCTTCGCGTCTACATCAACAACTTTGGAGAGAGCCCATGAGGCCATAAATCCCACCCTGTTCTCAGTGCTGGAACACAGGGTAACCAGCTGTGATAAAAGGTTTGTGTCAGTTACCGCAGACTGAGCTACCATGGTTATCTCCTCAACACTGGAGACCCTCGCCATCATTTTTGCAAGTTCCTCACTTGCCTCAGCTGTCATCCGTGCGGTCTCCTCATCTGTTTCGTTAGTTGCCGCATACCGGTGACCTGCCGCATACTGTATCGCCACAGGTATGTCTGCAGCGGTCATGTCAAGTTTCACCAGCTCATCGGGCTGCATCCAGCTGTACTGATCGTGCTCCCGCAGAACCGGTTTCGATGTCAGGGTATCGCAAATGAAGGGGATAAGCCTGATCTTTTTATCTCCGTAATCATGTTCCACATCATTCAGCTTTCCGCAGATAACTATATCCATCCCCAGCTCCTCGTCTATTTCTCTGAGGATACACTCTTCGTGATCTTCCCCTGCACGAGTTTTACCACCAGGGAACTCCCATTTTCCCGCATTCCCCATCCCGGGGCCACGGCGTACTGCCAGCACAAGTCCCTCATCGTTACGTATGATTGCACATGTAACGTCAATCATGGCTGCTGTCGCGTAATTGTTTCATAATCTGGAATCTGATCGAGCAGATTAAAACTTTGCCCTGAGGTATCAACCTTCCCTGCGAAGTGTGTTATTCCATTTGTGACTACCAGGTACCGAACGCCATAACTGAAGTTGTAATTTATGACCTGGTCAAAGACATCCTGGTTGATTTTCACCTCCGGCGCCTTGCATTCAACAATGAGAACTGGTTCCCCCGCCCTGTCATGCACCAGGATGTCAGCCCGCCGCAACATCCCGTGCAGCCTGAATGATGCTTCAGTCTTTATCAGTCCGGGAGGATAGCCAAGAAAGCCGGTCAGGTAGTTGATGAAGTGCTGCCTGACCCACTCTTCTGGTGTGAGCGCCACATACTTCTTTCTCAGCGGGTCATAGATGAGCCTGGTACCCGGACCCTCTTTTATCCGCAGCGAACATGGCGGCAGTTTCAGCGGTTTCAACTTTTGTTGTATTTTTGGTTACCCTTAGGCAGGGCAAATATAAACAAACAGCATCGGAGAACATGAGAACCAAGGAAGATATAGTGAACAACTGGTTGCCCCGCTACACGGGAAAAGAGCTCAGCTCATTCGGCGAGTTCATCCTGCTCACCAATTTCACACATTACGTTGACACCTTCGCCAGATGGAACGACGTACCTGTCGAGGGCAAGGACAAAAACTGGCCAAACGCAACCGCCGGAGGGATAACAATCATCAACTTCGGGATGGGTAGCCCCAATGCGGCCACGGTGATGGATCTCCTCAGCGCTATCCAGCCGAAGGCTGTTCTTTTCCTTGGCAAGTGCGGAGGGCTGAAGAAGAAAAACAAGCTTGGTGACCTGATTCTTCCTATTGCCGCAATAAGGAGCGACGGTACTTCGAACGATTACCTTCCGCTGGAAATTCCTGCGCTGCCGGCGTTCAAGCTGCAGAGCGCCGTCTCCGCCGCCATCGTGCGGAACAACCTGGAATACTGGACCGGTACCGTTTACACAACCAACAGACGAGTATGGGAATATGATGACCGCTTCAAGAAATACCTCGTCAAAACAAGGGCCATGGCCATCGATATGGAGACAGCCACAATATTCACAGTAGGCTTTGCCAACGAAATCCCCACCGGCGCACTGCTCCTCGTCTCTGATCAGCCTATGATCTCCAGCGGCATCAAGACTGATGCCAGTGACCAGAAAGTAACGAGTCAGTTTTCGGACACACATCTTCGCATTGGCATAGAAGCACTTACTGAAATCAAGGATAACGGCATCTCGGTCAAACACCTCCGGTTCTGATGGCAACGGATTACAAGGAGATAATCAGGGATCTGCGGAACAAAATCTATAAACCCGTTTACTTCCTTGCCGGGAAGGAACCCTACTATATAGATCTCATTACTGATTTCATCGAGGAAAAGGTTCTTGATGAATCAGAGAAATCATTCAATCAGACCGTGCTATACGGCCTCGATGTGTCAGTGACGCAGGTGATAGAGACCTGCCGTCGCTTCCCGATGATGGCTAATCAGCAGGTGGTCATAGTCCGCGAGGCACAGAAACTTAAGAAAATTGATGATCTGTTGGTTTATGTCGATAATCCCCTCAATTCTACTATCCTTGTAATCGCGTACAAGTACGAAGACCTTGACAAAAGGAAATCGCTCTACAAAGCACTCAACAAAAAGGGATTGTACATCGAGTCTGACAAGGTGCCGGAGTACCAGATTCCCGGATGGATTGACAGGTACCTTACTGACAGGGGCATTATGGCAGGCCCTGACGCCTCGAGACTGCTTTCGGAATTCCTCGGCAACGACCTCGGTAAAATCGCCAACGAGCTTGACAAGCTGATAATCTCGCTTCCCAAAGAGAATCCGCGCATCTCCACCGATCTGATTGAGAGAAGCATTGGCATCAGCAAGGATTACACTCCCAATGAACTCTGGCGGGCAATTGTTTACCGCGACCCGCTGAAGGCAGCCAGGGTTGTGAACTATTATGCGGGCCACTCGAAGAAGGAGATCATTCCGCTGATTTTTCCCGTGCTGTTCTCGAGCTTCAGCCGTGTGCTCATCTACCACAGCCTGAAGGACAAGAGTGAAGGCAACGTTGTTGCGATGCTGAAGACCTACCCCGGTTATGTGAGGGATTTCAAGGCTGCCGCGGCCCTGTACAGTGTGGGGGCATGTATGAATATCATCTCGCTGATACGGTCATATGATCTGAAGGCGAAGGGATTCGGTGAGGCGGGAAGCGACACAGGCGACCTGCTGAGAGAACTCGTATTCAAGATTATGCACTGATTTCCAGGCTTCAATGTAGGATTACCGAGGGTATCGGCAATAGTATGTTGCCGGTTTCTGAGAGGATTGTTGAGGGGGGGCCGAAGGGCAGCCGGTCGGGTCAGTTCATCTCCGGTGATTCCGGGAACTCGGCCCATATGCGGTATTTGTTGTTGAGTGACTTCAGAACATCACGCCAGACGTTTCCGCGGCTTTTCATGATTACGTCTGGCGGTACCTTTGCTATTACCCATGAGTTCTCCTTCAGCTCACGCTTCAGCTGTCCCTTTTCCCATCCGGAGTAACCGAGAAAGAAACGAACCTGGTCACGTCCCACGGTTCCGGTGGCGATCAGGTTGCGGAGGGCATCGATTTCTCCACCCCACCATATTCCCGGTATCACAGGTACGCTTCCGGGCACCTTTGATCCAAGGGTGTGAAGGTAATGCAATGTGTCAGGAGAAACAGGTCCGCCCACCGAAAGATGCTCATCCCATCCGTCAAACCCCTCCACGGCGCTGCTGACCATCAGGTCGATCACCCTGTTGAGGATAAATCCGACAGTGCCCTCCGTAGTGTGCTCAGTGAGGAACACGATGGTCCGGTTGAAGAAACGGTCGGTAAGGAAAGGCTCTGATATCAGCACCCTGCCTTTTCCCGGGATCTTGTCTTCCGGATTTATGCTGAATATGTCAGGATATTGGGACATTAGCCGGCCAAATTGACCATACAAAATAACATCTTTTAGTGGCATTTTCAAGAAAAATCGCGGAAAATAGTAAATTGCACAGTTCAACGCTAAAAAGCATTCATGTCTCTGAAACAGTACAAAACACCGACGATGCTGCAGTCGTTGCTGCCAATCGCCGTGCTGATCGTCTTTCTTACATTCAATGTAAAGTTTTTTCGTGATGACACCCTCTCGGGTGCGAACCAGATGGCCCTGATTCTTGCTGCCGCAGTGGCCGGGGTCATTGCAGTGAGTCTTGGTTACAGGTGGCTTTTCATACGTGACCGTGTAATAAAGGGAATCGGCACTGCAATGCCTGCAATCCTTATTCTCTTTCTGATCGGCTCCCTTGCAGGGACATGGATGGTCAGCGGAGTGGTGCCGATGCTCATCTACTACGGACTCGAGATACTTCATCCCAAGATCTTTCTGTTTGCGGCAGTGGTCATTTGTGCCCTTGTATCAGTCTCCACAGGCAGTTCATGGTCTACGGTGGCCACAATCGGCGTGGCGCTGCTGGGTATAGGCAAAGCCCTGGGGTTCAATGAGGCAATGATTGCCGGCGCCATCATATCAGGTGCATATTTCGGAGATAAGATGTCACCCCTGTCAGACACTACCAATCTGGCGCCAGCCGTGGCCGGGACCGACCTTTTCACACATGTCAGGTACATGGTAATAACCACCACTCCGTCACTGATTATCACGATGGTTATCTTCCTGGTAATCGGATTCACGATTGACCTTCACGGAGGCGCCACAAATGCCGATGCCGTGCAGGCTGCCATAAAGGCGAAATTCAATGTTACTCCCGTTCTGCTGTTGGTGCCGGCTGTGCTTATATACATCATAGTTAAAAAGGTACCTCCCCTGCCGTCTCTGCTTGCCGGAACCCTGCTGGCCGCAGTTTTTGCAGTCATTTTTCAGCCACATATCCTGCAAGAAGTGGCCGCCACCGGAGGCTCCCTCGTTAAGCAGTCATACATTGCAATTATGAAAACGATGTTCGGTTCGGTAGCTGTTACAACCGGCGATCCGGCGGTTGACGAACTGATGAAGACGCGCGGAATGGCCGGTATGCTCAACACCGTATGGTTGATTATCTGTGCGATGGTTTTCGGCGGTATCATGGAGGCATGCGGTATGCTGAAGACAATCACCGGAAAACTGATGAAATTCGTGCACAATGCAGGCACCCTTGTTGGCTCTACGGTGGCCACCTGCCTCTTCTTCAACGTTACTGCTTCTGATCAGTACCTGTCAATAGTCATCCCGGGCAGGATGTACGCCAAAAAATTCCGCGACATGGGTTTCAAGCCCGAGCTGTTGAGCCGTTCACTGGAGGACTCCGGTACTGTCACCTCAGTACTGATCCCATGGAACACCTGCGGAGCCACCCAGTCGAGCGTGCTGGGTGTATCAACCTGGGCATACGCCCCCTACTGTTTCTTCAATATAATCAGTCCGTTCATGAGCGTCTTCATCGCCTCGGTAGGATACAAAATCAGGCGTTACACACCTGAAGAGCATGCGAAGGTGCTCGAGGAGGCTGATGCCGCGGACCGGGAACTTTATAATGAGGAAGAGGCATGACAGGCATCTCCCGTTCGAACTAATTGACGGCCGAAATGTTTTATTGTTAATTCCTGCGGTCCTGCAGTCCTGCGGTCGGAAGGTATGTTATTAAGTTGTATATTTGCGTTCCGGAGAAAAAATTATGCTGTTGAAGCTTCTCATAATATCAGCGATATTGGTCGGTCTGGCAATGGCCGGTCTGGCCATCACAATCCTGTTCAAGCCGAAAGGGCAGTTTCCTGACACACATGTGGGTCACAACAGGGAGATGCGGAAAAGAGGTATCTCGTGCGCTCAGAATACAGATACCGGCTGCAATCCTGTTGACGGTGACGGCTGCTGCGGATGCAGTGCTATGAAGGTCTGAGGTCTGAAGGTCTGAGGGTCTGAGGTCTGAAGGTCTGAGGGTCTGAGGGTCTGAGGGTCTGAGGGTCCCGATCCGCCAGCTGACGGATACGGGATTTTGACCTTTCAGGTCTCAACCTGAGGGTCTGTCGCTTCGCTCCGTCCTGCAGTCGTGCAGTCGAAGAATCATGACCGCAAGACTGCCGGACCGCAAGACTGCCGGACCGCATGACCGCATGACCGCAAGACCGCAAGACCGCCGGACCGCATGACCGCATAACCGCCGGACTTGCTATTCAGTGATAATGAATTTCGTGACCCCTTCTGAAATCCAGCTCCTCATCATCCCCTTTTCATCTGACCAGATAAGGTAACCTTCCAGGAAATCATACTTTTCAATGAAAGCGATTGCCTTATCCTTCCCTCCTACCATGCAGGCCGTGGCCCAGGCATCTGCAACGGCACCGGTCGGAGCAATAATGGTGGCACTGAGGAGGGTATGCTTTACCGGGTATCCTGTCCGCGGATCGATTGTATGTGAGTACTTCACTCCGTTCTCCACAAAAAACTTCCTGTAGTTGCCCGAAGTTGCGAGCGCCCTGTCATCGAGCCGTATCCTTGCCTGGATATCAGCACCGGGAGTATAGTTGCCATCGGCAGGGGTGTCAATTCCTACCTTCCATCCCATGCCGTTCTTGTCGCCGACCGTGCGGACTTCTCCTCCCACCTCTGCCAGGCATTGTTTTATGCCCCTGCTGACGATAAGATCAGCAACAAGATCAACTGTATAACCCTGGGCAATTGCATTTACATCGATAAACATATCGGGATCAGCCTTGATGATGCGGTCCCCCTCGAGACGCACCTTGTCCATCCCTACTAGCGCAAGGAGTGAATCAAGCATGGAGGGATTGAACCGTTTCATGGCATCGGGACCGAACCCCCATGACTTCACCAAGGGTCCGATAGTGATGTCAAACAACCCGCCACTCTCTTCTGATACCTCCGCCGCATCCCTGAATACTTCGCGGAAGAGGGTGTCGGTCAGGTCACTCCGGTTGGCATTGATTGCAGAGATCACGGAGGAGTCATTGTATACCGACAGTGAGTTGTCAATCTCCGTAAACAGTATTTCAATGTCCTGTCGCAAGGTCATTACATCAAGTCCTGGAATTTTCTCCACGACTATATGGTAGGTGGTACCCTGGGTCAGGCCGTTCAGTTCGGCATATTCCGGTTGCGGTGCACAGGAAGCCAGTGACAGGGTCAGGGCGATGATGGGAAAGATGGAGATGAGGTGGTTCATGACTGTTATACAATGCTGTATCCCCCCGACAGCCTGCGGCTATCGGGGCAAGCTCTACATGGAATTATTATCAACTTTACTGTCTGATATACAATTCTTTATGACCAACGGCCATTCCCACTACTGCATATTGCCTTCCCGATCCGCCAGCTGGCGGATGCGGGATTGAGTCTGCTCCTGCGTCGCCGCCTCAAACTGCCGACTGAACTATCCACCAAAATCATCAAACGCAATGTTCTCCGATGGAACACCCAGATTGTCAAGCATGCTAAGCACTGCAGCGTTCATCACCGGGGGGCCGCAGAGATAATACTCAATCTCCTCGGGCAGGCTGTGTTTGCCCAGGTAGTTGTCAAACAGCACCTTGTGAATGAATCCCTTGTAGCCTGTCCAGTTATCTTCAGGCAGCGGTTCTGACAGCGCCAGGTTGAAGGTGAAGTTGGGGAACTTCTTTTCCAGCTCCCTGAACTCTTCCTCGTAGAACACCTCCCGCCTTGAACGGGCTCCGTACCAGTAAGATATCTTTCTGCCCGACTTCTCCGTCTTCAGCAGGTGGAAAATGTGGGATCTCAGCGGGGCCATCCCTGCTCCGCCTCCAACATAGACCATCTCCGCATCTGTTTTCTTGATATGGAACTCGCCGTAAGGTCCGCTGATTGTGACCTTGTCACCCGGTTTGCGCGAGAAGATATATGACGAACATATCCCCGGGGGCACGTTCATCCACCTACGGTTCTTGTCCATCGGCGGTGTGGCAATCCTGATATTCAGGATAATCAGGTTCTTCTCTGCCGGGTAGTTGGCCATCGAATACGCCCTGAATGTCTCCTCTTCGTTCTTTGCCTTGAGGCTCCACAGGTCAAACTTGTCCCAGTCGGGCCGGTACTCTTCCTCAATATCAATATCCTTCCTGTAGTCTACCTCATACTTCGGTATATAGATCTGGACATACTCACCGGACCTGAAGTTCAGGTCTTCGCCTTCAGGCAGCTTCACCACGAACTCTTTGATGAAGGTGGCGACGTTCCTGTTGGAGACCACCTCGCAATCCCACTTTTTCACTCCCAGGACGGCTTCAGGCACTTGTATTGTCATGCTTTCGCGCACCTTGACCTGGCATCCCAGGCGCCAGTTCTCATGCTGTTCGCGGCGGGTAAAGAAACCAGTTTCGGTGGGCAGTATTGAGCCTCCGCCCTCGGAAATCTGGCACCGGCACATGCCGCAGGTACCGCCTCCGCCGCAGGCAGAAGGGAGGAAAATTCCGTTGTTGGACATCGTCGACAGCAGACTTGATCCCGGCGAGACAATCATCTCACGGTCATTAATCTTCAGTGTGACATCTCCCTGGGGTGTGAGCTTTTGCCTGGCGTACAGCAGCACCACCACCAGCAGTATCATCACCAGTACGAATACCGCTATGCTTATGAGAACGGTGCCAGCAATTGATAAACCTAATAACATTTCCGTAACGATATTTTAAAGTGTGATACCCAGAAAGCTCATAAAGGCTATCCCCATCAGCCCTGTCAGGATGAAGGTTATGCCCAGCCCGCGAAGAGGTGCCGGTACGTTGGAATAACGCATCTTCTCCCTGATGGCTGCCAGGGCCACAATAGCCAGGAGCCAGCCGATACCGGATCCAAGACCGAAGACAGTAGCCTCGGCAATGTTCTCATACTCCCTCTCCTGCATGAAGAGCGAAGCGCCAAGGATAGCGCAGTTGACAGCAATCAGCGGCAGGAAAATCCCGAGGGAATTGTAGAGTGCGGGGCTCGATTTCTCAATTACCATCTCCACCAGCTGCACTATTGATGCAATCACTGCAATGAACATAATAAAAGAGAGGAAGCTGAGATCAAGAGTTGCAAAGCTCTCATCAAGCCAGACCAGTGCACCCTTCTTCAGCACATACTGTTCGAGCAGGAAATTCACCGGCACGGTTATCAGCAGCACAAAGGTGACGGCAATGCCAAGGCCCATGGAGGTCTTCACTGTCTTCGAAACTGCCAGGTATGAGCACATGCCCAGGAAGTATGCGAAGATCATGTTGTCGATAAAGA
>CAZOHL010000095.1:0-11785 GCA_964579645.1 uncultured Rikenella sp. | reverse complement strand
GCGGTGACAGGAAGAAGTCGTTCCGCGCCCTGAGACCTGAGGTTGACAAGGAAGACGTTGACAAGAACATAAGGGACGTCAACCTCCTGATGAGCAAGAGCAAGTCGAAGGTAGCCAAGTACCGCCGTGACAAGCGTGATGCCATCAGCCAGAGGATGAAAGACGAAACCGAAAAGAGAGAGCTCGAAAAGAGCGTTCTCAAGGTAACTGAGTTCGTTTCAGTCAATGAAATGGCAACCATGATGGACGTACCGGTTGTAGATATCATCTCCACCTGTATGAGCCTGGGGCTGATTGTGTCAATAAACCAGAGGCTTGACGCCGAGACAATGGCGCTGGTAGCCGAGGAGTTCGGATTCACAGTCGAATTCGTCAGTGCAGAGCTTCAGGAGGCTGTGAAGGAAGAGGAAGATGATGAAACGAATCTCCAGCTTCGTCCGCCGATTGTAACCGTCATGGGACACGTTGACCATGGCAAAACAAAGCTGCTTGACTATATCCGCAATACCAACGTTGTAGCCGGTGAAGCCGGCGGCATCACACAGCATATAGGTGCATACACCGTCACCCTTGATGGTGAAAAAACCATAACATTCCTTGACACTCCCGGTCATGAAGCATTTACTGCCATGCGTGCCCGCGGTGCCCAGATAACAGATATTGTGATCATTGTTGTAGCCGCTGATGACGGTGTGATGCCGCAGACGCGCGAGGCTATCAATCACGCCCATGCCGCCGGTGTTCCCATTATCTTTGCAATCAACAAGATTGATAAGCCTACAGCTAACGCTGACAGGATACGCGAAGAACTCGCTAACATGAACTTTCTCGTCGAGGAATGGGGCGGCAAATACCAGTCTCAGGAGATATCAGCAAAGAGCGGAATCAATATAGACCTGCTCCTTGAAAAGATCCTGCTTCAGGCTGAAATGCTCGAACTCAAAGCCAACCCTGACAAACTTGCCATAGGTACCGTGCTGGAATCGTCACTTGACAAAGGCCGCGGATTCGTGGCAACCATGCTTGTCAAGGCAGGCACACTCAGTGTCGGTGACGTGGTGATTGCCGGAAGCTGCTTCGGACACGTCAAGGCGATGTACAATGAGAGAAACCAGAAGATAACCGAGGCAGGTCCCTCGATGCCGGTGCAGGTACTCGGCCTGAATGGCGCTCCACAGGCAGGTGACAAGTTCAATGTCATGGAGTCTGACAAGGAAGCCAAGGATATTGCCACCAAGAGGGCACAGCTTCAGAGGGAACAGGGTCTGCGTACGCAGAAACACATCACCCTTGACGAGATAGGCCGCCGTATTGCAATCGGCAACTTCCAGGAACTCAATATTATTGTCAAGGGCGACGTAGACGGATCGGTTGAGGCACTCAGTGATTCGCTCATCAAGCTCTCGACAGAAGAGATACAGGTCAACATAATCCACAAGGCGGTAGGACAGATATCCGAATCGGATATCCTGCTTGCAGCGGCATCGAATGCAGTCGTTGTGGGCTTCCAGGTGAGGCCGTCGCTCAGCGCAAGGAAACTTGCCGAGAAGGAGGGTATTGATATCCGCCTCTACTCGATCATCTATGACGCAATCGAGGAGATCAGGGCCGCCATGGAGGGGATGCTCTCTCCGGAAATCAAGGAAGAAATCGTGGCTACAGTTGAGGTTCGCGAAGTCTTTAAGATTGGTAAGGTGGGAACCGTAGCCGGATGCTTCGTACGTGACGGCAAGATTACCCGTAATACAAAAGTGAGGGTGATACGTGACGGAATTGTAATATATACCGGCGACCTCGGATCACTTAAGCGGTTCAAGGATGACGTCAGGGAGGTGACCTCAGGTTATGAATGCGGCCTCAACATTGATAACTTCAATGATATCAAGGTTGGAGACGTTATCGAGGGATACCAGACAGTACAGGTCAAGAAAACACTTTAGGAAGTGCGATAAAAAAAGCTGCGTCACCGCAGCTTTTTTTATGCTTTTATTTGTCTTATCAGGCGCCTATGAGTTTCTTGTATGCCTCGGAATCCAGGAGGTTTTCTGCCTCTGACGGATCTGAAAGTTCTACCTTGATCATCCAGCCCTTGCCATAAGGATCACTGTTAACCAGCTCGGCGGCTGTCTCAAGCTCCTCGTTCTTCTCCTTTACAGTCCCGCTGACAGGCATAAAGAGATCTGATACGGTCTTGACGGCTTCAACGGTACCGAAGACCTCACCATGGCCAAGTTCCTCACCCACGGTCTCGATCTCGATGAACACAATGTCGCCCAGCTCATGCTGCGCAAAATCTGTGATGCCTACTGTTGCTTCATTTCCTTTTATCAGAACCCACTCATGATCCTTTGTGTACTTCAGGTTTGTCGGGACATTCATTGCTTTATTTTTTTTGTTAAACTATGATCTTCAGGAATCAGGTTGTCAAAAATACATCTTTTTTAATATTTAAACCCTGACAAAGGCTTTTTTTCGGTGTCACTGCAGTTGTTACTGGACCAGCGTGAATCTGAGGCTGAATCCGAAGTTGGTATTCGAGGTCAGGAAGGTGTTGGCCACGAAAGGATCATTCATCGTATGATCAGCGTAAATCTGGAGGTTGAATCTGTCACTGAGCACATAGTCGGCCGTTGCCCCGAGGGTGAAGACCCTCTGCCCTGCCACTGGCTGGTTAACCTCCTCAATCAGTTTGCGGGCCAGGGTCTTGTTGTCCCTGATTGAGAAATCGAGCTTGATATTAAGATCGCTTTCCAGCGCCCGCTGGCCGGTGCGTGAGCGGAGGGTAATTGCAACATCGTCAAACCTGTAACCGGCACCAATTGTGATCTCGTCATTTCTGATATCGGCAACCTGGTTGCTCGTCAGGTTCAGGGTAACAGTGCGTGACTTGCGGTATTCAATCCTCGTTGTCAGGGAGTTCCTCCAGCCAAGGTCAATGTTTATGAACGGACTGAACTGTTCATTGATTGTCACAGTATTTATTTCGTACTGGGGAATGAAGTTCGACTTGAGGTCACGTATCCGGCTGATTCCTGATTCATCAGGGTCATAGTAAAGGCTTGTGTTGAAGGAGCCGATTGTGTATGTTGACCTGTACTGGTGCGAAAGACTAACCGAGTTGAACACCTTTCTTACTGCCTCGAACTTGGTGAGTCCCTCAAAGTTGATTCTCCAGTTCGGCATCATCCGCAGCATGGAGGGGAATGGCGACAATGATATCCTGTTCGGGTCTCTCTTTGTGTATGCCGCAAGGAAGGCCGGGACGAGAACCTCACCGGAGGTAAGACCGTAACCGCTGGCATACGGGCCTGTCACCGGCTCCCCGGTAACAGGGTCGAATCCGGGGTCATAAGCATTGTCAACCCGTGAACGCTCATCAGCCCTTCTCTGTGATATAAGGGCGGTGTATTCACGGAACCGCTCGAAGGTTCCCGAGACATAATCGCCTGATTTTGGTATCTTCTCAAAGGCAGTGCCCCATGATACAACTGAGATTGTAAAGTTTCCGGTGATGCGGGTGTTCCTGGTGCTGTCAGGGAAATTGCCGTTGCGGTCTGCCCTGAGATATGATGACACTGTCTCTGAATAGCGGCGGTCACCGGTAATGTCAATGCGAAGGCCCGGGAAAGGTTCCACGTTTGCCCTCATGTTGATCTGCTCGCGCTTGCTGAATGATGCTGCATTGTTGAGCAGTGTGTCAGTGGTGATCCAGCCGTTGGCGACTGCCTCATTGAAGAACCTCTCATCTGTCAGACCCACCAGGAACCGCCAGCCGGGAGATGACATTCCGCCGTAGTTCTGCTGCCCGAGAACAGTTGTGCCGGGCAGATATCCCGGGAGAATATGCCCCTGTTCAACCGTGTAGGTCGCCGAGACGTTACGCAGGGCCATCAGGCTTCTTACCAGGTACTTGCCAGCAACACTGGCTATTCCGGGTTTCTTTTCCACCCTTCCCTTGATGTCAACGCTGGCATTTGTAACGTCAGCGTCTGAAGTGAAGTCTATACGTACATCAGAGACAACATCGAACTTTCCGCTGACAACAGCACCATCCGGCCCGGTGACTGTAACAGTAACATCTTTCGTCTTTAGATTATGATTTATAATTCGCGGTTTGCCTGCCCTGAATGTAATTCCCCTGCGGCTGTGGGTCACCTCCTCATAGCCAAGGCTCATGCGGCGGACAGCGCCGGGCTGCGTGGTAGCCTCCACTTCCTTCAGGAACTTGACCTTGCTGTAGAGGTTGGTAAGATTGGCCTGCAGCGTAAACTGACCGTTGTTGGAGTTCTTGATAGTGTTGCCCGGATTGATATCCAGCGAATCAGGGAAGACAGTGCCTGCCAGCCAGTCATACCTCGCGCTGTATCGTGCGTTGGATGTCACCCATGACAGCAGGGGCAGCTTGTTTATCGGAATGTTGTAGTTGAAGTTCAGCAGGTGGTAATAACTGGTGGTGCGACCGAAATCGGACAGGTTGGCCATGATTGAATCACGCCAGGCATCGAAGAGCTCAGGGTACCGCCTGCGGTCGACACCTCCGGCAGGCTCATCAATACGGGCTATGCTGCTGGCGGTGAAGTCGACCTTCAGCTGCTTCGTGATATCATATTTGACATCATAGAAACGGTTCCACTGAAAATCCTTTGTAAATACCGGCTCTATGAGGAGATTGGGATTATTTATATTGCGTGTCTTGACCTCGTTATAATACCTGTAGAGATCAGTACGCACGGTAATATGTTTCGGGAAGAGGTAGAGGTTGAAATCCTTTATTAACCTGAAGGCAGGAGAGCTTAAAAGGCTCGATTTCTGGAACGGGGTGAAATTCTTCGGACGTGCCTCAAAATCATAGGCAATACCTCCCCTGTAAGTCCGCTCAACGTCGACTTCCGTTCTTGGATCTGTATTGTACACTTCATTGAAAGCATAGCTAACAGTGACGTTTGCCGGATCCCAGGCATGAGGCTTCTCTCCCCTCTTTGTGGTACCTGCATTGCTGACGGTCAGGGTGCGGCGCCGCGAGTATTCTTCAGACAGGTTGAGAATGCTGTCACGTTCTGCCTTTGACCCGAAATTGTCAAGGGCATCATTGAGCAGTATGTCAGGGTCAAGCGGGTCATACTGAGGCCTGATGCGATTCTCGGAATAACCCATGTAAACCGGTATCCGGATGCCTGCCTTCTCCGGGAAGAACTTGCCCAGTTCCAGGTTGGATGAGAGGTCATATTGTATAACCTGCTCCATACTGCGCTGGTTAACGTTCTTGTCAATACTTCCCCATCCGGGGGTACTTGTCTGCCCGACAAGATTTATGGTTCCCAGGTCAGCCAGCCTGGCCTGCATCTGGGCATTGGCAGCCCACCCTCCGTCTTCGCGGAAATCGCTGAGACGAAGCTCATTGATCCATAATTCTGCTGACCGGGGGGCACCGTCATCAGTCTGTGGACGACGCGTGCGTATTGGGTTCCTCACACCTACCATCACAACCCTTACATTGCTCAGGTTGGGACTTCCGCTTACTGAAATGCGGGCTCTGCCGTTCTGAACTGACCAGATGTCAGCCTCGCTGATAGCAGAACCTGCAGCACGCATTGCAGCATCACGCGCCTGCTTCGCATCAAGCAACTGTGAAAGGTCAATGTCTATCTTGTTCAGCTCGGGCCAGACTACAGCCCTCTGCTCCTCGCTGTCATTACTGTATCTGCCATAGGGCGTCAGCTTCACAGGGATCTCATACTCATAGAAATTGCTCCTGTAGTCAGATCCCAGCCTCACGAATACAGTCACCTCATCATCCTGAAGCGGTTCACCGATAAGAGCCTCGGCATGAACCTCCATCCTGAGCCTACGATACTGCCGCATGTCAAGCGTAACATTCTTGTATGTTGCCCTGGCATCACCGTCGGCCAGGTCTCGTACGCGAAGAACCATAGACTGCTCATTAAGCTGTCTCAGCTGCGGGTTGGCCGGATCGATGACCCGGTCAAAACCGGGGGGCAGAACATAATTCACAGGCTCCTTGCCGGCATTCTCCTCTATGCTTACCGAACTGATCTCAAAGGTGCCGTCATCCTCTTCGGGGATGGTGATCCGTTCTCCCCCCTCGAAGAAAGTGAGATTATATTTTCTCCATTCTGACCTTACAAGCTCCAGGCGCGCAAAACGCATGATCACCTCCTCATCGAAATTGCGCATGTACATGCGGAGGAACCTTATCGACTTAAAGTCACGAATCGAACCTACAATCCTCTCATAGTCAGTTACCGGGATCTTGAACTGATACCATCTGACAGGTGATTTTTCGCCGTTGGCAAAGGTGGCAGTGTATTCCAGTTCATCAACTATGAAGTTCTTTCCAACAGCCATATCCTCAGGCCTCAGGCTCACATGGTACTGATAATAACTCTCAGTCTCGCTGAGGGTGTTGTCACGGTTGATATCCTCCATGTCAGGAAGCGTTGATCCGCTGGTGGGATATGACTCGGCAGACATCTCCGATGTGGGGGAATTACCCTCGGTGCCGTTGAATTTTTTGTATCGTTCAAGGATGCCAAGCTGCAGCAGGTCATAATCTGAACCCCTGAAATAGTGAAAGTCATCATTTGCCGGGTCTTCGAATATCTTGTCAAGGATCTCCGGACTCACAACTGCCCCCACAGCCTGCAGGTAACTGTCAAAGAAGGAAGCTTCATCAGAATTGCCAAGACCGTCAAGACCAACATCCTGGTAACGCCTTGACTCGATGTTGTTGTCAAAAGCATGAACCACGGCCTGGACTGTCGGTACCCTTCCCCATACTGTGGTGTCAACATTAAGTACCAGCGGCGAGGTGGGAAGCCCGTTCTCGAACTGCTTCCGCGAATCGCGGAGTATGTCTTCGGAGATATTTCCCAGGTTAAAGTACAGATCTCCGCCCTCATGGTCAGGATTTTCAACGAACGGATCCATTACCCAGAACTTGATGTACTGTATGTTTGCAGACTCGAAGTCATTTGTCAGCAGCTCGCGCATCATCCCGCCCCAGCGGGTGCGCGGCGAGTTCAGCAAACCGTCAGAGCTGAGCCCTGCCGAATAGGCACCCGGCAGAACATCAAAGTTGTACGGCCCCCGCTCATCAGGATAAAATGCAACGTTCAGCACTGAGATGTTGGTGGGTATGCCACTGGGTGACTCCTTGTACGGGAAAATTTCAGTCTCGTAGATCTCCCTTACGAAATGACTTGACTGGGTGTCAGGATTCGAGCGGATATGCCCCGGCGTGGTGGAACCGTTGCGCAGGAACAGCGGGTCGATTACATACCATGCCAGACGTGCCCTGTTGAATCCGGAACGAATGTCCTTGCTCAGCCTTGCCTCGGGAAAGAAATGATCAAGGCCCTGAGGCACGCTGGCCATTGACCATGCATTGAAAGCCCTCAGGTCAAGTGAAATCTCACTGGCTTCGAAGTCATCAATGTAAACGGCCCCTTCTGAAGTGATTGCCCTGCTGTGTCCGGGTATCAGGTGGGCAAACTCACCAAAGAAGTTTATTGATGAGGGTGCATTGGTTTCGATAAACGGGAGCCAGTCAATCGCGTTGGTAAGAAGTTGTGATTCAGACCTGTATGATGCGTCAAAACCGTATATTGTGTTGGATATGGGATCATCTCCGTATGTAACCTTCTGGGTATAGGGCCTCTCTGTGAGCCTCAGCACAGTACCACCCAGATTGAACCTGTCAGAAAGACGGTAATTGAGATGGGTACCAACCAGTGTTTTGGTTTGCAGACCGAAGAACTGATTGCTTTCAAGTGAAACCTGGACCGGTGTCTGCGACTCAATGATTGCTGAGTTGATGATCTTAACCGAGCCCATGTTGTAGTCAACCGTATAGTCCACGTTTTCAGTCAGCGTGACGCCGCCTGCGGTAACCTTGACCGATCCCTCCGGGATATTTGCCACGTTAAGCCTTATCTCTGATCCCGAGGCGGAGGTGAACTGGCCGCTGAGAATATACTTGTTCTTCTCAGCCATCTGCCTTGCCACTGTCTGGGTGGAGTCATACAGTTCAGTGAAAACATATTTCCTGATCTGCTCGGGATCAGTTATATATTTCAGCAGATGCCGGCCGAACGGTTCCAGTACAGGAAAAATTATCCTCCCTTTTTCAGCCATGACGGTAATACCGTCAACGAAGTCGAACAGACCGTCAGGTTGACGGTCAAGCTGCGAATTGAGCTGATCAAGACCGAGCGCCTGTAACAATACCTGGCCGTCAAGTGGTGTGCCTGGCAGATAGTTAAGGGCATTGCCTGTACGGTCATCCTGGTATAGTATGTTAACCTCGAAATTCCTGGGTTCAATCCTGCCGGAGCCGATGTTGTAGATATTCTTCATCATCAGCTTCCAGGTTGGTATCTGCGGACTAAGTGATGTTCCCTTTATGAGTTTCAGAATGAGGGCATCAGGTGCCGTAATACCGTCAGTCGAGAACTCGCCGACCTTAAATACCTGCCCGTTCAGGGTATATTCGTAGGCAACCGCCAGGACCTCGTCATTGTTTAATGCAACGTTGAGGGAAAGGTATCCAAGCTGCCTGTTGACCGTATACTCCCGCTCCGTCAGTTTGCGCGCGTTTTCTATCTTTTCGTAGTCACGGCCTATCTGAAATCCTGGGTAGAGCCCGGCGAAGGCGTCAGCCACCTGGTCGATATTCCTGACATTGGCATAAGTGGTGTTGAGCTGTTCATACAGCCCGTTGGTGTTGTTGGAGGGATTGACCGGCGCGCCGGGAGTGCCCTGGAACGCAGGGATTGTGTTTAAGATATTTGCCTGGTTCTCTGCAAGATCAAGGAAGGCAATTATGTTCCTGTTGCTCACATCCTCGAAACGGCTGGTCTGGTTGGTGATCCATACCTCGATCTTCTCTATGTTAAGACCTGTACTGACTATCGGCAGGTTCGAGAGCGCCCCGTCAAAATTCTCCCTGAACTGCTGTGAGAGGAAGAAGTGGCGGTTGGCTTCATAATTGTCTGCAGTAATTTCGTAGTCGGTTATCTGTGACCCGCCCTTCACCTCAACAACAGATGACTCTCCCTTCTGCTGGGAGAAGACGGTTGTCATTGTAAGTTTTCCGAACTGCAGTTCGGTCTTAAGGCCGAAGAGGCTGTAGCTTCCGGTTATCAGGGTACCGTTGAGCGGAAGGGTTACATCACCGGCCTCGATCTTTTTGATTATCTCGTCCTCCTTTCCGGAGTATTCAAGTTTGGTCCGGTTTTCAAACTCAAACATAGCCTCCGTGTTATAGTTGATCCCCAGCTGCATCTTGTCGCCTATCGTGCCGGTGACATTCATCTGGATCTTTTCCTGGAAGTCGAATGTGGGTATGGTCCTTAGCCTTTCGGAGAGGGTGGGATTCTCTGTATGAGATATGTTGATACCGAATATCAGCTCAGCCGATCCCTGGGGGACTATGTTGATTACATTGCTGCCGAAGATGCGGTCAAATGTTTCTCCACCGACCTCAATCTGGGGGATAAGTGACGACCTGTATCCGGTGGCATCTCCGCGCAGGCTGGCATCCCAGTATTCACGCATCGCCTGGTTGAACTCAAATCTGCGGTATTCCTCTGCAGACATGTAAACCGGTTTACGGAAGTCGAGGTTACCTGCTTTCTGGTAAATGATGTACTGGTTGTTACGACCGTCGTATTCGACCCTTGTGGTTATGTTTGACGGATTACGGAGGAAGAGCGGTGATGACTCTTTTGCTTCCCACGGGAATGCCGGGTCACGGTTCAGCCTGAGTAATGAATCGCCGGGATTGGTCTGTGCATTTATAGCAAATGAAGAGAGGGAGAGGATAATCAATAGCCCCACCCTGATCAAAAGACCTCTAATATGTGAAGAAAACTGCAATCCGGCACCCTGTTTATAACAGTTTCAGCGCCTTCCTGACTATCTCTTCCACCTGGAGTTTTTTGTTTTCCCTGAGGAGGTTATCAATAACCTTCGAGACGCTGCTCCTGGCAAATCCAAGCATCACTAAAGCAGATAACGCTTCTTCGCGTGCAGTATTGTCGGAAAATGCAAGAATTTCGCCGGAACCGGCATGTTTTCCTATTTTGTCTTTCAGATCAACAATTATCCTCTGTGCAGTCTTCAAACCTATTCCCTTGACACCCTTAAGAATGGCCACATTTCCACTTATTATTGCCTCACTCAGGTCAGAAGGAGTCACTGATGAAAGCATCATTCTCGCTGTTCCTGCTCCTACTCCGCTTACGGTTATAAGCTGTCTGAAAAGATCACGCTCATCACCGGTTGCAAATCCGTAAAGAAGATGGGCATCTTCCCGGATCGCCTCATGGATCAGTATCTTGCAGGCTGTATCCTTCTCAAGGGCTGAGAAGGTATTAAGTGAAATGTTTATGCTGTAACCTATGCCGTTGCATTCAACCACAACCATGGCAGGATTGAGTTCGGTCACTTTGCCGGTTATATAATCGATCATAATGCCTGGTCGTAGTTTTCTGTCTCGGGAGGAAGCTCATCAACGTGTTCAGGGTGTATCT
Source organism: uncultured Rikenella sp. (assembly GCA_964579645.1). Classification (GTDB taxonomy): domain Bacteria; phylum Bacteroidota; class Bacteroidia; order Bacteroidales; family VadinHA17; genus SR-FBR-E99. The sequence goes on along the minus strand of CAZOHL010000095.1, from coordinate 1,232 downwards.
CTATTTTCTGCGGCTGCAATGGATTGCGCTTTATCTCCTTGTATATCTCCCTGTTGCGGAATATATCCACTGCAGCATAAATAGCCTGGCGCATGGAGTGGCCTGATGCCTCATTCTTGCCGGTTATGTCGAATGCCGTTCCGTGCACAGGTGAAGTTCGGATGACCTGCAATCCGGCCGTGAAATTTACTCCCGTGTCAAAAGCAAGCGCTTTGAAGGCTCCCATTCCCTGATCATGATACATCGCCAGAACTGCATCAAACCTGCTGAAGGCGCCTGATCCGAAGAAACCGTCAGAAGAATAAGGGCCGAATGCAAGTATCCCTTCCTCATTTGCCTTTGTAATGGCAGGACTTATGATATCTTTCTCCTCATGGCCAAGCAACCCGCCGTCACCTGCATGCGGATTAAGGCTCAGAACTCCTATCCGCGGACCGCGGATTGCAAAGTCCTGCAGCAACGATTTATTCAGCAGCCTCAGCTTGGTGAGGATATTTCCGATTGTTATTGAACCTGGTACATCCTTCAGCGGCAGATGCTCCGTTACAAATCCGATCTTCATACTCTCCGAGATCATGAGCATCAGCGCTTCGCCTGAACCGGCCTTTGACCTCAGGTAATCAGTATGACCGGTAAACCTGAATTTGTCTGACTGGATGTTGCTCTTGTCGATGGGGGCTGTCACCAGTACGTCTATCCTGCCGGCCATCAGGTCGGTTGCTGCTGCTTCCAGGGCAGCGAGAGAGGCCTGGCCGCCTTCCGGTGTCGACTTGCCAAGTTCAACATGAACGTCATCCCCAAGGCAGTTTACCAGGTTCACTTTCTTCGGGTGAGCTTCTGCAACCGAACGGATATTGTTGAAGTTGAAATTGGTGATATTAAGTACTTTCCGGTGATAGGCAGCTACTTTTGGCGAGCCGTACACAACCGGTACGCAGAGATCTGCAATCTCAGGATCTGACAGGGCCTTCATGATGATCTCGTAGCCGATGCCATTCATGTCTCCCTGGGTAATCCCGGCAACTATAGGTTTTTTATCCATTGTAAATCAGGTCTGAGAAACAGCAAAGAGGCTGTTCAGGGTGGTAAAGTTAATCAAAATTTTGAATGATATTGCTTTATTGTATTACCTTTACGGGCTTCGGTTTAAATGCGGAGGAGGTCACAGGATGGGAATCAGAGAACAGTTGTACGACAGGCTGGCCGGGGGTGCCCGCCTCACCGTGGATGAG
>CAZOHL010000094.1:0-11845 GCA_964579645.1 uncultured Rikenella sp. | reverse complement strand
ATCCCCTGGAGCTCATTGACGAGACCCTCGACATAAACGCGACCGACAATTACGACCTTACGCTGGAGCTTTCTGAAGAGGGTGTCTCCCTGGCCGTGCTTGACCTCCTTCGCGGCAAATATGTCATGCTCAGGCATTATCCTCTTGAAGGACCACCGGAGAGACCCTCCCGCACCTTTACTGAGATTCTTGATACTGATGATTTTCTCAGGAGGCGTTACAGGAAAATCCGCATTATCACACCTTCATTGAATTCCACAATGATCCCGGCACCGGTTTATGAACCCGGTCTCCGTGATGATTATTTCCGTTTCAACTTCGGCGAATCCGCCGGGGACGCGATAACAGCCAACAATATCTCGTTTCCCGATGCAGTTGTGCTCTTTTCTCCTGGTAAGGAATTAGCCGGAATAATCCCCTCACGCTGGCAAGGAGTGACACCGTGGCATCATACCAAACCTCTGCTGTCCCACGCGGCAGCAGCCTGCAGGAACTCTGACGACTGTTATGTACACCTGCACATCGAAAAGAGTTTTGTGACAGTGATAATCGCAGAAAAACGAAACCTGACCTTTTGCAACAGCTTTGCTATCTCCTCGCCGCAAGACGGAGCCTACTTCCTCTTCAGCGTCCTAGACAGGAAGGGCATCCGGCATGACGAAACCATCTTTGTAAGCGGATTGGTTGAACCATACAGCGAAACACACATTGCGCTCCTGAACTTCTCCTCCGGCATCAGATTCGCGGCGCCTGTCATAAGGCAGAGCTTCAGCTATGTAATGAACGAGGTACACCTGCACCGCTGGCTGAACCTGTTTACTGCAGCTTCGTGCGAATAATCGGAGGGAAATACAAGGGAAGGCTCATCCAGCCGCCATCAGGCTTCACTGCCAGGCCCACAACCGACTTCGCCCGTGAAGGGCTGATGAATATCCTGAATAACAGGTATGACTTTTCAGCAATATCGCTGCTCGACCTCTTCGGAGGAACGGGAGCAATCAGCTTCGAGTTTGCCTCAAGGGGAACCCGTGATATCGATGTTGTTGAAACTGACCGGCGCAGCTGTGAATTCATAAGCAGAACCCTCAGGGATCTCGGACCTGATCATGCAAAGGTTCACCGCCTCGACGTGCGCGACTGGCTGAAAATATGTCACAAACAGTATGATATAATCTTTGCTGACCCTCCCTATGCACTCAGGTGGCTCACGGCAATCCCTGATATGGTAATGGCTTCCGGGGCAGTACATAAATCAACTCTCTTTATACTCGAACATCCGAAATCAATCGGTTTTTCCGAACACCCTCTGCGAACCGACCACCGTAAATACGGAAACGTCAACTTCAGTTTTTTCGGCTTATCTGACTCATAATCTGCATCTTTGAGGTACAAGGAAGGATTTGTTAATGATCATTAACAAAAAATACTTCCGGAAAAACTGAGATAAAACCTCTCTCTGGCGGTCTTTATATTGGACTTATTAAACACTAATACTTTCAGCCATGGGAAAATTACTTTGGACAGTAGTGATTTCCTGTTGCTTGGTATTCAATGCCTTAGGGCAGGAGAAAACCATTACAGGAACAGTCACAGACACATCTGACAAACTGCCCGTCATCGGGGCGACCGTGCTTGTCAGGGGAACTTCTGTCGGTACAGCCACCGACATGGACGGGAAATACTCAGTAAAGGCATCTCCGGGAGATATTCTGGTCTTCAGGTTCGTAGGGATGAAATCCCGGGAAATTGCTGTAGGGACTGATATTGTCATTGATGTGGCGCTGGAATTTGACAACGTCGGCCTTGATGAGGTTGTCGTTGTCGGTTATGGTTCAGCCATAAAAAGGGAACTGACCGGCTCCATCACGAAGGTTGAGACAAAGGGCATCGCCGAGATGCCAACGGCAAGCTTCGAATCTGCAATACAGGGCAAAACCTCCGGTGTTTTTATTGAACAGGCCAGCGGCAAGCTGGGAGAGACTGTGAAAATGAGGATCCGAGGATCATCATCCGTCTCAGCCAACAACCAGCCTCTATATGTAGTTGACGGTGTGCCGATTACTGCGGAAAACCTCTCCAATGATGAAAACCAGCCTACCAGCCCGTTGGCAGACCTGGCCATGACAGACGTAGAGTCGATACAGATTCTGAAAGACGCCTCCGCTGCTGCCATCTACGGCTCAAGGGCTTCAAACGGCGTAGTCATTATCCAGACAAGGAGAGGCAAAGCCGGTACGACAAAATTTGACGTCCAGTACACAACGGGGATTAGTGAACCCAGCCGCCTTGTCAAATGGCTTAATGCCGATCAGTACCTTGAACTGATGGACGAATCAATCGAGAATGCACTGGATGAGAACGGATGGCTCTGGGGAGAAGAGGGATTCACAAAGGATGCTGTCTGGGAAACATTCGTAGGCCCGGTTTGGGATGACGGTTTCAATACTGACTGGCAGAAGGAAGCATTCCAGAAGGGATCTCTGAACAGGGTCAATGTCTCCGGGTCCGGTGGTACCGATGCCACAAGATATTATGCCGGTCTCAGCTATGATGACACAAGGGGCATCCTCCGCGGGAACAACATGAATAAGATGAGCGCCAGGCTTAATCTTGACCAGAAAGCCACTGACAAATTCAGCTTCGGAATGCAGATGAACGTAATCCGCAGCCAGATGGAGAGGGTCCAGAATGACAACGCCTTCGCCACCCCTTTGCAGCTGGTAGCACAGTCGCCACTCACCCCGGTCTATGACCCCACTACAGGCGAACTGAATACGGAAACAATCTACTATAACGGGCTTATCTCCCTCAGGGACGAGGAAAACAACCAGACCTCATTCAGGTCATTGGCCAACATATATGCATCTTACGACCTGCTAAGGGATCTTACTTTCAGGAGCGAGTTCGGAACTGACATATACGACCTCCGGGAAAAGAACTTCTGGGGCAGGGAAACAATTACAGGCGGTCCTGCCGGAGAAGCCCAGAACCGCTCAGTAAGAGTAATCAACTACAACTGGGAGAATTACCTTACATACAACAAAACCCTGGGTGTGCATCACCTGAATCTGGTTGGCGGAATGTCATTCCAGCAATCGAACAGTATCGGTTCCAATATCAAAGGGAAAGGCTTCCCGACCGATGACTTCACAAACATTGACAACGCTGCGGAAGTGACTACCTACGGTGGCTGGGAAGATGCAACCTCGTATCTCTCCTACTTTGCCCGTGCAAATTACAAGATCAATGACAAGTACTTCTTCACGCTCAGCGGCCGTGTGGACGGCTCGTCACGCTTCGGCATTGACAACCGCTTCGGGTTTTTCCCGGCGGGATCAGCAGGCTGGATTATTTCACAGGAAGAATTCATGACCGGCATCAAGGATGTGCTCAGCTATCTGAAAATAAGAGCCAGCTACGGCATAACCGGGAACTCCGGAATTCCTGACTATGCCCACCTGGCACTCTATGACGGTGTCAACTATGCAGGTCGCACAGGCCTTGAGGCCACACAGCTACAGAGCCGTGAACTCGGCTGGGAAAACACCGCCCAGCTTGACCTGGGGCTGGACTTTGGATTCTTCAACAACAGGGTCACCGGCGAAATCGACTGGTATCAGAAGAATACAACTGACCTGCTCCTTTACAGAACACTCCCTTCAACCTCAGGCTTCGAGGGAGTCTGGAGCAACGTTGGGGAACTCGAAAACAAAGGAATTGAATTCGCAATCCACTCCAACAACCTCTCAGGGAAATTCATCTGGACCACTGACTTCAACATGGCCTTTAACGATAACACAATTATCAATATCGACGGCCCGGCAATCACTCCCAATTCAATTAACTACGTGATAGAGGGACAGCCAATAGGTGTTTTCAACCTGGTCAGGTTTGCAGGAGTTGATCCTGACAACGGTGATGCACTGTATTACTTAAGCGCTGACAGCGATGAGACAACCAATAATTACAACCTCGCTGAAAAACAGATAGTGGGTTCACCAAACCCCGAATTCACTGGCGGCTTCAACAACTATTTCGAGTATGCCGGACTGGATCTGAATGTCCTGATAAGCTTTGTGTACGGCAACGAGGTATACAACGGCGGCGGCGGTTACCAGTCTGCCAATGCGGACTGGTTTGACAACCAGACTATTGATCAGATGAACAGGTGGCAGAATCCGGGTGACATAACTGATGTCCCTCAGGCCAGACTGGGTCTGGGCAATGGCAATAAGATATCAAGCAGGTACCTTTATGATGGGTCATACATCAGGTTCAGAAATGTCAACCTGGGCTATACTCTGCCAAAGACCCTCACAACGCGTCTGAAAATGACATCAGTAAGAGTGTATGCCGGCATTCAGAACCTGTACACCCTGACCAGTTACAAGGGTTGGGACCCTGAGGTAAACTATACCGGTACCGGACGTTCCACCCAGAATACCAACATCATACAGGGCTATGACTTTTACACTGCTCCGCAGGCAAGGACATATACTCTTGGCGTAAACCTCTCATTCTAACGCTTAATAACTAAAGCCATGAAAAACGCATTAAAAAGATACATGACATGGGCACTTGTTGTTCCGGTAATTGCCATGCTCATCTCTTGCACAGAAAAGCTTGAGATCAGACCGAAACAGTCAATTGACGCAGATGTGGCACTGACCACCCCTGACAACATCAAGGCAGCGCTGGTGGGAGCATATCTTCAGGTCAGCAGCTACGGCACCTTCGGATCGTACTTCAATGAGTACAGTGAATTGTATGCCACAACCGGAGATATGAGATTCATGGGAACCTATGAGGAACCCCGTGAATTTTACAACAAAGCTGCCACCACTACAAACGAATATGTTGAATTCACATGGACGGAAGCCTACAGGCTCATTAATACCTGCAACACAGTTCTGCAGGAGGAGGTGATTGCACTCCTCGGTGAAGACGATGCGGATCTGGTAAAGGGTGAGGCTCTGTTCCTGAGGGGATGGACCATTTTCGAGATGACGAGGCTGTTCGGTCTTCCGTATGAACCTGGTCAGACCAACAACCAACCTGGCATCCCGCTTGTGCTTACAGCCACCAAAGATGTGTCTGATGCAGTGACGGTGGCACGAAATACTGTGGAAGAATGTTATGCACGGGCTATTGAAGACCTGACTGAAGCACGGGATCTTCTGCCGGACGAAAACGGAGTTTATGCCTCCTCGATGACTGCCAGCGCCGTTCTCGCAAGACTGTACCTGCAGACCGGCAACTTCAGATCGGCAGCAACAGAGGCAAACAGGGTGGTTGAAAGCGGGTATTTTGACCTTGCCGCCACTCCTCTTAAGGCTTTCAACAATCCGGAAAACAGTGTTGAAGATATCTTCGCCATCCAGATGAACATCAACTCCACTCTCGGCTGGCTCCCGGTGATGTATGCATCCCTTGCCGGAGCAGGAAGGGGTGATTATGAGATTGTGCCGTCATTCCTCAACAGGTTCGATCCGTCTGACCTGCGCGGTAAATACCAGGCTGACACACAGGATGGATACACAATAGACAACATCACCATGATGTATTACAAGGGAGTTGGAACCATCCTCAACAAGGACGGCATCAACACTGCAAAATGGGGCGACTATTACCGCAATATTCCCCTGATACGCCTTGCTGAGATGTACCTTATCAGGGCAGAAGCTAACTTTGAAGATCCTGGAGCAGATGTGGGTCCCAACACTCCCACACAGGACATTAACGTCATCCGTGCAAGAGCTCTTGCCCCCCTTTACACGGCAACTGTGACAAGGGAACAGATCAGGCAGGAGAGATACCTCGAACTTTGCTGGGAAGGACATCGTCTGCATGACCTGAAGAGGTGGAAGATGAATGTCGGCACTGATCCTTACAATGCCGGCAACCTGATTCTCCCGGTTCCGTTCCGTGAGATGGAGGTGAATGACCTTCTTGAACAGAACGAATGGTATTCAGCCGGTAAATAATCAGAAATTCACAAATAAAAAAGGGAGGGTTGCCAGCGGCTTCCCTCCTTTTTATTCAGCTCATGCTATCCGGCTCTTAGGTCTTTTATGCCTCTTCCGTTTCCCTCCTCCCTGACCTTCAGACTCTCCGACTCTCAGACCTTCAGACTCTCCGACTTTCAGACCTTCAGACTCTCCGACTTTCAGACCTTCAGACTTCCCGAGAGCCCGCAGGACCCGATCCGGTGTGAACGGCACCCTGAACAGCCTTGCCCCGGTGGCATTGAAGATGGCATTTCCCACTGCAGCGCCTACTGCAATAATGGCAGGCTCACCTCCTCCCTGCGGTGGCTGATCCTTCCTGTCCATTATTACACACTCAAGCTTCGGAACCCATGAAAATCCTGGTATCCTGTAACTATCGAAGTTCCGGTCCTTTACAACGCCTCCCTCAAACCTGACCTCCTCTGTAAAGGTGTAACCGAGTGCCATTGTAAGACAACCCTCCATCTGAATCAGGGCTCCCTGCGGGTTGACACACAGGCCCATATCCTGTGCGCATGCTATCCTGACAACCTTTACCTCACCCGTGGCTCTGTTTACTTCAACCTCGGCAATCTCGGCAACCCATGTTCCGGCATCAGCTCCGCAGGCTATTCCGATTCCTCTTACGGGGCTGTGCGACTTCTGTCCCGGAACATATCCGAATTTTTCAGCAACAGCTTTAAGTACTCCGATCATCCTTTCATCCTTCAGGTTCCTTAGCCTGAATTCGAGAGGATCAGTGCCGGCAGCCGCAGCCATGATATCTACCTGAGTTTCCCTGGCGAAAGTGTTTGTATTGTTGTTGGGAGCTCTCCACGGGCCGGTGGCAAACGGGTGGACGGGATATTTTGTCCGGTCTTCACGGTAATTTGTGATTCTTACGTTCGGAATGTCATATGTGGCTTCTGAACCGCGTGTGCCAGCCAGATAAATATTATAGTCCCACATAATTATCTTTCCGTCATTGTCTATCCCTGACTTCACCTTTATTACTGAAGCCGGGTGGAAGGAATCATACATAAACTCCTCCTCGCGTGTCCATGCCAGCATTACCGGTTTGCCCGTCATGCGTGCCAGCCTCGCGGCTTCAACACCCTGCTGTGATGAAGCCTTGCCTCCGAAACCTCCGCCAACGAAGGGAGTTATCACTCTTACGTTTTCAAGGGTTGTCGCGAACTCCCTGACAAGCGTATCCTGCAGACCGAAAGGTGATTGCGTGGAGGCCCAGACCGTCAGTTTGTCTCCTTCCCAGGCAGCCAGCGCGGTATGGGTCTCAATAGGAGTATGTGCAAGGTATGGGTCATGGTATTCATGCTCGAACACCTTGTCACACAGCTGCGGTGCTGCAGACATATCCCCTGCCGATGCCACTTCGTTTGAACGGTATTCACCGAGGTTAATGTAATCAAAGAGAGTTTCATCATTTACCTTCAGCTCGTCAAAGGAATATTCAGCATTGATTCTCACAACAGCCAGGTCGGCCAGGTCACGGTTTTCACTCACAACAGCAATGAAGTCGCCGTCGCGCAGCACCTTTACACCCGCTACTGCTTCGGCACCGGAAAGGTCAGCCGATACCAGTTTCGCTCCGTGTGATGGTGGCCTGAAGATCCTGGCATGCAGCATACCCGGCAATTTCAGGTCACCTGTATATTTCGCCCTGCCGGTGACCTTTTCCCGGGCATCACTGTGTTTCAGTGGTTTCCCCACTAGAGTATATTTCCTGCAATCTTCCACTGCAGGCTTGATATCCATGTATCGCTCAAGCTTCTTCCCGCGGGCAAGCTCAGCATAGGTAATCTTAGTCTCATGATTCCCTGCTTCTGAGATAACTCCGTTGCTTACCTCCAGCCGGCCCGCTTCAACACCCAGTTTTTCGGATGCCATCTGTATCATGACTGCCCTGGCTTCTGCAGCGGCAGCCAGCATTGCAGGGCCAAATGCCCGTGTGGTGAGTGATCCCCATGTACCTGCATCATAGGGGCACAGCTCTGTGTCTCCCATAACCATCTTAACCTTCTCCAATGGCACGTTGAGTTCATCCGCCATCATCTGGGCAAGCGAGGTGATTACTCCCTGACCCATTTCAATCTTGCCCGTGAAACAGCTTACCGTGCCGTCTTCCGCAATATGGAGAAATGCATTGTAGTCTTTGGTGAGGCTTCTTCTCTGTTCAGCAGGAAGGGCCATCAGGTCGAGTGCGCTCCATGGCGCAAAGAAGAGGACAATCCCTCCTCCGAGAGCCTTTACAAAGCTTCTCCGCTTTATCCCCTGGCTGGCTGAGCCGCTTTTCCGGATTTCTGTTGTCTCTTTCATTTTCTGTTCCCTCCGTTTAATTTGCCAGCAGCATCCTGTACCGCATCGATGATCCTGGTGTGTGCGCCGCACCTGCAAAGGTTTTCCTCGAGCCCTGCCACTATCTCCTCGCGTGTGGGAGAAGGGTTTTTGCTCAGGAGACCTGATGCCGTAAGTATCATACCGGGAGTGCAGAAACCGCACTGCAGGGCATCATGATCAATGAAGGCCTGCTGAAGCGGATGCAGTTGCCCATTCATCTCCATACCTTCGATTGTCACAATGCTCTTTCCGGAGATATCACCCACAGCAGTCATGCATGCTCTCACAGGTTCATTATCGATCAGTACCGTACATGCACCGCAGAATCCTATCCCGCAGCCGAACTTGGTACCGGTCAGACCGATATTGTTCCTCAAAACCCAGAGCAGAATCTGGTTGGGATCGGTTACCAGCTCCGTATCCCTTCCGTTAAGTTTGAACCGGATCGTTTCTTCCATAATTTTCAGGTTTTGCTTATTTCATTCATGTAGTCCTCATGCGTATCGATGTCACGCAGTACGGACGGGTCATCGGTTTCGGACTCCTGCACATCCTCCGGATGCCTCTCTGCAAGCACCCGCAGTCCTTCTCCTTCCTGCAGCGAGAGTACCTCGTCCATATACTTCAGGTCAACAATCAGCGGGTGGCCGCGCCTGCCGTTGCAGGTTGCCATCACAAGCCCTTTGTCGCTTTCAGTGAAAGAGCGTATTACCCGGTTGATCTCGCCCGGACCAGTCATTGGCTGGTCACCCGGCATTATCAGTGCTGCGGTACAACCGGCCGGAAGAGAGTAGAAACCGCATTGCACTGACGAGAGCATGCCACTGCGATAATTTTCATTGTAACTATGAAAGACATCATACCGGCGGGTTACCTTCATTATTTCATCCCTGTGGGCTCCAACCACCACCACAACCCTGTCCACATCTGAGTCGAGAAGGTTGATTATGACCTGCCCGATAATCGTCACATCGTTATATGGCAGTAGCATCTTTGGTGAACCCATTCTTTTTGACTCACCTGCCGCCAGCACTATTGCCCATATCCCTGTCACCTTACAACAAATTCAATTTCAATCTTTTAATTCAATCTCATTCCATCCCTGCAACCTGGCTCCTTCTCTAAAATGATCCGCCAGCCAGCGGATCATTTTTATACGCTCGGCCCTCTACTGCCTATTGCCTCTATAACTAATAAGCTGGGCAGCAATACTGACAGCAATCTCCTCAACGGTTACGGAGCCTATCTCTATTCCGATCGGGGTGCAGATACGCTGCCATTGTTCCTCTGATGCCCAGCCATTGGATATGAACTCTTCGTGCATCTTTGCCACCTTCACCCGGCTTCCCATCAGACCCACATATGCTGCCGCAGAGCCTATGCAGGGACGAAGTGCTTCGGCATCATGGCGGTGGCCCCTTGTTACGATCACGATGAAAGTATCCTTGTCTTTCGGGAGTTCCTGCATTGCCTGCCCAATGTCATTTACAACAATGTAGTCGGCATCAGGCAGGTTCGTGCTGTTCGCATATTCAGGGCGGTCATCGATGACTGTGACTTCAAAACCCAGGAGTCTACCCTGATGTGAGACAGCCCTGCCCACATGCCCTGCACCTGCTATTACAAGCTGTTGCGGAGGAAAAACAGGTTCAAGAAATAATTTTGCATTGCACTGTTCACCAGGGATTGCAATGTCAAGCTGCCGGTAATCTGATCTGCTGCCGGTTACAAGTATTCTTTGCACCTCCTCATTTATTCTTTGCATATTATTTCCGGGGAGTTGCAGGTCACAGGTACCTGTAGCCCAGCATCGCTTTATCATTACAATTGTGTCATTCCAAGGCACCACCCTTGTTACAAGCACGCCGGCCTGACCAGCCCTTATTCCCTGTTCCATTTCGCGGAACGCCTGAAGGTTTGCAAGGGGATCTCCGTCGACCAGGATTGTAATAACCCCTCCGCATACGGCTTCCTCCGGATTGTTTGTCTCTTTGTCCAGGTGGTAAGTAAGGAGGGCCGATTCTTTTCCTTCATGGCATGAGGAGGCATACAGAGCTACCCTGTTCTCTATTACCCCTCCCCCGACAGTACCGGCGATAAGCCTGCCGTTGGAGAAGATGGCAGAGCTGCCCGGCTTCTGAGGTGTTGAACCACTGACCGATACTACGGTTGCCAATACGACTCCTGAAACAGAGTTCCCGGTTTCTGCGAGCTTGAAATAAATATTTTTCATAATGAGGCTTCAGAACAAATATAATAAACCTGCTGAATATCCGGCTGATTTACATCATATATCATATGTATTTTCAGGCCTTTCCGGGTCCTGTAATGAGGCTGTCAGGGGAGTGAAATATATTTGAGCAAAAAATTTTGAGGAATAAAAAATTGGATTAATTTTGCATCGCTTTTGGTGCGGTAGTTCAGTTTGGTTAGAATATCGGCCTGTCACGCCGAGGGTCGCGGGTTCGAGTCCCGTCCGCACCGCCCTCAAAACAATGCAACGCCTCTGATCTTCAGGGGCTTTGCTTATTTATAGGGGTGTAGTTGTGTCCATATAAATAGACCGCCCCTGGTCTCGCTGCATTATCCCCTGGCTGGGGTACTGTCTGTCAAGATTGAGGGCTACCTCAATCCAAAGGTAATAAAAAGCCCCCGGAGCTGATCCGAGGGCTGGATATATTAAATTTCTTAAACTGTAATTGTTTAATCAAATACGCATTAGCAATCTGTAAACCGGAATACCTAAGAACTTAAACTAATGAGCAATTATATACATTTATATTACGAAGACTAACTGGAGTCTTTGAGGGGCATATTAATTAGTTATTGCAACACTATTAATAACATATTTATATGTTATGAAATATGAGGTTGCGTCATAGGACAGCCTATAATAACCATCTTCACCCCACCAACTATCCCAAGTATTTTCTACAATCCAATACCCTTCACTATCATTATACCCGATTAAAATCATTGTTTTCTGAGGTAATCCTTCTTTGAAAGTGGGTCTAAGTATACCGCCCTGATAGTTATATAAATCATTATCCACAAAAGTATAGAAGATTATTGGCCCTTTTTCTCTTAAGGCTTCCTTGATATCATGCGGGTCCATGTTATATGGCAGCATTTCCCATCCATTAATTTTATACTTTTTCTGACCTTCAAGTGAAATACATGGAGGGACTGTCCCACTTCCTGAAGTATAAGGGAAAACGGATTCTTCAACAATTCCATAATCTTGGATATAATTCAATACCCACGTGGCACTACCTCCACCACAATTATAATTGGACTGACCGCATGAAAGGAACTCTTGTTCTGATAAATCGATAACTAAATCAGGTCTATTGGTTTGAATCTTTATTTTTGCTTCAAATGCAGCCACTGTAGCGACTGCCCAACATGAACCACAACTACCCTGATTTTTGATAGGGGTCATCCAGTTTGAGCCATTAAAATTTCTCCAATCAAAATTTGCGGAACTTGTCTGATCCACT
>CAZOHL010000093.1:0-12078 GCA_964579645.1 uncultured Rikenella sp. | reverse complement strand
TGGAGTAATTATGTCTCACCATGATGCTGCGGTGGAATGCGGTATTATTGCTGCTATTTTTCAATGTAGCCGGGCTGCGCGCCGGAGAACCCCTGTTTGTACCACATGGCGCTGATGCCATGGGGATGGCGTTTGCCGTTACCGCCTCGCCCGGCCACTGGAACTGCTTCCATAACCAGGCGCTGCTGACTGCGGCTCCGTCAACAGGCTTCTCCTTCGGGCTGGAGAACCGGTTCATGATGCCTGCCCTTTCTTCAAAGGCTGTCAGTGCTGTTTTCGCCTTGAAGCCGGCGCCACTGGGACTCGTGGCAACTCATTACGGCAACGCCGATTACTACAGGCTGTTCACCGGAGTTGGCAGTGCGGTAAAAATCACTGACGCTGTTGCGCTCGGGGTTCAGGTTGATTATATCTCGGAACACGGCATTGGCGAATACCGCGATGTCTCACATATGACATTTGAGGCAGGGGTGACCTGCCTCATCTCACCTGCCCTGACTGTCGGGGTCCATCTCTTCAATCCATTGGCTCCCCTGAATACCCTTCCATCATCAATTGAAGCCGGCCTGAGCTGGAGGCAATCTGACGGACTGTTCCTCACCCTGACGGGATCCAAGGTGAGCAATGAGCCACTCTCCGTTCAGTGCGGCATTTCATGGGATGTGTTGAAAAGGCTGACTTTGCGCACAGGGTATATGAGTTCACCCTCTGCCTTCGCGTTTGGTATCGGGTTCAGAACAGGCCGCCTGCAGGCTGATGCAGGTTTCCTCCTCAACAGCGTCACCGGTGTTACCTCTTCTGTTTCAATTACATGGACAATCAAATGAACTGCCACTCATCCCTTGAGCCACAATTATGACTGTAAGAAAAATCAGCCGGGCTTCAGTAACACAATAATGACTGCAAGGAAAATCAGCTGGGCTTCAGTAACACAATAATGACTCTATGAAAAAACTTTCGAGCTGCAGGATCACTTTTGCAGTAATCATAATAACACTCCTCCCGGGCCGCCTGTTGTGCCAGGAGGAAAACCAGTCAATAAAGGAATCCGTTGAGGAGATCCTTGCCCTGTATGAAGATGCTGATCCGGCGGCCATGCTGGAGGAACTGGAGGAATTGAAGGTCTCGCCTGTGATTATTAATACTGGTGATGAAAAGGAAATATCACGACTCTTTTTTCTGACGGAATTCCAGGTGATGGTGCTTGCCGATCATATCAAAAAGAACGGCAGTGTTGTAACCCTTTATGAACTTGCCCTGCTTCCTGCCTTTGACCGCAATACTGTGTTGCTGATGGCTCCTTATATATCGCTTGAAACAGTGGCGCCGAAAGGAGGGAAGAACTACGGCCGCACACTGCTGACCATGACGGTGTCATCCCGTTTCAGCGGGAACGAGACCGGTACGGAGGGGATACGATCTTTGCTCAAGGTGAAGCATGAGCAGGGAAGCATCAGTTTAGGCCTGACGGCTGAGAATGATCCGGGCGAACCCTTCACGTTCAAAAACACACCCGGAACCGACTTCCTCTCAGGCTATATCGAGTACGAAGGGAAGGGATTCATAAACAGGATCATAGCAGGAGATTTCAAGATCAGGGCGGGTGAGGGGCTGCTCTTCAACAGCAGCCGGTGGATGGGTTCATGGCTCAGCTCACCGTCGTTCATGTCAGGACGCAGCGTCTCGTCGCCCTATACATCCACTGAGGAGAACAATTTCTTCAGGGGAATAAGCCTTACTCTCGGCAACATGAATGCCGGGGCAGTGCTGTTTGCCTCTTCGAATAAAATCGATGCCCGCGTTTTGTTTGCGGAAGACAGCATCACAATAGGAGTGACCAATCTTGTAAGTGGAGGGATTCATACAACGGAATCCCAGCTGGAGGCACGCAACAGTCTCACGGAAACAATTGCCGGAATACGTCTCATTGCTGGTGCGGAGAAGATCAGGGGCGGCATAAGTGCATCTTCAACGTGGTTCTCACTGCCGTTTCTCCCTGATATAACCAAACCGGAAAACCTTCATGCTTTTAGGGGAGACAGGCTGGTCAATCTGGCTGCTGACGTCAGGGCGGGAACAGGTTCTATACTATTTTTCGCCGAAGCAGGAATGGATCTTACGGATTCAGCGTCAGCGACAGGCGTACTGAATCTCAGGGATTCATGGGCAGCCACAGCAGGACTGAGGGTAAAGCCCTCCGCCAGGATTACTTTCAACATCCTTGCACGTCACTTCGCACCCGGATACAATGCATTTCATTCAGGGGCTTTCAAGGCCGGGTCAGGGTCGGGCAACGAGACTGGCCTCTCAGCCTCTCTTCATCTTGAAGCTGCAAGACATCTGTTTATCACTGCAGCAACTGATCATTACAGGATCCCTACGCCCCGCTACCGGAGCTCAGCCTCATCCATTGGAAACAGGATAGAGATAAAGGGAGAATACCAGCCACGCGATAACATCTCAATGAGACTCTCCTGGACATCCTCATCGCGGGAGTATGATGCTGCCAGAGAGACCGGCGCAGCCATATCGGTGACGCATACAAGGCGACAGCTCGGGTTCGTGTTCGATATCATCCCATCTCAAACCTTGCGTCTCACCACCCGTGCCTCAACATCCTTCATCACTCCTGCGCAGGAGAAGGGTTACCTTCTTAGCCAGGATTTCTGTTATTCGTTCCGGAGTGTGCCTCTGAAGCTCTGGTTCAGGTATGCCCTCTGCTCTACGGGAGGATGGGACAGTCGTCTCTATGCATGGGAGAATGACCTGCTCAACTCATTCAGTGTGCCGGCACTGTACGGTGATATGACGCGGTCATCCATAATGCTTTCATGGAAGCCCTCTGACCGCGTCGAAGCGCGGGTGAAGTACGGCTATACTTATTCCGGAACTAATGAAGAGAATGGGATCAGGCAGGAAGTGAAGGGACAGGTAAGGATTGTGTTTTAGGCAGTAGGCAAGAGGCAAGAGGCAATAGTGTTGATTGCAGTAATAAAGGAAGATATGGAAAGTTTCAGGGAGCTGATTGTGTGGCAGAGAAGTCTTAAGTTGGTGAGATCGGTTTACGAAGTTACCCGAGGTTTTCCTAAAGAGGAAATCTTCGGACTAAAGATGCAGATCAGAAGATGTGCGACTTCAATTCCATCGAATATTGCTGAGGGTTACGGGCGTCAGCATACTTCTGAGTATGTCCGGTTTCTTCAGATAGCCAGAGGTTCTCTATTTGAGTTGGTTACTCAACTCGAGATCGCTCTGAGTCTGTCTTACATACTGGATATCAGTAACCTGGAAAAGGAATGTGATGAGATTGCCAAAATGCTGAATAGCCTGATCCGAAAATTATCAGAAAGTCCAAAGAAACGCTGATCCTATTCTCATTGCTCGCTCCTGCCTTCTGACATAATACCTGCTATTCCACTACTGCCTATTGCCTACTGCCTATTGCCTGATCTTCAATTCGTCCGGTGCCTGTACTTCACTACCCCCATTTCCTCATTGGCCTTGGCGATCTTCTCCTTCAGTCTCTCCTTGTAGGCGATGAGCTTCTCCATAAAGACAGGTTCACCATTGGAGATTATCTGTTCTGTCAGTATGCCTGCTGGTAACATGTAACAGGTATTGACTTTTATCCCCACATACCTTAGGGCCTGACCATATAAACGAGATTAGCTAAAAATTTTGGTATTGTCATTTATTTGATGTAAATTACGAGGTGATGGTCAATGGAATACTTTTGGTTGCTTTCCCAGGTAATTAGCAAAGCGATGGAACTCAGGATATGTTAACTGAAAAATATAAAGGGCATGAAAAAAGGCAGTTTACAAACCACGATTGTCATCCTGCTTCTATTTTTAATGGGGATAGGATGTGAAAGAGGGCAACAAGGAGATAAAGTATTACTGGAGTTAACACCCGACAGTAAAAACCCTGTAATTCAAAACGAAACGGAGGGCATTGAATTTAAATTCTGCTTGTTGAATGAACAAGGAATCCCATCCACGATTTTCAACGAAAAAGAGAATTTTATCTTAAGTTTTTCGTTTAAAAATAATTTGCAAAATACAATATCTGTTACCACAGAATTTATTAATTATGAATTCTATAGGGTATATAGATACACGGACAATAAAGATATGGGCAAACCCTGGACTGGAGTATGGTGCAATTTCAGCGGACTGCCTAAGGAAATTGATTTATTACAATCCTCTATTAAAAATTTAAATTGCCCTTGGGTATTAACTGAATATTCTACACCTGATTACCCCCTATGTATGAGTGAGAGTAAAAGTTTCTTAGACAAGGGGGACTATTTTACTAGCATCGAATTAGATTTTCATTATAAAGTTAATAATAAAGAATACATTATTAATAAATTTAGATATAGAATCAATTTTAGAGTACAGTAGGGATGAAAAGAACTATCTTTTTTCTCACACTTCTACATATTTTGCAAATAGCATATAGCCAGGTAGAAACCAGATTTTTCCCGGATGGGGACGGTTATAATCAGGTCAAGTATATCCAAAGCCATCCCAGGGCAAGCAAGTCAAGGGAATTTCCTTCATTTGATTTTAAGAAACTGATAGATGAGGACAACATGAATTTAGAATTGGATGTTCCCTTTCGTTTTGGTAAAGGATTTGACGCCGATATAACTCTTTCTGACGGGGAATGGACTAATATCGAAGGAGGCCGCCTGTGGACAATGGAATTTAGGTCAGTGGGCGCTTATTCTATCAATTTTGTATTTGATAAGTTTTACATGCCTGATGGTACTGAATTTTATATCATCAATGCTGACGGGACAATGCTTTACGGACCTGTTTCTGCCAGGCAAAATACAAAAAGCGGCTATTTCCTGACCGATCTTATTCAGGGAGAACTGGCTACCATTTACCTGTTTGAGCCGACAGACAAAATAGGACTAACGCAGTTGACCATAAGAAAGGTTGTGCATGGATACAAAAATCTATTCTCTACTATGGCTTATAGTAATTTAGGTGAGTCTGATACATGCAATAATGACATTAACTGCTTCCCGGTCTGGAATAAGGAATCGAATGCTGTTGCTTTGGTCCTTCTCTCTAATGGAGAAGAATGGTGTAGTGGCTCTTTATTGATGACAGCAGATCAAAATTTCGAACCCTACTTCCTGTCTGCATTTCATTGTATTGATATTGGAGATCCGGAAATAAACCTTGATGTTGATGAAGGTGATGGAATATTAGAAGCCTATGAAATAAACAACGCTGAGAACTGGATGTTCAAGTTCCAGTATAAAATGAGATCATGCGGCGGAAACACAGCAACAACAGGAATTACATACAATGGGGCAGAGTTCAGATCGGCATGGAATATTACAGACTTTGCACTAATGGAAATGGATATAACGCCCTTGGGTGATATACGGTTCACCTGGCTGGGATGGGACAGAAGTGGTAGTATTCCTACCTTCGGAACAGGGATTCATCATCCTTCAGGTGATGTAATGAAAATTTCTTTTGAAGAAGACCAGTTTCAAGTGTCTTCTTGGGGAGGCATCAATAATCATTGGCTTGTATATTATGAGGATGGTGTTGTTGAGCATGGATCATCTGGATCTCCCATATTGGATCAAAATGGTAGGATTACAGGTCAGCTTCATGGCAATCAAAATTATAATCCTTCTTTTGGTTATTGTGTTCAGCCACGTGCTGAATACGGTTGTTTTCATCTGTCATGGGATGGAGGCGGAACAGATGCGACTCGCCTGAGAAATTGGCTTGACCCATGTGGTACGGGAGCAATTACCACTACCACCGAAGGAAGTCCATCTGTCTCCGGCCCCTCTGTTGTTTGCTCATCTGGGGCGACATTTGAGGTTAGCAACCTTCCGGACGGGGTTTCTGTCAGCTGGAGTGCCAGCCCGTCTTATTATTTCACAACCACCTCCGGAACAGGATCAACCTTTTCAACAGCCTGGACAGGCGGACTCAGGAAGGGAGTCGGAACAATTACTGCCACTTTAGTGACTACCTGTGATACGTTCAATCTCACGAAGTCCGTATGGGCAGGTACCCCTACGAGTCCGACGGCAATTACATTGCTTCCTGAAGATGGTGTATGCAGAGGCCCCGCTTATTACTACCAGGTAGGCCTGTTACATCCGTACCCGTCATATGTAAGCTCATGGTATTGGGATCTTCAGCCACCCGGGGTAATTATCGGGAGCAGGACAGGCTCTTCATTGAAATTCTACTATCCTTCAGGTACAACACCGGGCAGATATTCCATCGGAGTAAAAGCAGTTAATCCATGTGGTGGCAGTTCGTATCATATCGAGTATTTTGATGTCATTGACTGTGACCGGCAGGAGATGGTCTCATTTAATATCTATCCCAATCCGGTCAGGGATGTACTCTATGTTGAGATAACCGCCAATGATGCTGTGGAGATCAATCCTGAGGCCATTACCGAATTAAGGATATATGATACATTCCTTTCGCTGAAGAAACATCTGACCTTTAGCGGCAGCACAGTGTCAGTGAATACCGGGGATCTTCCACAGGGGGTGTATCTTATACAGTTTGTCACGGCGGAAGACTTTCTCAGGCTTACTGACGCAAATGACGCCGCACAGTCGGAAGCCTTAAAGCAAAGAGTTTTCTGGAGTAAATTTGAAAAGATACTCTGACCACAACAGACAATTGACACTCCTTTGGTGCCGGAGACTACGGCTTCCATCATGATACTCCCGGTTCCTACGGGACAGGATTGTAATCAGGATTGATCCTTCCACCGGTGTCGGATATTCAGGCCGCTTCCTGACCGCCGACTGCCAGATGATACTACCTGGTGCCGACTGGGTACTATCATCCCGGCATTATCGTGTACGGGATTGATCCTCGGCCTTCGTCGGAGCCTCAAACTGCCAACTCAATTGGTCCTGTTCCTGTACTTCACCGCCCCGAGCTCCTCATTGGCCTTCACGATCTTCTGCTTCAGGCTCTCCTTATAGGTGATCAGCTTTTCCATGACAGCCGGGTCACCGGTGGCAATCATTTGCGCTGCCAGTATGCCGGCATTAAGCGCTCCGTCAATGGCCACGGTGGCTACCGGTATCCCGGGAGGCATCTGCACAATGGCAAGCAATGCATCCATCCCGTCAAGGGAAGCCTTCACAGGCACGCCTATGACCGGCACCGGAGTCATCGCTGCTATCACTCCCGGCAGATGTGCTGCCATGCCGGCTCCGGCAATAATAACCTTGATTCCCCTGCCTGCCGCGCTGTGCGCAAATTTCTCCACCTCATCAGGTGTTCGGTGCGCCGACAAGGCGTTGATCTCAAAGGGTATTCCCACACTGTCAAGAAACTCTGCTGCCTTCTCCATGACTTTCAGGTCGGAGACGCTGCCCATGATAATGCTTACTTCCGGATTCATATTCTTGTTTTTTAACGTATAGACCATTGCCTGGGCAAAAATAAGGTTTAAATTTATAATTTTGCGGCACCAACCACCTCAACCATGAATGAGATAACAGTCCTTGACAGAGAGTTCTCGGTGTACATCACCGAAGATGAAATACAGAGCCGTATAACGGCCCTCGCGGAAAAAATCAATGAAGACCTGAAAGGTCAGGATGTCCTTTTCTTCGGCGTCCTCAACGGCGTTTTTCTCTTCGCTGCTGACATCTTCAGGCAGATAAACCTCGAATGCCAGGTATCATTCATCAAACTGGCCTCATATGACGGTACCTCAAGCACCGGCAAGATCAAGGAACTCATCGGGTGGAACGAAGACATAACCGGCAAGACCGTGGTGGTGCTCGAGGATATCGTTGACACCGGAGCTACGCTCGAAAGGGTGATAGGCGAACTTAAACTCAGGAAGGCAGCTGACGTAAAGATCTGCACCCTGCTGTTCAAACCGGAAGCCTATACGAAAGACATACCGGTGGATTACATTGGTTTTGAGATCCCGAACAACTTCGTGGTGGGATACGGGCTTGATTATGACGGTTACGGCCGCAACCTCAGGGCGATTTACAAACTAACAAAATAACATTCTGCAATGGTAAATATTCTAATGTTCGGCCCTCCCGGATCAGGGAAGGGAACACAATCGGTCACGCTGGCCGAAAAGTATAACTTTCTGCATCTCTCCACCGGTGACATGCTCAGGGCTGAACTGGCCGCCGGCACCCCGCTGGGTAAAAAGATGGAAGCTATAATGGCCGCCGGCGAACTTGTACCGGATGATGTTGTTATAGCAATGATTGCAGGGAAGATAGACTCCACAACCGGCAAAGCAGGTTTCATATTTGACGGTTTCCCCCGCACGGTGGAACAGGCTGAAGCGCTCCAGAAAATGCTCGAAGGGAGAGGGATGAAGATTGACCTCATGCTGGTGCTTGAGGTAAACGATACCGAACTGATGGATCGCATGAAGAAGAGGGCCCTGGTTTCAGGCAGGGCAGATGATGCAGATGAGAATATAATCAACAACCGCATCGCCGTTTACCGCGCCAAGACAGAGCCTGTCATTGACTTCGGAAGAAAGGCAGGAGTCTCAAGGAGCGTCGACGGTGTAGGCTCAATTGATGACATCTTCGGCAGGCTCTGCAAAGAGATAGAAACAGTAATTTAGCTGATGGCTGACACAAACTTCGTTGATTACGTAAAAATCTTCTGCCGCTCAGGTAAGGGTGGCGCGGGATCGGCACACCTCAGACACGAGAAATCGAAGCCGAAAGGTGGTCCCGACGGCGGCGACGGTGGCAGGGGTGGCGACGTAATCCTCAGGGGTAACTCTCAGCTGTGGACCCTCCTTCATCTTAAATATACCAAGCATCTATTCGCCGGCCACGGCGGGTCCGGCTCATCAAACCAGAAGAGCGGCGCCGCCGGTGAGGATGTCATTATTGAGGTCCCCCTGGGCACAGTGGCACGGGAGGAAGAGACGGAGAAAATCCTGTTTGAGATAACCACTGACGGAGAACAGAAGATCCTGCTCAAGGGAGGCCGCGGCGGTCTGGGCAACACCCACTTCAAGTCGGCCACTTTCCAGACTCCACGCTTCGCCCAACCGGGCGAACCCAGCCTTGAGGGATTCTTCATCCTTGAGCTGAAGGTGTTGGCGGACGTAGGACTGGTGGGCTTCCCCAACGCTGGCAAATCAACACTTTTGTCAGTGGTCAGCGCCGCGAAGCCCAAGATCGACAACTACCCGTTTACAACCCTGACGCCCAATCTTGGAATAGTACACTATCGCGACGACAAGTCGTTTGTAATGGCAGACATCCCCGGCATCATTGAGGGTGCTGCCGAGGGAAAGGGACTTGGCTACAGGTTCCTGAGACACATAGAGCGCAACTCCGTGCTTCTCTTCATGATTCCCGCTGACACTGAGGATATTGCCAGGGAGTACAACATCCTGGTGGAGGAGCTTCGCAAGTATAATCCCGAGCTGCTTGACAAGAAGCGTGTGATGGCAATCTCAAAATGTGACCTGCTCGATGAGGAGCTCACTGATGCCATGAGACCGCTTCTTCCCGGAGACATTCCGGTTGTATTCATCTCCTCCGTGAAGGGCACGGGCATCACGCCGCTGAAAGACCTGCTCTGGAGAGCAATAAACAGCTGACGATGGTTGAACTGGATCGTACAATATTCCTGTTTCTGAACTCTCTTCATACACCTTTCCTTGACAGGGTGATGTGGGTGCTGAGCATGCGTACGGTCTGGATACCGTTTTATGTGCTGATTATCTGGCTGCTGGCGGTGAAGTACAGGAAACGGGTATGGATTCCCCTTGTTCTGGTGCCGGTACTGGTTTTACTCACTGACCAGGGCTCCAACCTGCTCAAAAACCTCGTCGAAAGGCCGCGGCCGTGCCATGAGCCGGCACTTGCGGGAATGGTACACACGGTGAATGGATACTGCGGCGGTATGTACGGTTTTGTATCGGCGCATGCCGCCAATACATTCGGTATCGCTGCTTTCACGGCGCCACTGCTGCGCAGAAGCTGGTATACCTGGACAGTCATCATCTGGGCAGTGGTTGTTTCATATTCAAGAATTTATCTTGGGGTTCACTATCCCGGAGATGTGCTCGGGGGAGCCACCCTGGGACTGGCTGCAGGCGCCGCGCTTGCCTGGACGGCAACGAAAATGAACAAAAGCATTTAACTATGAACATAATCAAGTCACTCTGGGTTTGGTTCTCGAGCATCACGTTCGTACTGCTCGCCTTACCTGTCGCAATATTACTGTGGCTGCTGGCTCTCGCCTTTGACCGCCGCCGGTTGATGAACAACAGGTGGATGGTCATCCAGGGGATAGTGCTCACAAAAATGAGTCCTTTCTGGAAAGTGATAGTTGACGGCCGCGAGAAGCTTGACCAGAAACAGGCTTACATAATCATCCCGAATCATCAGTCGCTTCTTGACATAGTCTTTTTCAACATGCTGCGCCACCGCCTTAGGTGGGTTTCCAAAGCCGAGATATTCCGCGTACCGGTGGTAGGGTGGGAGATGAGGATGGTAAAGTACATTGAACTGATCAGGGGTAACAAGTCCAGCGTGATCAGGATGATGGAGAAATGTGTCGAGTCATTGCAGGACGGAATCTCCGTTGTGATTTTCCCCGAAGGGACTCGTTCATTGACCGGCGCTATCGGAAAGTTCAAGACAGGAGCATTTCAGCTTGCGGTGAAGACCGACAAGCCGCTGCTGCCGGTGCTGATCGATGGTACAGGCGAGATCATGCCCAAGAAGGGAGGAATCATCTTCAGAAACCGCCGCATTGTGAGGATCAGGGTGCTTGATCCCATCTTCCCGGGGCAGTTCGGAACCGGTGACCCGGAAGAACTGGCCACACGTGTGCAGGCTATCATGGTCACCGCCATGGACCAGCTGCGAAGCGAATAGTATTAGCGATTTGCGATTTGTGATTTAGCCGCAATCCTCACATAGCACCTCACAATTCGCACATCGCACATCGCAACTCGCAAATCTGAGGACAATTCCCCTTGGTTGTTGATAAATCGGAAAGATTCGCCTTGCCTAATTCTTTATATTTGCCCCAAAATTTAGGATAATGGACGGCAATTATTCTGAGGAGAACATTAAAACCCTTGAATGGAAAGAGCATATCAGGCTGCGTCCCGGTATGTACATCGGCAAGCTGGGTGACGGCTCCTCGCTTGATGACGGAATATATGTCCTGCTGAAGGAGGTGATGGATAACGCGGTTGACGAGTATATGATGGGTTTCGGCCGCAGAATAGACGTCAGCATTGTAGGTTCGGAGGTGAGGGTGCGCGACTTTGGCCGCGGTATACCCCTCGGAAAGGTGCTTGATGTCTCCTCCAGGATGAATACCGGCGCAAAATATGACTCAAAGGCGTTCAAGAAATCTGTGGGTCTCAACGGCGTGGGTATAAAAGCCGTCAACGCCCTCTCGTCATCTTTTGTAATCAGATCATTTCGTGACAACCAGCTGAAGGAGATTGAGTTCAGGTGCGGAGAGCTGTTAAGAGATGCTCCCCTGAGAAAAACTGACGAAGAAAACGGAACCGAGGTGGTCTTCATTCCTGATGAGGCCATGTTCGGCAACTTCCATTTTATCTCTGAATACGTGGAGAGCATGATGAAAAACTACTCGTACCTCAACGCGGGTATGATCATCAACCTCAACGGCAACAAGATTGTGTCGCGCAACGGTCTTGTAGATCTCCTCAATGACAATATGAACTGCGAAGGGCTCTACCCGATCATCCACCTAAAAGGAGACGACATAGAGGTGGCCATGACTCACGGGACCCAGTACGGAGAAGATTATTACAGCTTTGTAAACGGTCAGCATACATCGCAGGGAGGAACACACCTCATCGCATTCCGCGAAGCGATTACCCGTACCGTCAAGGAGTTCTTCAAAAAGGACTTTGATGTTTCTGATATCAGATCATCAATAATCGCAGCCGTATCAGTCAAAATAGAGGAACCAATCTTTGAATCGCAGACCAAAACGAAGCTGGGGTCAAAGGATATGGGACCGAACGGCCCCTCCGTGCGTAACTACGTGGTTGACTTCATCC